>JAFAUB010000022.1 GCA_019243635.1 Pseudonocardiales bacterium
CCCACGGTCGCTGGTGTGGCCGCCCGGCTGGCCGACGCCGGCCCGGCCCGGCTGGCGTTGACGCGAGGCGAGCGTCCGGACCCGTTGCCGTTGTCGTTCGCGCAACGCCGGCTGTGGTTCCTGCACCAGATGGAAGGCCCCAGCCCCACCTACAACATCCCGTTGGCGTTACGGCTGCGCGGAGAACTGGACCGCCCAGCGCTGCACGCCGCGCTCGGGGATGTCCTAGCCCGTCACGAGAGCCTACGCACGGTCTTCCCCGACCTCGAGGGCACGCCGTGCCAGCGGGTCCTGCACGCCCAGGCGGCCCGCCCCGCGCTGCCCGTCACCGAGACGACGGCGGCAGCGCTGCCGGAGCTGCTGGCCGCCGCGGCCGGGTATGGGTTCGATCTCGCGACCGAGATACCGGTGCGGGCCGAGCTGTTCGCGCTCGCTCCTGAGGAGCATGTGCTGTCGGTGCTGGTACACCACATCGCCGCTGACGGCGCCTCGATGGCACCGTTGTCACACGACCTGGCGGCCGCGTACGCGGCACGCTGCCGGGGCCAGGCACCCGGGTGGTCACCGCTGCCGGTGCAGTATGCCGACTACACGGTGTGGCAGCGTCGGCTGCTGGGCGACGAAGCTGACCCGGACAGTCTGTTCGCCGCTCAGCTGGCCTACTGGACCGAGGCGCTGGCCGGGCTGCCGGAGCAGCTGGACCTGCCCACCGACCGGCCGCGTCCACCGGTGGCGTCCTACCGCGGCGGCCTGGTCACGGTGGCCCTGGACGCCGAGCTGCATCGGGGGTTGGCCCGCCTGGCCCGCCGATGCGGAGCCAGCGTCTTCATGGTCCTGCAAGCCGGGCTGGCCGCGCTGCTGAGCCGGTTGGGCGCCGGTGACGATGTCGCGGTGGGCAGCCCCATCGCGGGCCGCACCGACAAAGCGTTGGACGACCTGGTCGGCTTCTTCGTCAACACGCTGGTGTTACGCACCGACACCTCAGGCGATCCCAGCTTCGTACAGCTGTTGGGGCGGGTGCGGGAGACCGCGCTGGCGGCCTACGTGCATCAGGACATGCCGTTCGAGTATCTGGTCGAGGTGCTCAACCCGACCCGGTCGTTGAACCGTCATCCGCTGTTCCAGGTGCTGTTGGCGGTGCAGGGCTCCGCCCAGGCCGGGTTCGAGCTGTCCGGGTTGGACACCGGTCTCGTGCCGGTGCCGACCGGCACCGCCAGGCTCGACCTGTCCTTCATTCTCAGCGAGCACCGTGGTGGGGACGGCACACCGGAGGGGATCGAGGGGGTCGTGGAGTACGCCTGCGACCTGTTCGACCCGGCTACGGTCGAGACGATGGTGGCGCGATGGGTGCGCCTGTTGGAGGCCGCGGTCGCGGAGCCGGACCGGCCGGTCAGCCGTATCGACATCCTGTCCACCCACGAGCGGGTCCGGCTGCTAGCCGACCACGTCGGCACCGCCGCCTCGATCCCTCAGGCCTGTCTGCCCGTGCTGTTCGAAGCTCAGGTGCACGCCGTCCCGCAGGCTGTCGCGGTGGTCTTCGGCGACGCCAGGATGACCTACGCCGAGCTCAACGCGCACGCGAACCGGCTCGCGCACGCGCTGATCGATCGGGGTGTGGGTCCCGAGCAGCTGGTGGCGCTGGCCCTGCCCCGCTCCCTCGAGCTGGTGGTGGCGATCCTGGCGGTGCTCAAGGCCGGGGCGGGCTACCTGCCACTGGATCCGGACTATCCGCCCGCGCGAACCGCCTTCATGCTCCACGACGCGCGACCGGTGCTGCTGCTGGCCGGCGCACAGACGGCGGCGGGCGTCCCCGAGGGCACCGCCACGCCCCAGTTGGTGATCGACGACCCGGACACCGTCGAGGCGTTGGGTGAGTACCCGGACACCGATCCGACTGACGCTGACCGCACCGCTTGTCTGAGCCCCCAGCACCCGGCGTATGTGATCTATACCTCGGGCTCGACCGGCCGACCCAAGGGCGTGCTCATCACGCAGCAGAATGTGGTGCGCTTGTTCGGCGCTACGCGGGATCTGTTCGGTTTCAACGCCGATGACGTGTGGACGCTGTTTCATTCCTACGCGTTCGACTTCTCCGTCTGGGAGATGTGGGGTGCGCTACTGCACGGCGGCCGTGTGCTCGTGGTGCCCTATGAGGTCAGCCGCTCGCCGCGACGGTTTCTCCGGTTGCTGGCTCGCGAGGGTGTGACGGTGCTCAACCAGACTCCGTCCGCGTTCTACCAGCTGATGCGGGCCGATCGGGACGACTCCGCGGTAGGGTGGTCGTCGGCTTTGCGTACCGTGATCTTCGGTGGCGAGGCGCTGGAGCCCGCCCGTCTCGACGACTGGTATCAGCGCCATCCCGATCATGCACCGACGTTGGTCAACATGTACGGGATCACCGAGACGACGGTGCATGTCACTCATATCGCGCTGGACCGACACATCGCGCTGGACCGACACGGTGCGCTGGGCTCACACGGTGCCGCGGGCGCGACCAGTGTGATCGGCACCGGTATCCCCGACCTTCGCACCTACGTGCTGGACGCCGGTGTGCGGTTGGTGCCGCCGGGTGTGGCGGGCGAGTTGTACGTGGCTGGGGCGGGTTTGGCGCGCGGCTACCTGGGCCGGGCGGGGTTGACCGCTCAACGGTTCGTGGCGGACCCGTACGGCCCACCGGGTGGGCGTATGTACCGGACCGGGGACCTGGCCCGGTGGCGGCCGGACGGGAGTCTGGAGTTCGCCGGCCGGGCCGACGACCAGGTGAAGATCCGTGGTTTCCGCATCGAGCCGGGCGAGATCGAGGCGGTGCTGGCGGCGCACCCCGACGTCGCGCAGGCGGCGGTCGCCGCCCGCCAGGACCGTCCCGACGACCAGCGGCTGACCGCCTACGTCGTGCCCGCCGGCGACGACGGTTGCCGAGTGGACCTGCTGCGGGAGTTTCTGCGTCAGCGGCTGCCCGACTACATGGTGCCGGCCGCGGTGGTGGTGCTCGACGCGCTGCCGCTGACACCGAGCGGCAAGCTGGACCGCAAGGCGCTACCCGCACCCGAACCCGGCCGCGCCGGAACCGGCCGGGGACCGAGGACGCCCCAGGAGGAGCTGCTCGCTGAGCTGTTCGCCGAGGTGCTGGGCGTGGCCTGGGTGGGTGTCGACGATGGTTTCTTCGACCTCGGTGGGCATTCGCTGTTGGCGACTCGTCTGGTCGCCCGGATACGCGTCACGTTCGGCGTCGAGCTGGAGCTGCGCGCTCTGTTCGAGACCCCCACGGTCGCAGGTGTGGCCGCACGGCTGCACGACGCCGGACCGGCCAGGCTGGCATTGACGCGCTATGAGCACACCGATGCGGTGCCGTTGTCGTTCGCGCAACGCCGGCTGTGGTTCCTCCACCAGCTGGAGGGCCCCAGCCGCATCCACAACATCCCCTTGGCGCTACGGCTGTCGGGGGAGGTGGACCGTCAGGCGATGCACGCCGCGCTCGGGGATGTCATAGCCCGCCACGAGAGCCTACGCACGGTCTTCCCCGAGGCCGAGGGCGCACCCAGCCAGCTGGTCTTGGACGCCCAGGCGGCGCACCCGGCGCTGCGCCTCACCGAGACGACCGCGGCGGCGCTGCCCGAGGCGCTGGCCGAGGCGGCCCGGCGCGGATTCGATCTTGCTGCCGAGCCACCGGTACGGGCGGAACTGTTCATGCTCGCCTCGGATGAGCATGTGCTGTTGCTGGTGGTGCACCATATCGCGGCTGACGGCGCCTCGATGGGTCCGCTGTCACGAGATCTGGCCACCGCTTATGCGGCGCGGTGCCTGGGCCGGGCGCCGGCGTGGGCACCGCTGCCGGTGCAGTACACCGACTACACCTTGTGGCAGCTCCGACTGCTCGGCGATCCCGCCGACCCGGACAGCCTGTTCGCCGCCCAGGTCGCCTACTGGACCGAGGCGTTGGCCGAGCTGCCTGAGCAGCTCGACGTGCCCACCGACCGGCCCCGCCCGGCGGTGGCGTCCCATCGCGGTGGTCACGTGGCTGTCGCACTGGGCCCGACGCTGCACCAGGGGCTGGTGGGTCTGGCCCGCCGGGGTGGGGCGAGTGTGTTCATGGTCCTGCAGGCCGGGCTGGCCGCGCTGCTGAGCCGGCTGGGCGCCGGTGAGGACATCGCGGTGGGCAGCCCGATCGCGGGGCGTACCGACCAGGCGTTGGACGAGCTGGTCGGGTCTTTCATCAACACCCTGGTGCTGCGCATCGACACTTCAGGTAACCCCGGCTTCGGACAGCTGCTGGCCCGGGTACGCCAGACCGCGCTGGCCGCCTACGCGAACCAGGACGTGCCGTTCGAGTATCTCGTCGAGGTTCTCAACCCGACGCGGTCGTTGGCGCGTCACCCCCTGTTCCAGGTGATGCTGGCGTTGCAGAGCGCTCCCGAGGTCGCTCTCGAGCTGCCCGGGCTGGACGTCACCGGGGTCCCGGTGGACACCGGCGTCGCCAAGTTCGACCTGTCCTTCGGCTTAACGGAGCGGCGTGGCCCAGACGGCAGCCCCGCGGGCATCGACGGGGTCGTGGAGTACGCCGACGACCTGTTCGATGCGGCCACGGTCGAGACGATCGTGGCGCGGTGGGTGCGGTTGCTGGAGGCGGTGGTCGCCGACCCGGACCGGCCGGTCAGCCGCATCGACATCCTCACCCCCGAGGAACGGGCCCGGTTGCTCCTCGAGGACAACGACACGGCCGGTGCGGTGTCCCAGGACTGTCTGCCGGTGTTGTTCGAGGCCCGCGTGCGGGCCACACCACAGGCGGCGGCGGTGGTGTTCGAGGGCACCACACTGACCTACAGCCGGCTCAACTCCCGCGCGAACCGGCTCGCGCGCCGGCTGGTCGCGCTGGGGGTCGGTCCGGAGCGGATCGTGGCGTTGGTCCTGCCTCGCTCGCCTGCGCTGGTGGTGTCGATCCTGGCGGTGCTCAAGGCCGGGGCGGCCTACCTGTCGCTGGATCCGGACTACCCGGCGGAGCGGATCGTCTTCATGCTCGGCGACGCGCGACCGGTGTTGCTGCTGACCACTGAGCACACGAGGGCGGATGTGCCCGATGACCTCGCTATCCCCGTTCTGGTCATCGACGACCCCGGCGGTGCCGACGTGCTGGGCGAGTACCCGGACACCGACCTCACCGACACCGACCGCGTCGCTCGCCTGCTCCCCCGCCACCCCGCATACGTGATCTACACCTCAGGCTCCACCGGAACGCCTAAAGGTGTGGTGGTCTCTCATGCCGGCGTTCCCAGTCTTGCCGCGGCACAGATCGAGCGTTTCGGGGTCGATGCCCGCAGTCGAGTGCTGCAGTTCTCCTCGCCCAGTTTCGACGCCTCGGTCATGGAGCTGCTCATGGCGTTCGCGGCCGGGGCCGCTTTGGTGATGTCGCCCGCGGGTCCGCTCGCGGGCGAGGCTCTTGTCCGAGTTATGGCTGAGCAGGGTGTCAGTCATGCGTTGGTTCCGCCGGCGGCGTTGGCCGGCGCGGCGCCGAGCGGCCTGTCGAGTCTCCAGACGTTGGTCGTGGGGGGTGAGGCGTGCCCGCCCGAGCTGGTGGCGACCTGGTCGCCGAGTCGCCGGATGATCAACGCCTACGGTCCCACCGAGGTCACGGTCTGCGCCACCATGAGCGGGGCGCTGTCCGGGGCGACGCGGACGCCCCCGCCGATCGGCCGGCCGATCCTCAACACCCGGGTGTATGTGCTCGACGTCGGTGTGCAGCCGGCCCCTCCTGGCGTGGCTGGGGAGCTGTACATCGCCGGGGCGGGGTTGGCGCGGGGTTACCTCGGCCGGCCCGGGCTGACCGCGCAGCGGTTCGTGGCCGACCCGTTCGGGCCGCCGGGCGGGCGGATGTACCGGACGGGAGATCTGGTCCGCCGGCGGGTCGAGGGGGAGCTGGAGTTCGCCGGCCGCGCTGACGACCAGGTCAAGATCCGCGGTTTCCGGATCGAGCCGGGCGAGATCGCGACCGCGCTCACCGCGCACCCCGATGTCGCGCAGGCCGCGGTCATCGCCCGCGAGGACCGACCTGCGGACAAGCGGCTGGTCGCCTATGTCGTGGCTGACGATGATGGACTGCGGCCAGAGGCGCGGGGTGGGTTGGCGCGGGGTGGGTCGGAGCTGGGTGAGTTTCTGCGTCAGCGTCTTCCCGAGTACATGGTGCCCTCGGCGTTCGTGGTGCTGGACGCGCTGCCGTTGACGGCTAACGGCAAGCTGGACCGCGCGGCGTTGCCGGCCCCTGACTTCGCGGTGGCCGGATCGGGGCGGGGTCCACGCACTCCTCGAGAACAGATCCTGGGTGACCTGTTCGCCGAGGTGTTGGGCCTTGCCCAGGTCGGGATCGATGACGACTTCTTCGCACTGGGTGGCGACAGCATCGTCTCGATCCGGTTGGTCAGCCGGGCCCGCGCGGCTGGTGTGATCATCACGGTGCGGGATGTGTTCGAACATCGCACCGTCGCGGGTCTGGCGGGGATCGCCGGTGTCCTGGGTGAGGCGGTGGCTGAGGGCGCCGGGGCGGGAGTCGGGGTGGTGGCGCCCACTCCGATCATGTGTTGGCTGCGGGAGCTCAGCGGCCGGTTCGACCGGTTCCACCAGTCGATGCTGCTGCGGGTTCCCGCCGGCCTGGACGCGGAGCAGGTGACCGCCGCGGTGGGCGCGGTCGTGGATCACCATGATGCGTTGCGGTCACGGCTGAGGTATCCCGACGGTCGTGGCGGGGAATGGGTGCTGGAGGTCGCACCGGCGGGGACGGTGGCGGCGGGTGGACTGGTGCGCCGGGTCGATGTGGCCGCGCTGGACTCTGGCGGGCTGCGGGCGGTGATCAGCGAGGAGGTTGCGGCCGCCGAGGGACGGTTGGCCCCCGCGTCGGGGGTGATGGTTCAACTCGTGTGGTTCGACGCCGGGCCGGGCCGGCCGGGCCGGTTACTGTTCATGGTCCATCACCTGGTGGTCGACGGTGTGTCCTGGCGAATCCTGGTGCCGGACCTGGTGGCCGCCTGGGAGGCGGCTGCGGCCGGACGCCGACCGCAGTGGGAACCGGTGGGCACCTCGATGCGCCGGTGGTCACAGCAGCTGTCGGCGCAGGCACAGGACCGGCGGCGGCTGGTGGAGATGCCGCTATGGACGCGGATTCTCAGCGCACCGGATCCCTTGCTGACCGATCGGGCGCTGGACCCCCGTCGGGATCTGGCCGGGGTGGCGCGGCACCTGACGGTGACCCTGCCGCCGCGGGTCACCACCCCGTTGCTCACCAGTGTGCCGGCGGCGTTCCACGGTGGTGTCGACGATGTCTTGTTGACCGCGTTGGCGTTGGCGCTCGCCCAGTGGCGTCGCCGCCACGGGCGTGGTGAGCACAGCGCGGTCCTGGTCGATGTGGAGGGCCACGGCCGCGAGGAGATCATCGAGGGGATGGACCTCTCGCGCACAGTGGGCTGGTTCACCTGCCTGTGCCCGGTTCGTCTCGATCCTGGGGCATTGACATGGGATGAGATCCGCACTGGCGGCCCAGCCCTGGGACAGGCGGTCAGACGCGTCAAAGAACAGTTCCGGGCGCTGCCCGACCACGGGATCGGGTTCGGTCTGCTGCGGTACCTGAACCCCCGGACCGGCCCCGAGCTGGCCGCTCTGGCCGGTCCTCAGATCGCTTTCAACCATCTGGGTCGCTTCCCCGCTCCGGGAACCGCGTGGGCAGGGGGGAACACGGAGTGGGCGGTGGCCCCCGAGTCGGATGCTCTGGGTGGGGGCAGTGACCCGGGGATGCCCATGGCCCATGGCCTGGAGGTCACCACGCTGGTGCGGGACCACAGTGCGGGGCCGTGGCTGGACGCCACCTGGAGCTGGGCCCCGGACATGTGGTCTGAGAAAGACGTGTGGGAGCTGGCTCAGCAATGGTTCCAGGTGATGGAAGCACTGGTGGACCATGGCGCTCGACCCGGCGTCGGTGGTCACACTCCCACCGATTTCCCGTTGGCGGCGCTGAGCCAGAACGAGATCGAACGACTCGAAGCCGAGTGGAGAACGCCGAGATGACGCCGTCGGGCTTGGAGGATGTCCTGCCGCTCTCACCGATGCAGGAAGGATTGCTGTTCCACGCCTTATACGACCAGGCCGGCACCGATGTGTACACGGTGCAGCAGATCTTCGACGTGGACGGCCCGCTGGACGGGCCGGCGTTGCGCGCGGCGGCGCAGGCCCTGGTGAGCCGGCACGCGAACCTCCGTGCCGGTTTTCGGCAGGTGGACTCGGGTCGGCCGGTGCAGGTCATCCCCCGATACGTCGCGGTGCCCTGGGAGGAGATCGACCTGTGCGGGCTGGGTCCGGCGCAGGCCGAGGCCGAGGTGGCGCGGCTGGTGGCCGAAGACCGCGCTCGCCGGTTCGTCCTGTCCTGTCCGCCGCTGCTGCGGTTCACCCTCCTGCGTCGAGGGCCACAGCGCCATCGACTGGTCATGACCATCCATCACGTTCTCTTCGATGGCTGGTCGATGCCGGTGATGCTGCGGGAGCTGGCCGCCCTGTACGCCAACGGGGGTGACATCGACGCCCTGCCTGCGGTGACCCCGTACCGGGAGTACCTCGCCTGGCTGGCCCACCAGGACCAGCCGGCGGCGGAACAGGCCTGGCGGCAGGCGTTGGCCGGGCTGGCACACCCCACCCGTCTCGCGCCGGTCGACCACAGCCGGGCTCCGATCCTCCCGGAGCGGATGATCATCGAGGTACCCCGGGAGCTCGCCACCGCCCTCAACGAGCTCACTCGCCGTCACGGCGTGACCCTGAACACCGTCATGCAGGGCGCCTGGGGTGTCGTCCTGAGCCGGATGAGCGGACACCACGATGTGGTCTTCGGCGCGGTGGTGTCCGGCCGGCCACCACAGATCCCCCGGGTGGAGACCATGGTGGGGCTGTTCATGAACATGGTGCCGGTCCGGGTGCGGGTGAGTCCGGCGCAGGCGCTGATCGCCATGATGACCCGGCTCCAAGGTGAACAGTCCGCACTGACCACGCACCATCATCTGGGGCTGGCTCAGGTTCAGCACGTATCCGGGATGGGCGAGCTGTTCGACACCGCCGTGGTGTTCGAGAACTACCCCTGGGACTCCCCCACCCACGGCGCCTTCCTCGGGCCGGATACCGGGCTGCGGATCACCGCCGTCACCAGCCGCGACGCCACCCACTACCCGCTGACCCTCCTGGTGTCTCCCGGAGAACGACTGTACCTACTGCTGGACTACCGCGGCGACCTGTTCGAGCGGGCCGGTGTGGAGGCGATCGCCGCTCGGCTGAGGCGCGTGCTGGAGGCGGTGGTCACCGACCCGGACCAGCCCATCGGGCGGGTGGACATTCTCGCTCCCGCCGAACGCCACCAGGTGGTGGAAAGCTGGAACGACACCACCCACCCGGTACCGGCCACGACGTTACCGGAGCTGTTCGAGCAGCAGGTGCGGCGGACGCCGCGGGCGACCGCGGTGGTGTTCGAGAACACCGAGCTGTCCTACGCCCAGCTCAACACCCGGGCCAACCGGCTCGCGCACCGGCTGATCAGCCTGGGGGTGGGTCCTGAGTGGATCGTGGCGTTGGCGTTGCCCCGCTCGCCCGCGCTGCTCGTGGCGTTGTTGGCGGTGCTCAAGGCGGGGGCGGGCTATCTGCCGCTGGATCCGGACTATCCGCACGCGCGGATCGCCTCCATGCTCGACGACGCGAGGCCGGGGTTGCTGCTCACCGACAGAGTGCTCCAGGGCGGGCTGCCGGCCAGTCCCGCGATCCCGCGGTTGACGCTCGACGGTTCTGACCCGCTCGAGCCGGGGGGCGAGTACCCGGACACCGATCCCACCGACCGCGACCGCACCGCCGCGCTGATGCCGCAGCATCCGGCGTATGTGATCTACACCTCAGGATCCACCGGAGTGCCCAAAGGCGTGGTGATGCCCTGCGCCGGCCTGGTGAACCTGTTGTGGTGGCATCACCGCGCCCTCGCGGGCCCTCCGGGGACCAGGACCGCGCAGTTCACGGCGATCAGCTTCGACGTGTCGGCGCAGGAGATCCTGTCCACGCTGGCCTTCGGCAAGACGCTGGTGATCCCCACCGAGGAGGTTCGACGCGACGCCGACCGGTTGGTGGGCTGGCTGGATCGGCATCAGGTGCACGAGCTGTTCGCCCCCAACCTGGTCCTCGAGGCGCTTGCGCAGGCCGCCGTCGAGCAGGGGTGCGAGCTCGCGCGGTTACGTGGTATCGCCCAGGCCGGTGAGGCGCTGACGCTGACTCGCCAGGTCCAACAGTTCTACCGGCGCCGGCCGCACCGGCGGCTGCACAACCACTACGGTCCGGCCGAGACCCATGTGGCCACCGCGTACAGCCTGCCCGGCGACGTCGAGGACTGGCCACTGCCCGCGCCGATCGGTCGGCCGATCGCGAACACCCGGGTGTATGTGCTCGACGCCGGCCTGCAGCCGGTGCCCGTTGGGGTGGCGGGTGAGGTGTACATCGCCGGGGCGGGGGTGGCGCGCGGTTACCTGCACCGGGCGGGGTTGACGGCGGAGCGGTTCGTCGCCGACCCGAACACCCCGGGTGGGCGGATGTACCGCACCGGCGATCTGGCCCGCCGGCGCGGTGACGGGAACCTGGAGTTCGCCGGCCGGGTCGATGACCAGGTCAAGATCCGCGGGTTCCGCATCGAGCCGGGCGAGATCGAGTCCGTGCTCGCCGCGCATCCCGATGTCGCGCAGACCGCGGTCATCGCGCGCGAGGACCGGCCCGGGGACAAGCGGCTGGTCGCCTATCTCGTGCCCGCCGGCGACGGCGGTTGCCGACCGGATGCGCTGCGGGAGTATGTGCGTCAGTGGCTGCCCGACTACATGGTGCCCGCCGCGCTGGTCGTGCTCGACGCGCTGCCGTTGACGCCCAACGGCAAACTGGACCGGGGCGCGCTGCCCGCACCGGAGCTCGGTCATGCCGGCGCCGGTCGCGTGCCGCGGACACCGCACGAGCAGCTGGTGTGCGAGCTGTTCGCCGAGGTGCTGGGACTGCCCGGCGTCGGCGTCGAGGACGACTTCTTCGACCTGGGCGGACACTCGCTGCTCGCGACCCGGCTAGCCGCCCGGATCCGGGCTACTCTCGACGTCGAGCTGGAGCTGCGCGCCCTGTTCGAGACCCCCACCATCGCCGGGCTGGCCGCCCGTCTGGACAGCGCCGGGCCGGGCCGGCTGGCGTTGACGCGATATGAGCGCCCCGATGTGGTGCCGTTGTCGTTCGCGCAACGCCGCCTGTGGTTCCTGCACCAGCTCGAAGGCGCCGGTCCCACCTACAACATCCCGTTGGCGCTGCACCTTCGCGGAGAGGTGGACCGCGAGGCGTTGCGCGCCGCGCTGGGCGATGTGGTGGCCCGCCACGAGAGTCTGCGCACGATCTTCCCCGCCGGCGCCGGCGTGCCGTGCCAGCTGGTCTTGGACGTCGAAACGGGGTGCCCACCGTTGACGGTGACCGAGACGGCTGCCACCCGGCTGAGTGAGAGGGTGGCCGCCGCGGCCGGGCACGGGTTCGACATCGCCACCGAGACACCGTTACGGGCGGAGCTGTTCGTGCTCGCTCCCGATGAGCAGGTACTGCTGCTCGTGATCCACCACATCGCCGGTGACGGCTGGTCCATCGGCCTGTTGTCGGCCGATCTGGCCGCCGCCTACGCCGCCCGCCGCGAAGGCCGACCACCGGGGTGGGCACCGTTGCCGGTGCAGTACGCCGACTACACCTTGTGGCAGCACCGGCTGCTCGGCGACCACGCCGACCCGGACAGCCTGTTCGCCGCCCAGGTCGCCTACTGGACCAAGGCGCTGGCCGGGCTGCCCGAACAGCTGACGCTGCCCACCGACCGGCCGCGCCCGCCGGTGGCGTCCTACCGCGGCGGTGTGGTCGAGGTGAGCGTGGACGCCGGACTGCACCACGGGCTCCGGGAGCTGGCCCGCCGCGGCGGGGCGAGTGTGTTCATGGTCCTGCAGGCCGGCCTGGCCGCGCTGCTGAGCCGGCTGGGCGCCGGTGAGGACATCGCGGTGGGCAGCCCGATCGCGGGGCGTACCGACCAGGCGTTGGACGAGCTGGTCGGGTTCTTCGTCAACACCCTGGTGCTGCGCACCGACACCTCGGGAGATCCCAGCTTCGCGCAGCTGCTGGCCCGCGTCCGAGAGACCGCGCTGGCCGCCTACGCGAACCAGGACGTGCCGTTCGAGTATCTCGTCGAAGCCCTCAACCCCAGCCGCTCGTTGGCCCGTCATCCGCTGTGCCAGGTCATGCTGGCGTTGCACAACACCCCCGAGGTCGACTGTGAGCTGCCCGGGCTGGACGTCACTCCCGTGGGGGCGCACACCGGTGTCGCCAAGTTCGACCTCTCCCTCAGCCTGCGGGAGCGGCGCGGTGTGGACGGCGGCTCCGAGGGCATCGACGGGGTCGTGGAGTACGCCGACGACCTGTTCGATGCGGCCACGGTCGAGACGATGGTGGCGCGGTGGGTGCGGTTGCTGGAGGCGGTGGTCGCCGACCCGGGCCGGCCGGTCAGCCGGATCGACATCCTCACCCCGGAGGAACGGGCCCGGTTGCTCCTCGAGTACAACGACACGGCCGGTGTGGTGCCCCCGGACTGTCTGCCGGTGTTGTTCGAGGCCCAGGCGCGGGCCACACCACAGGCGGCGGCGGTGGTGTTCGAGGGCACCACACTGACCTACAGCCGGCTCAACTCCCGCGCGAACCGGCTCGCCCATGCGCTGATCACCCGGGGGCTGGGCCCTGAGCGGACCGTGGCGTTGGCGCTGCCCCGCTCGCCCGCGCTGGTCGTGGCGGTCATGGCGGTGCTCAAGGCCGGGGCGTGCTACCTGCCACTGGACCCGGACTACCCGCCCGAGCGGATCGGGCTCATGCTCGACGACGCCCGACCGGCCCTGCTGCTGACCGACGCCCAGACCGCGGCGAGTGTCCCCGACGACGCCGCCACGCCGCGGCTGCTGATGGACGACCCGGACACCGTCACGGAGCTGGGTGAGCACCCGGACACCGACCCCACCGACGCCGACCGCGCCAGCCGCCTGCTGCCTCAGCATCCGGCGTATGTGATCTACACCTCGGGCTCCACCGGAGCGCCCAAAGGTGTGGTGGTCTGCCACGCCGGTGTCGCCGGTCTCGCCGCGGCGCAGACCGAACGGTTGGGGGTCGGTGCGGGCAGCCGGGTGCTGCAGTTCGCCTCCCTCAGCTTCGACGCCTCGTTCTGGGAGCTGTGCATGAGCCTGCTGTCGGGGGCGGCCCTGGTGGTGGCCCCCGCGCAGCGGCTCCTACCCGGGGCGCCGCTGGCCGCGCTGGCCGCCGACCAGCGGGTGACGCATGTGACGGTGCCGCCCTCGGTACTGGCGGTGCTGGCGCCCGGGGACGGGTTACCGTCGGCGGCGACGGTGGTCGTGGCCGGTGAGGCGTGCCCGCCCGAGCTGGTGGCGACCTGGTCGCCGGGTCGCCGGATGATCAACGCCTACGGTCCCACCGAGACCACGGTCTGCGCCACCATGAGCGGCCCGCTGGCGCCGGAGACCCAGACGCCCCCACCGATCGGCGGGCCGATCACGAACATGCGGGCGTACGTGCTCGACGCCGGCCTGGCGCCGGTGCCCCCAGGGGTAGCCGGCGAGCTGTACATCGCCGGAGCCGGGTTGGCTCGAGGTTATCTGGGCCGGCCCGGGTTGACCGCGCAGCGGTTCGTGGCGGACCCGTTCGGGCCCCCGGGGGGGCGGATGTACCGCACCGGGGACCTGGTCCGCCGGCGGGCTGACGGGAACCTGGAGTTCGCCGGTCGCATCGACGACCAGGTCAAGATCCGCGGGTACCGGATCGAGCCGGGCGAGATCGAGACCGTGCTCACCGCGCACCCCGAGGTCGCGCAGGCCGCGGTCGTCGCCCGCCACGACCGACCCGGAGACCAGCGGTTAGTCGCCTACGTCGTGTCCGCCGGCCCGCGCTGCCGAGGGGAGGTGCTGCGGGCCTACCTGCGCGGGCGGTTGCCCGACTACCTGGTGCCCTCGGCGTTCGTGGTGCTGGACGCGCTGCCACTGACACCCAACGGCAAACTCGACCGCGGCGCGCTACCCGCTCCCGAGCACGGCTGCGCGGGGACCGGACGGGCGCCCAGGACGCCCCAGGAGCAGCTGCTCGCCGAGCTGTTCGCCGAGGTTCTGGGCGTCACCCGGGTCAGCGTCGAGGACGACTTCTTCGACCTGGGCGGCCACTCGCTGCTGGCCACCCGACTGGTCTCCCGGATCCGCGCCACCCTCGGCGTCGAGTTGGGGTTGCGTGCCCTGTTCGAGACCCCGACGGTGGCAGGGGTGGCCCTGCACCTGGATGACGCCGGGCCGGCCAGGCCGGCGTTGACGCGGCAGGAGCGTCCCGACGTGGTGCCGTTGTCCTTCGCGCAACGCCGGCTGTGGTTCCTGCACCAGATGGAGGGCCCCAGCGCCACCTACAACATCCCCCTCGCGCTGCGCCTGTCCGGGGTGGTGGACCGGGCGGCGCTGCAGGCCGCGCTGGGCGACGTGGTGGCCCGCCACGAGAGCCTGCGCACGGTCTTCCCCCCGCTCGGCGGCGTGCCGTACCAGCGGGTGCTGGACGCGCCGAGCGCCTGCCCGACGCTGCACCTCACTGAGACGACCGAGACGGAGCTGCCGCGAGCGTTGGCCGCCGCGGCGAGGTACGGGTTCGATCTCAGGGTCGAGCCGCCGGTGCGGGCCGAGCTGTTCACCCTGGCACCGGGTGAGCATGCGCTGGTGGTGGTGGTCCATCACATCGCTGCTGACGGCTGGTCCATGGGCCCCCTGTCACGGGATCTGGCCGCCGCCTATCAGGCGCGTTCGCGGGGTGAAGCGCCGGGGTGGTCGCCGCTGCCGGTGCAGTACGCCGACTACACGCTGTGGCAGCACCGGCTGCTCGGCGACCAGACCGACCCGGACAGCCTGTTCGCCGCCCAGCTGGCCTACTGGACCCACGCGCTGGCCGGGCTGCCCGAATGCCTCGTGCTGCCCGCCGACCGGCCCCGTCCGGCGGTGGCGTCCTACCGCGGCGACCACGTGCCCGTCCGGCTGGACGCGGCGTTGCACCGAGGGTTGCGTGAGCTCGCCCGCCAAGGCGGGGCCAGCCTGTTCATGGTCCTGCAAGCCGGGTTGGCCGCACTGCTGAGCAGGCTGGGCGCGGGCAGTGACATCGCGGTGGGCAGCCCGATCGCGGGGCGTACCGACCAGGCGCTGGACGAGCTGGTCGGGTTCTTCGTCAACACGCTGGTGCTGCGCACCGACACCTCCGGTGACCCCACCTTCGCGCAGCTGCTCGCCCGGGTGCGGGAGACCGCGCTGGCCGCCTACGCCCACCAGGACGTGCCGTTCGAGTACCTGGTCGAGGTCCTCAACCCGACCCGGTCGCTGGCGCACAACCCGCTGTTCCAGGTGCTGTTGGCGGTGCAGAACGCCCCCACGGACGACTTCGAGCTGCCCGGGCTGGACACCGGTGTCGTGCCGGCGCCGACCGGGACCGCGAAGTTCGACCTGGGACTGAGCCTATGGGAGCAGCACGGCGGGGGCGGAGAGCCCGCGGGGATCGACGGCGCGCTGGAGTACGCCGGCGATCTGTTCGACCCCGCGACGGCCGAGGCGATCGTGGCGCGCTGGGTGCGGTTGCTGGAGGCGGCGGTCGCCGACCCGAACCGCCCACTCAGCCGCGTCGACCTGCTGTCCGCACCGGAGCGCCACCGGTTGCTCCTCGACTACAACGACACCGCGGCCCCGGTGCCCCAGGCCTGTCTACCGGAGTTGTTCCACATCCGGGCGCAGGCGAGCCCGCAGGCCGCGGCGGTGGTCTTCGGTGCTGTCACGCTGACCTACGCCCAGCTCAACGCGCGCGCGAACCGGCTCGCGCAGGCACTGATCGCGCGCGGGGTGGGTCCCGAGCAGATCGTGGCCCTGGCGCTGCCCCGCTCACCGGAGCTGGTGGTGGCGATCCTGGCGGTCCTCAAGGCCGGGGCGGCCTACCTGCCGCTGGACCTGGACCATCCGGCCGCGCGGGTCGCCTTCATGCTCGACGACGCCCGACCGGCGTTGCTGCTGAGCAGCGCGGGACTGCTGGACGAGCTACCGGATCACACGCCGATCCCTCGGTTGGTCGTGGACCACCCTGACCCGGGTGAGTATCCGGACACCGATCCCACCGACGCTGACCGCACCACCCCCCTGCGGGCTGAGCATCCGGCGTATGTGATCTACACCTCGGGTTCCACCGGTCAGCCCAAAGGTGTCCTGGTCAGCCACGCCGGCCTGGCCAACCTGGCCGCGGCGCAGAGTGACCGGTTCGGCATCGATGCGCGCAGCCGGGTGCTGCAGTTCGCCTCACCCAGCTTCGATGCGTCGGTCTCGGAGCTGTGGGTGACCCTGCTGTCCGGCGCGACGCTGGTGCTCGCCCCGCCGGAGCAGCTGCTACCCGGAACGCCGCTGAGCACGCTGGCCGAAGACCAGCGGGTGACGCATGTGACGATGCCGCCCTCGGCGCTGGCGGTCCTGCCGGCCGAGAACGGTCTACCACCAGCGGTGACGGTGGTCGTGGCCGGTGAGGCGTGCCCGGCGGAGCTGGTCGCGGCCTGGTCCCCGGGCCGGCGGATGATCAACGCCTACGGTCCCACCGAGACCACCGTGTGCGCCACCACGAGCGGTCCGCTGTCAGCTGAGACACAACCTGGGACGCGGATGCCGGTGCCGATCGGCCGGCCGATCGCCAACACCCGGGTGTATGTGCTCGACGCCGGCCTGCAGCCGGTACCCGCCGGGGTGGCGGGTGAGCTGTACATCGCCGGGGTGGGGCTGGCGCGCGGCTATCTGCGCCGGGCGGCCCTGACCGCGCAACGGTTCATCGCCGACCCGTTCGGCGCGCCTGGTGGGCGGATGTACCGGAGCGGTGATCTGGTCCGTCGGCGCGGTGACGGGAATCTCGAGTTCGTCGGCCGGGCTGATGACCAGGTCAAGGTCCGCGGTTACCGGATCGAGCCGGGTGAGATCGAGACGGTGCTCGCCGCGCACCCGGGTGTGGCGCGGGCGGCGGTCATCGCCCGGGCGGACCGGGCCGAGGACACCCGGCTGGTGGGGTACGTCGTGGCTGCCGGCGGCCCCGCCCATGCTCGTGACGAACAGAGGGAACGAGACCGGGTCGGCGAGTGGCGAGAGCTGTACGAGTCGCTGCACGCCACCTCGGAGATGACAGCGTTCGGGCAGGACTTCGCCGGGTGGAACAGCAGCTACGACGGTCAACCGATCCCCCTGGTGCAGATGCGCGAGTGGCGGGAGGAGACCGTCACCCGGATCCTGTCCCTGCGGCCCCGGCGGGTGCTGGAGATCGGTGTCGGTACGGGGTTGCTGCTGTCCCAGCTCGCACCCGGGTGTGAGACCTACTGGGCGACCGACTTCTCGGCCCCGGCGATCGAGATCCTGTCGGCCTATCTCGAGCGGTACTCCGACCTGGCGCAGCGGGTGGTGCTCCGCACCCAGGGTGCGCACGACACCCGCGGGCTGCCGGTGGGGTCGTTCGACACCGTGGTTCTCAACTCTGTCGTCCAGTACTTCCCCAGCAGCGACTATCTGCTCGAGGTGCTCGAGGGGGCGTTGCGTCTGGTCGCCCCCGGCGGCAGGGTGTTCATCGGTGATGTGCGCAACCTGCGGCTGCTGCGCCCGCTGGCCACCGCCGTGGCGTTGCACCGGGCCGGGGACTCGACCGACACCGCGACACTGCGCCGCGCGGTCGAACGCGCCATCCGGGCGGAGAAGGAACTGCTGGTCGACCCCGAGCTCTTCACCGCCCTGCACGACCGGCTCGCCGATATCGGCGGGGTGGACATCCGGATCAAACGCGGACGCCACCACAATGAGCTGACCTGCTACCGCTACGACGTCATCCTGCACAAACACCCGGTCACGCCGATATCACTGGGCGGGGCGCCCCGGCTGGGTTGGGGACAGCAGATCAGCGGACTGTCCGCATTGACCGACCACCTGACCGCCGCGCGCCCGGAGATGCTGCGCCTCACCGGTGTGCCCAACCACCGCATCACCCACGATGCCGCCGCCGCGCGAGCACTGCACGCCGGTCACCGGCCCGCCGACCTGCGCAAGGGGCGCCCCGACGGCTCCGCTGCCCTGGACCCCGAGGCGTTGCACGCGCTGGGTGACCGGTGCGGCTACTGGGTGGGCGTCACCTGGTCGACAGGCGTCCCCGACGCCATGGACGTCGTGTTCGCCCACCCAGCCCGGATGGCATCGGGTGTTCCCGTCGACCTGTACATCCCCGAGCGCGCCGCCCAGCCGCCGCTCTCGTCGTTCACGAACACCCCGAGCACCGCGCGGGACACCGGCGCGCTGACCGGCGAGCTACGCGAGTACCTGCGCGAACGTCTGCCCGAGTACATGGTGCCCGCCGCGCTGGTCGTGCTGGATGCGTTGCCGGTGACGCCCAGCGGCAAACTCGACCGGGGCGCGCTGCCCGCACCCGAGCCCGACCGGGTCGGCGCCGGACGGGGACCCGGCACACCGCAGGAGCAGTTCTTGTGCGAGCTGTTCGCCGACGTGCTGGGCCGCTCCAACGTCGGTGTCGACGACGACTTCTTCGACCTCGGCGGGCACTCCCTGCTCGCCACCCGTCTCCTCGCCCGGGTACGCGCCGGCCTCGACGTCGAGCTCGAGCTACGCCACCTGTTCGAGACCCCCACCGTCGCCGGACTGGCCACCCGGCTGCGCGAGGCCGGCCCGGCCCGGCCGGCGCTCACCCGGTGTGAGCGTCCCGATCCGTTGCCGTTGTCGTTCGCGCAACGCCGGCTGTGGTTCCTCCACCAGATGGAGGGCCCCCATGCCACCTATCACATGCCGTTGGCGTTGCGCCTGCGCGGAACGCTGGACCGCGAAGCGTTGCAGGCCGCGCTCGGTGACGTCCTGGCCCGTCATGAGAGCCTGCGTACGGTCTTCCCGCAGCGTGAGGGCGTGCCATACCAGCACGTCCTGGATGCGCAGACGGCCTGCCCGCAGCTGCGCGTCACCCGGACGACCGAGACGGAGCTGCCGGGCAGACTGGCCGCCGCGGCACAGCACGGGTTCGATCTCGCCACCGAGCCACCGGTACGAGCCGAGCTGTTCACTCTAGAACCCCACGAGCATGTGCTGCTGGTGCTGGTGCACCACATCGCCGCTGACGGCTGGTCGATGGGCCCGCTGTCACGCGACCTGGCCGCCGCCTACACCGCCCGCCGCCGAGGCCAGGCGCCGGGGTGGGCGCCGCTGCCGGTGCACTACGCCGACTACACGCTCTGGCAGCACCGGCTGCTCGGTGACCACACCGACCCGAACAGCCTGTTCGCCGCCCAACTGGCCTACTGGACCCAGGCGCTGGCCGGGCTGCCCGAACACCTGCGGCTACCCACCGACCGCCCCCGCCCGGCGGTGGCCTCCTACCGCGGCGACTACCTCACCGTTCGGCTGGCCCCCACGATGCACCATGGGCTGCTGGGCCTGGCGCGCCGAGCCGGAGCCAGCCTGTTCATGGTCCTGCAAGCCGGGCTCGCGGCGCTGCTGTCCCGACTGGGCGCGGGCGAGGACATTCCGCTGGGCAGCCCGATCGCCGGGCGCACCGACCAGGCTTTGGACGAGCTGGTCGGGTTCTTCGTCAACACGCTGGTGCTGCGCACCGACACCTCCGGTGACCCCACCTTCGCGCAGCTGCTCGCCCGGGTGCGGGAGACCGCGCTGGCCGCCTACGCCCATCAGGACGTCCCGTTCGAGTACCTCGTCGAGGTCCTCAACCCCACCCGGTCGCTGGCCCACCACCCGCTGTTCCAGATCATGCTGGCGCTGCAGAACGCTCCTGAAGCGGACTTCGAGCTACCCGGGCTGGATACCGGCTTCGTACCGGCACCGACCGCCACCGCCAGGTTCGACCTGTCCCTCAGCCTGTCCGAACGGCGCGGCCCGGACGGCGGCCCCGAAGGCGTCGACGGGGTCGTCGAGTACGCCACCGACCTGTTCGACCCCGCCACCATCGAGGCACTCCTCGCGCGCTGGACGCGTCTGTTGGAGGCGGCGGTCGCCGACCCGGACCGGCCGATCAGCCGCATCGACATCCTCGCTCCGACAGAACGCACCCGGCTGCTCCTCGACTACAACGACACCGCCCACCCGATCCCCGCTGCCGGCCTGCCGGCGTTGTTCGAGACCCGGGTGCGGGCCACACCCGACGCGGTGGCCGTGGTGTCCGGGAACACCACGCTGACCTACCGCCGGCTCAACGCCAGAGCCAACCGGCTCGCGCATGAGCTGCTCGCCCGGGGGGTGGGCCGGGAGAGCGCGGTGGCGGTGCTGCTGGAACGGTCCGCTGAGCTGGTGGTGGCGACTCTGGCGGTGGTCAAGGCGGGGGGGACCTATGTGCCGTTGGACCCGCGGTACCCACCGGCACGGATGGATCTGGTCATCGCCGAGACCGGAGCGTCGGTTCTGGTCACCGACTCGGGGCCGCGCGGGCGCCGGCTTCCCGACCGCGCGCAGGTCGTCGTCCTCGACGCGCAGGCACGTGGTGCCGAACCGGATCCCGGTGACCCGGGGATCGCCTGCGATCCCCGGCAGCTCGCCTACATCATGTACACCTCGGGCTCGACAGGAGCGCCGAAGGGCGTCGCGATCACCCATCGCGACGTGGCGGAGCTGGCACTGGACCCCTGTTGGCGCGGCGGTGCGCACCAGCGGGTGCTGGTGCACTCCCCCTCGGCGTTCGACGCATCGACGTATGAGCTGTGGGTTCCGCTGCTGAACGGCGGACAGGTCGTGGTGGCCCCCGCAGGCGAGCTGGACATCGCCGTGGTGGAGCGGGTGATCACCGAGAGCCGTGTCACGGGGTTGTGGCTGAGCGCGGGTCTGTTCAGCCTCATGGCCGAGCAGTGCCCCGGCTGCTTCGTCGGGGTGCGTGAGGTGTGGACCGGGGGTGAGGTGGTGTCGGCCACCGCGGTCGCCCGGGTGCTGGACGCGTGCCCCGCGACCAGGGTGGTCAACGGTTACGGACCCACCGAGACCACGACGTTCGTCGCGTGTCATCCGATGCGTGCACCGTATGAGGCCGCACACACCGTGCCGATCGGCCGGCCGATGGCCAACACCCGGCTGTATGTGCTCGACCCCGGCCTGCGTCCACTGTCCCCGGGTGTGTCGGGGGAGCTGTACATCGGCGGGGCCGGGCTGGCGCGAGGCTACCTGCACCAGCCCGGTCTGACCGCGCGGCGGTTCGTGGCCGACCCCTACGGCCCGCCGGGTGGGCGCCTGTACCGCACCGGGGATCTGGCCCGCTGGCGCGACGGCAACCTGGAGTTCGTCGGCCGCGCTGATGAGCAGGTCAAACTTCGCGGGTTCCGCATCGAGCCGGGAGAGATCGAAACGGTGCTCGCCACACACCCCGACGTCGCGCGCACCGCGGTCATCGTCCGCCAGGAGGGGCCCGAGGACAAGCGGCTCGTCGCCTATGTGGTGCCCGCTCCGGACACCGCGCCGCCACCGGAACCGTTACGCGAGTATCTGCGCCGGCGTCTGCCCGACTACATGGTGCCCTCGGCGCTGGTGATGCTCGATGCGCTGCCGTTGACGCCCAACGGCAAACTCGACCGCGACGCGCTGCCCACCCCGGAGCTCGACGCGGCCGGCACCGGCCGGGCACCGAGGACACCGCAAGAACAGCTGCTGTGCGAGCTGTTCGCCGAAGCGCTGGGCCTGACCCAGGTCGATATCGACGACGACTTCTTCGACCTGGGCGGGCACTCGCTGCTCGCCAACCGCCTGGTCGCCCGGGTACGCGCCACCTTCGGCGTCGAGGTGGGACTTCGCGGTCTGTTCGAAGCCCCGACCGTGGCCGGGCTGGCGGCGCGTTTGGACATGGCGGACCCCCGGGGCGCGTTCGACGTGATACTGCCCTTGAGAACCCAGGGCCGGCACTCGCCGCTGTTCTGCATACACCCCGGCGGCGGAGTCAGCTGGTCCTACTGCGGGCTGATGAGACATCTTCGCCCGGACCATCCGATCTATGGGGTGCAGGCGCGTGGCCTCGCTCGGCCAGAGCCGCTCCCGGCCTCTATCGAGCAGATGGCGGCTGACTACGCCGACCGGATACACAAGGTCCAGCCGGCCGGGCCGTACTGTCTTCTCGGCTGGTCCTTCGGGGGCATCGTCGCCCACGCCGTCGCGACCGAGCTCCAACAGCGCGGCGAACAGGTCGCCCTGCTCGGCGTGCTCGACGCTTACCCGGCTTGCGGACTGTACTCGCGCGAGGACACGCCCGCACTCGAGGAGCGGGACATTCTTGCCGCCATGCTCGGTGCTGACGCGGATGATAGGGAGGGTGAACCGTTGACGTTCGCCAGGGCACTGGAGGTCCTCCGCGGTCAGGACAGGACTTTCGCGGATCTCGACGAGCGCTACCTCGAGGCTATCATCAAGGTCTGGATCAATAACTACCATATCGCGGTCGACTTCACTCCCGGCGGGTTCCGCGGGAACCTGCTGTTGTTCAGCTCCACGATCGACCGACCTGAGGACGCGCCCACACCTGACGCGTGGAAGCCATATATCGACGGTGAGATTGAGTCCCACCCTATCGTCAGCACGCACGACCGCATGATGACGGAGCCGGCCTCGACGGCCCAGATCGGGCCGATCCTGGCGGCCAGACTCGAAGAAGTCGCTAACCACACATCTACCAACACATCAAGGAGCGCTGAGCTGTGACTAATCCTTTCGAAGACCCCGATGGCCGGTACCTCGCGCTGGTGAACGACGAGGGCCAGTACTCCCTATGGCCGGTCTTCGTCGACGTGCCGGCCGGCTGGACCATCGCCCATCCCGAAGACACCCGCGAGGCCTGCCTGGACTACATCAACGAGCACTGGACCGACATGCGGCCGCAGAGCCTCATCGACGCCATGAACGACCAGTCCTAGGACCGGGACGGCCATGTCCAGCGGCACTGAGCTGCCCGAAGCCGTCGAGAACAACGACGGTGGCTTCGACGAGGTCATCCTGGCGTTGGCGACGCCGGAGTGTCGTCAGGACCCCTACCGGCTCTATGCGCGGATGCGCCGCGAGGACCCGGTCTATCGCAGCTCACAGGGGATCTGGTACCTGACCCGCTACGCCGACGTCGAGGCCGCCCTGCGCGACCTGCGGCTGTCCAACGACGGGGAACGCATGACACGGGCGTTGGCGGCTCGGCAGGGAGCCCCGCAACGCTTCAGTAGGCTCACGCGACGGCTCGGCCGGGTCATGACGACCACCGACCCGCCCGACCACGCCCGGCTGCGCAGGCTGGTCAGCAAGGCGTTCACCGCTCGACGGGTCCAGGGCCTTCGGCCGCGGCTCCAGGCGATCGTGGATGGGCTCCTCGACGCCGCGGTCGCGGCCGGGTCCACCATGGATCTCATCGCGGCGCTGGCCTCCCCGCTGCCGGGCACTGTGATCTGCGAGCTGTTCGGCATTCCGCGCGGCGACACCGAGCGCGTCCGGGCATGGTTTCACCAGTTGAGGGCGCCGAACACGGTGCAGGGTGTCGAGCGCATCGAGCTGATGGTGGAGCAGTTCGAGGGCTACCTCACCGACCTCATCCGCCGACGGCGGGCCCGACCGGCCGACGATATCCTCAGCGCGCTGGTCACGGTGGCCGAGCGTGATGACCAGCTCACCGATGAGGAGCTGCTGTCGACCTGCCTCATGCTGGTCACCGCCGGGGACCAGGCGACCACCGACCTGATCGGCAACGGCACCCTCGCGCTGCTGCGTCACCCCGACCAGCTGCGCCGACTGCAGCGGGACCCGACGCTGATCCGCTCGGCGGTCGACGAGCTGGTGCGCTACGACAGTCCCTCCCAGATCATCATCCGCGTCGTCGCGGAAGCGGTGGAGATCGGCGGACGGACGCTGGCTGAGGGCGAGCTCGTACATCTCGTGCTGGCCGCCACCAATCGTGACCCAGAGCGTTTCCCGGACCCGGACCAGCTCGACCTGGGCCGCCCCGATAACCGGCATCTGAGCTTCGGCAACGGGCCGCACTTCTGTCTGGGTGCGCCACTGGCCCGCCTCGCGGGTGAGGTCGCGATCGGCACGCTCATACGGCGTCTGCCGGGGCTGCGCCTGAGTACCGAGACCGTGCAATGGAAGCCGAACCCGATGCTGCGCGGCCCCGCCTGCCTGCCCGTCGCCTACTGAACAGGTAAGCGACGTCGGATGACATCGCGAGCAAGGAGTGGTGACACGATGGCTCTGGAGTTCACGATCCGCCGAGAGAACGAGCTGCCGGCCACCCCCGAGCAGGTCTGGGACGCGGTGGCCACCGGCCCCGGCAACCTGGGATGGCTCTATCCGATGGAGATCGAGCCGCGGGAGGGTGGGGTGGTGTCCCGCGGGCCCTCCACGGTGACCGTCTGGGATCCGCCGCGGCGGTTCGCCTGCCGCCATGAGAGTGAGGATTCCTCATCCGACCTGGAGTACCTCATCGAAGCGCGCGAGGACGGTGGCACCGTGCTGCACATCGTGATCCACCGGGTACTCAGCGGCAGCGCCGGTGACGACTGGGCGGCCAAGACCGATGGTGCTGATAAGCATGCGGACTTCTACCACCACACCCTCGGGCAGTACCTGCGATACTTCAGCGGCCGTCCCGCGACGTTCGTGCAGGCCCAGGGGCCGGCAGCGGCCACTGAGGCGAATGCGTTCACGGTGCTCCGCCGAGGGCTCGGGCTCACCGACGACATCGCCGAAGGTGATGCGGTGCGGCTCGCCCCGGTGGGCCTCGACCCTCTGGAGGCGGTGGTGGACTACCTGAACCCCCATTTCATCGGCCTGCGCACCGCCGACGGGCTTTACCGCTTCTTCGGCAGGAACGCCTGGGGGATTCCGGTGGGCTTGAGCCACCACCTCTTCGCCGCCGATGTCGACCAGCAGCAGACCGAGCAGGCGTGGCGTGGGTGGCTGGACAGGGTGTTCGCCTAGGACGCGTTACCGGTACGCGTTACTGGTATCGGAGGGCCTCGATGGGTCGTAGCCGGGCGGCGCGGTAGGCCGGGTAGCCGCCGGCGATGAGTCCGATCGCGAGGCTGACCGCGAAGGAGACGACCACCGACGAGATGCTGATGGTCGGGGCGAACGAGGTGAACAGCGAGCCGAAGGAGGTCACGAGCCTGGCGCTGAGCAGCGCCAGGCCGACCCCGACCACGATGCCGATGAGCCCACCGAGGCCGGCCAGCACAGTGGACTCGATGAGGAACTGTTCGAGAATCGCGTGGCGGGTGGCGCCGATCGCTTTGCGGACGCCGATCTCCCGGGTTCGTTCGGTGACGGAGACCAGCATGATGTTCAGAACTCCGATACTGCCGACGACCAGCGAGATCGCCGCGACGGACGCGGTGAACAGGGTGAGGATACGCAGGAGCTTCTGGAAGGTGTCGAGCTGGCCTCGCAGGGATTGGACCTCGAAGTCCCGCTTCGTGGGGTCCTGGATCCGGTGCCGGTTGTCCAGGATGCGGATCACCTCGTCCACCGCGGCGGGCACGGCCGTCGCCCGGGTGGCTTGCACGATCAACTGGTCGACCTTGTCGCCGCCGCCGTAGACGTAGCGGCGCGCGGTGTTCAGCGGCATGACCGACGCGCTGTCGAGTGGCTCCCCGATGGGCTGCATCACACCGATGATCCTGAAGCTCTGGTGGTTGATCCGGATTGTCCGGCTCAGCGCTGTCAGGGGACCATCGCCGAAGAGGTTGGTCGCGACGCTGGACCCCAGCACCACCACTCGTGCGGCGGAGCGGACCTGGCCCTCGTCGAAGAACGACCCGAGCGCCATATCCTGGCTGTTCACCTCAAGCCACCGTTCGGTGCTGCCGATGACGTTCGTGCGGGACTTGGCGGTCTGCGTCTCGGCCACGGCCTGCCCGGTGGTGGTCGGGGTGACGGTGGCGACATCGGGTGCCTGCTTCTTCAGCACCGTGATGTCGGCGTCGATCAGTTTCTTCGGCTCGCCGCCGCCGGGGACGTTGCCGGACGATCTCACAATGGTGATGAGGTTGGCCAGCGGCTCGACACGCGCACTGACCGAGGACTGCACTCCGTTGCCGATCGCGACCAGCAGGATCACCGCCGCGACCCCGATGACGATGCCGAGCATGGTCAGCGCGGAACGCAGCCGGTTGACCCGTAATGCCCGCAGCGCGATGCGCGCCGCCTCCCACAGGTTCATTGTCTGACCTTCGCCCGGTTCCGCAGTACTCGATCGCCGACAACGCGACCGGCATGCGGCCGCTTGACCCTCTCCCTTTCCCGCGAGCCGGCGGGCGCCGTTAGCCGGACCGGCTGAGGTACCCAATCCTGTTTAATGGCAACCTAGGTATGAGGCGTAAGCAGGACGCAACCGTCACCGTGCGTATTCGTTGATCGGCGAACTTTTGTCGTGTCCACTATTGTGTTCCTACCTTCTGTCGACGCGACAGCGCCCCGCGTGGACATGACCCGATAGCAGAGCGTGCGTCAAGTAGGATCCGGTGCCGCGTTGGGGTGAACTTCCTGGCGCAAGCCGACCGGCCGGTACTAGCGTCAACTAATGGGAGCCGCTTCCTGACGGGTCGAGTTGTGCGTTCGACTTATCGGAGCGCGGCTAGTCGGGGGGACGGCTAGTGGACGGTTACAAGCTGAGACGGTTGGTCACGAAGGACGTCGAGTCCGCGATCGTCACCGGTATTGGTGTGGATTTCAACCTCACGCCGGTGAGGATCCAGCTCACCGGCCGGATAGCGGTGGAGTTCGGTCATACGGTGGTGGATGAGCGGCTGCTTTATGGACGTCAAGCCCGGCTCATCTTCGCGATGCTCGTCGTCGAGCGTGATCGCCCGGTCCACCGCGACGAGCTTGCCGAGGTGCTGTGGCCCTATGGGCTCCCTCGCACCTGGGAGGCCGCCCTACGGGGCATCGTGAGCAAGGTTCGCGCGTTCTTGGGCGCCGCCGGGCTGCCGCAGGGTGCGACGTCCTCCGGAGGCTCCGGCACCTACCGGCTTCAGCTGCCGCCAGACGTGGTGGTCGATGTCGAGTCGGCCGGCTTCGCCGTGGAGACCGCGGAGCAGGCCCTGCACGAGGACGACTCCACCCAGGCGATAGTGCTCGCGGAGTACGCCCGCAAGGTCGTCACACGGCCGTTTCTTCCCGACGCGATGGGGCGATGGGTCGATAATGTCCGCCACGGTCTCAGCCGGATACGTCTGTGGGCACTGTGTGTGCTCAGCGAAGGCTACGCCCAGCGGGGCAGGTACCAACTCGCGGCGCGCGCCGCGGAGGATGCGATCGCGCTTGAACCGTTTCGGGAACGGACGCATCAGTTGCTCATGCGGGTACACGCGGCGGCAGGAAACCCAGCCGAGGCCTTGCGTGCTTACGACCGCTGTCGTCGGTTACTGGCCGAAGAGCTGGGCGTCGCCCCCACAGCCGAGACCTCGGCTCTTCACCTCGCGTTGCTCCGGAATGGGGCTCGGTAGCTCCGGGATGGGGCTCGGTAGCTCCGAATGGGGCTCGGTAGCTCCGGGAGGGGGCTCGGTAGCGCCGGGAGGGGACTCAGTAGCAAGGGGGAATGACGATGAGGGGGTGGTAATAGCCAGGGTCCTGCGGCTCGCCGACCAGTCGGCCGTCGGCTTCCACCCAGGCGTGGGCGACGAAGGGAGAGGTGCGCACACCGGTGCACCAGGTGGGCCACACACCACGGATGCGGCACAGCAGAGTGGTGGCCAAGGACCGTTGCAGACAGTATCGGCCGCCGCAGAGCACGCTGACCGCCAGGACCGCGTCCATGGCGTCTTCGACCTGGCGGTATGTCGCCGGTACGGCGCCGCGGCGCAGCGCGGTGAGCACGGCGCGGATGCGTCGTGGTGGCAGGTGGGCGAGCATGCGGGCGGTACCGACGGCGACCAGGACAGCGGGTCGCCGCCGCAGAGGGAGTCTGCGGCCGCGTGCCACGGTCTGCGGCTGGGTCATGGGCGGCTCCTGGTGTCATCGGTCACCAGCCCAGCGGTGCGCAGGTGCCGCAGGAGGGCGGCGACGTCGGCAGCCGCCCGCTCAGTGCCCACCGTGTGCCTCTCGGCCAGGGCCTGGGCTACCCGGTGGGGGGCGGTGCCCTCGAGCAGCAGCCGGAGGACGAGCGCGCCGGTGGGGTTGAGCTGCCAGTAGCGGCCCGCGCGCTCGTCGAGCAGGACCGCGCCGTCGTCGGTGTCCGCGGTGGACACGTCGGTCCGCAACCGCACGGTCATCGGGCTACTCCCGCCACGGTCATGGCGCTACTCCCGCCGTGTCGCCGAGGGCGGTCGGGGTCTGGGCGCGTAGCCATGCCTCGCAGGCCAGGGTGCGGTCGAGCGCGGGCATCGGCAGGGTGTACGGGTACAAGCCGAGGCAGACCGCGCGGAGGGCATCGGCGTCGACGAGCCCCCTCCGGGCCAGCACCAGGTCCTCGAGCAGACCGGCGAGGTGGGCCCTGGCGCCGCGCAGCCCGGTGTGCCAGTCGGCGCTGAAGTCGCCTTTGGTGGTGCGTTGCAGGACTGCGGCGGGCACCAGATCGCGCATCGCCTCGACGATCAGCGGCTTGAACCGCCACGGGGTGGCCCGCTCGTGCAGCCGCACCGCCAGGCAGGCTTCGACCACCCGGTCATCGAGGAACGGGCAGGCCAGCGGTAGCCCGGCGCGCGCCATGATCCCGGCGAGGTGCCGGGTGAGGTAGCCGACGTTGCGGAGGTCCTCGAGGGTGGCGTGCTGGCCGCGAGTGGAGGCCAGCGGCGCCGCGGTGGCGGCTGCCTTGTGGAGCAGGGCGCGGACGGCGTCGAGGGCTCGCGGGGTGGCCCACGGCGGAACCCGGAACGCGGGCCCCCAGCTGAGATGAGGCATACCGCGATCCGGTGCGGGAGCGGTGAGATCGTGGCCGGTGGCGGTCAGCCATCGCGGGTAGGAGCGGCGATCGGCCAGCTCCCGCAGGGTGGCCGCCAACGGCCAGCCGCTCACGGCGCGCCGAGCGCGCAGGTGCCGGGCCGCGATGCGGGGATGGGTCCAGGCAGTGGTGTGCAGGTAGGCGGGCGGGGCGTGCAGGACCTGGTCACCGCCCATCCCACCGAGATGCAGTCGGCTTCCGCGCGCCACGAGCAGGCGGGCCATCGAGGTGATGCAGGCATGGTCTCGGACGGTGATGTGTGGCTCGTCGGCTCCCGCGCCGGCGTTGCCGACATCCGCATACATCCGGGGCAGCCGGCCGGTATCGAGCACGAGATGCTCGAGGCCGCCCAGCTGCCTGGCGGCGCGCCGTGCCCAGTGGGCGTCGTCGTGGCCCGGGTTGGTCGAGACCTGGGTCACCGCGACCACGTGGCTGGTGCCGCGCGCGGCGAGGAAGCAGATCGAGGTGGAGTCCAGGCCCCCGGACAGGTCGCAGCTGATCGTCCCGCCCGCCCGGGTACGGGCCTGCACCGCGGCCACCAGTGCTTGCGCCACGACGGGTGCCGCCTGCGCCAACGGCATGACCGGCTCCGGTGCTCGCCACCATCGCACCACCCGAGGTGGCCGGTCGGCATCGATGAGGAGGTAACGACCGTTGCCCACGGTCTCTACCCCATGCCATAGACACCCGTCGGTCAGTGGGTGCGGCGGGTGCGGGTAGACCAGCTGGGCCGCCAACCGTTGTTCGTCCACGGTGGCACCGGCCAGAGCGGCCGGCACATCCGCCCGGTCCGCGGCTATCGTCACCTGTCCCACCACGGTATGGAACACCCGCCGCAGACCGGAGACGCTGCCCTGCACCCGGACCTGGCTGTCGATGGCCGCCACCAGGTGGAAGCTGCCGGTCAGCCCGGTCACCAGCCGATCCAGGTCAGCCAGCGTACGCACCCGCTCGGCCAAGGCCGACAATCCGGTGGCGGTGATCGGGCAGCACCCGATCACCGCCACCCGCCCCCCGGGCAGCTGCGCTGTCACCAGCTCGGTCGCGGCCCACCGGCCCATCAGCCAGGGTCGTCCCGAGGCGTGTGGCAGCGCCTGTGGTGCGTGTGGGTCCAAGGCCGCGGCTACGCCGCGGGTGACATCGAGGTCGGGGAGTACCACAAACCACGGCTGGCCGCGGTCAGGTACACGAAGAGATGCGCCCACGCCCGCGTTAGCTCCGGAACCCGAACCGGTCGAGCGTGCTGCCGGCGGCCTCGAAGCGAGTCAGCGCAGTGAACCCACCGATCTCGTCGAGCATCGGCGGCTCGTACACCTCCAGCTCTCCGACGTGGATGTCGGTGCCACGCTCTGTGTGAGTCTCCATGTTGCACCTTGCCCCTCTGAACGCAACGTAGGCGGGGAGCGCAAGTGGGGCGTAAGCGGCGCCTGAGGCGGCAGCGATGACCGCGGCGGTCACCAGATCCTGACGCGTTGGCCGGGGGGGCGGAACAGCTTGTCACCCTGCTTGACGTCGAATGCTGTGTAGTACTCGGGCAGGTTGCTGACGACGCCGTTGGCGCGGAACTCATCCGGGCTGTGGGGATCACTGAGCAGCTGCACGCGCAGGTCCTCGTTCCGCGTCTTGCCGCGCCACACCTGCGCCCACCCCAGGAAGAAGCGCTGCTCGCCGGTGAACCCGTTCATCACGGAGGCTCCTCGGCCGCCGAGCGACAGTCGGTAGGCGCGGAGCGCCACCGTGAGGCCGGACAGGTCGGCTATGTTCTCGCCCAGGGTCAGCTCGCCGTTGACGTGCTCGCCGGGCAAGGGTTCGTAGGCCGAGTACTGCGCGGCCAGGGCGGTGGTCCGGGCGGTGAACCGCTGCACGTCCTGCGGGGTCCACCAGTCGCGGAGGTTGCCGGTCCCGTCGTACTTGCGGCCCTGGTCGTCGAAGGCGTGGCTGATCTCATGACCGATCACCGCGCCGATTCCGCCGTAGTTGACCGCGTCGTCGGCGGTCGGGTCGAAGAACGGCGGCTGCAGGATCGCGGCGGGGAAGGTGATGTCGTTGCGCGTCGGGTTGTAGAAGGCGTTGACCGTCTGCGGGGTGGTGAACCACTCAGCGCGGTCCACCGGCTTGCCGAGCCGGTCGAGATCCCGCTGGTACTCGAGCGCGGACGCGCGCACCTCGTTGCCCACCAGATCGTCGCGGGCGACCCTGAGCTTCGAGTAGTCCTTCCACTCGCTCGGATAGCCGATCTTCACGTCGAGCTTGCCGAGCTTGTCCTCGGCCTGCGCCCTGGTCGCGGCGCTCATCCAGTCCAAGCCGTCGATGGACGAGCGGTAGGCGTCGATCAGCCTGCCGACCAGCGCGTCGACTCGCCGTTTGGCATCCGGCGGGAAGTACCGTTGCACGTATCGCCGGCCGAGCAGATCACCCATCGCGCTGTTGACGGCGGTGACTCCCCTTTTCCAGCGGGGGCTCATCTCCTGCTGCCCGGCCAGGTCGCGGCCGCGGAACTCGAAGCGCGCCGTGACGAAGTCGTTGCTCAGGTAGGGCGCTAGGTCGTCGATGAGCCTGAACTTCAGGTACGAGCGCCAGTCCGCCGGTGGCACGGTGGTCAGCGCGGTGCCCAGGGCGGTGAAGAAACCGGGCTCGGCGACGACGAAGTCGGGGGTGTGCACGCCGGCCGCGTCGAGGTAGGTCTTCCAGTCCAGCCCCGGGGTCCGCGCGGTGGCATCGGCGACGGTGAACTTGTTGTAGGTCGCCGTCGCGTCCCGGTTCTGCACGGCGGTCCACTGGGCCTCGGCGAGGCGGTTCTCCACGGCGAGCACCTGACCGGCCGCGGCATCCGGAGCAGCGACACCGGCCAGACCCAGCATGCGCGCGACGTAGGCCCGGAGCTGGTCGCGGATCGTCACGAACTGCGGGTCGGTCTTCAGGTAGTAGTCCCGGTTGGGCAGGGTGAGCCCGCTTTGCGTGACGTCCGGTAGGTACGCTGAGGCGTTCTTGGCGTCCTGGTCGACGGACAGCGCGATGGGGCTGGAGCTACCGGTTCTGGCGGTCTCGGCGAAGTATCGGAGGAGGTCCGCGGGGCTGGTGAGCGCGTCGATGCGGTCCAGTGACGCCTTCAGCGGAGTGATGCCGAGCGCGTCGAGCCGCGCGGTGTCCATGAAGCTCGCGTAGAAGTCGCCGATCTGCTGGTCCGGCGAGCCGGCCGCGCCGTGGCGGGCCGCGCTGTCCTGGACGATCGTTCGCAGGTTCTGGTCGGCTTGGTCGGCCACCGCCGTGAACGCGCTGTAGCTGGCCCGATCGGCCGGGATGGCGGTGGTGCGCAGCCACTGGCCGTTCGCGAACCGGAACAGGTCGTCCTGCACTCGCACCTTTCGGTCGTACCCGCTCAGCAGCAGCCCCGACCCCAGCTGCGGCGGCGGGGCGCCCGCGCAGGCCGCCACCACCCCCACCAGCGTCATCGCGAGCACACCGACGCGCCACCGAGACCGAGTCACCAGATTCCCCCAGAAGAGACGTCCGTCTGATCAGAGTCGACGATAGCGGTCTGCCTGGCGGTGGGCGGCAAGGACATCACCAAGATAATTGATTGAGGGGTTCGCGCGGGGATGGACCACTGTCGCCGGGTGCGGGCAGGGGGGTCGGTGTTCCTTGGTGGATCGCGCCCGCCGGGGCGGTATCGGGGTGTGATCGCCGGAAGTGGCCGTGTACCAGCGCACGGCCACAGCTCACTTCCGGCGATCAAGGTGGGCGAATCGAGTCTTGGCGCAAGCTCCAAATCACTGATCTTGAAAAGACCGTGCCCGCAGGACAGCCCGCGCCGCAGGATAGCTACTCTCGCCGTCGCAGGCCAGGTCGCATCGACTGTGGATCTTGAGGTCACGCTTCAGCGACGGAACAGGCCGGCGGCGCGAGTCAGGACCACCCGGAGCTCGGAGACCCGCAGGGCGCGCAGCATGGCGAGCAGAACGGCGCCGCCCAGGACAGTGGCGGCGGCGAGCTCGACGGCCGCGCGCAACGGCGGGAGGGCGTGGGGCATGGCGAGGGGACCCAGGCCCAGGGTGGTCCACCCGGCGGCGGCGGCGACGGCGGCGGCCACTGTGATGCGCGCCACCGCGCCCGCCACCGACCGGGTCCGGGGCCGGCCGAGCCGGTGCCACAGCCACACCTGGCCGGTGACGGCGCCGATGACGAAGGAGGCCGAGTTCGCCGCCGCGAGCCCGATGACGACCTGCTGGGGACCCAGCAGGACCGGCGCGGCGAGCGACAGGCCGATCTTTCCGGCGACCATCAACGCCATGATCACCGTCGGGGTGCGGGCATCGCCCAGCGCGTAGAAGACCCGGAGCTGGAGCAGCACCACGGCGTAGGGCAGCAGCCCGAACGCCGACGCGGCCAGGGTATGACCGAGACGGCCGGCCTGGGCGAGGTCGGAATGGCCGTAGGAGAACAGCACGATGGCGATCTGGTCACCGGCCACGGTGAGCAGGGCGGAGATCGGCAGCAGCAGCAGCGCCGACATCCGGGTACCCAGGGACAGGTCGGCGACCACCTCGTCGATCTTCCCGTCGGCGGTGGCCGCGCTGATCCGGGGCATCAGCGCGGTCAGCACGGAGTTGCCCAGGACGCCGTAGGGCACGATCAGCAACGTCCAGGCATACGCGTAGGTCGACACGCCGCCGGCCGCGGTGGCACCGGCGATCCGGTAGGTGATGACCAGCCCGATCTGGCCGGCCAGCACGTAGAGGGCCACCCAGCCGGCCAGCCCACCGAACGACGACAGCCGCTGGTCCCACCCCCACCGCCAGCGCCACCGAAACCCCGACCGGCGCAGCGCCGGCAGCAGCACCGCCGCCTGCACGACGATCCCCAGCGTGGTGCCCACCCCGAGCACCCACAGTTTGGCCTCCCCCATCAGACCGGGGTGCAGGCTGATCCGGCCGGGGGTGATCGTGTACGCTCCGATCACCGCGATGGCCACCAGGTTGTTGGTCACCGGCGCCCACGCCGGCGGGCCGAACACGCCGCGGCTGTTGAGTACCGCTCCCATCAGTGCGGCCAGCCCGTAGAACAGGATCTCCGGCAGCAGCAGGTAGGCGAATGCCGTGGCCAGCGCGGGGCTGGCGTGCGGAGAGCTGGTCACCGACAGCCGGGTCAGCAGCGGTGCTGCGGCCACCGCACCCATCGTGCCCACCACCAGGGCAACCGTGCCCATCGTGAGCAGCCGCTCGGTATAGGCGCGCCCGCCGTCGGGATCGGTGCGCTGGGCGCGGACCAGCACCGGGATCGCCACGCTGGACAGCACCCCGCCCAGCAACAGCTCATAGACCATGTTCGGCAACTCGTTGGCGATGTTGTACGAGTCGTTGAGCACCCCGAACCCCAGCGCCGCGGCCAGCAGCAGTCTGGCCACCAGCCCCGTCACCCGACTGATCACCGTGGCGAGGGCCATCGACCCCGACGCGTGTGCCAATGACTGACCCGGCAGTGCCGCTGCGGCGGCTGACGGCGGGTTCGCCGGGGACGCGGCCGCCAGGGACGCCGACGGCAGCCCCGGCGCTCGCGGCAGGCGGTCCATCGGCGGCACGCCGACCAGCACACCATCCCCCCGTCCGATCACCCACGCCGGGGCGGTTCTCAGGTGTCCTCGTGGAAGTCAGGTGGCGGGATGGTGTGGTTGTGTCGGTGTAGCGCGGTGCGCCGCCCAGGGTTCCCAGTCGAGCAGCTGGCAGCCTGAGCTGGTGATGGTGGCCCGGTGCAGCTCGCCGTGCGCGGTGCTCCACGACAGCGCGCCGGAATCGGCGGTGACGCCGAACGACGTCGCCGTCGGCGAACTCACCCACCGTACGGCCGTACCGCTCCTTCGCCTGGGCCGGCTGATCGCTGCGAACTGCTGGTCGTGGTCGTGACCCACCGCTTGCGCCTGACGAAGCTCTCCGTGTACGGGTCGTCGACCAGTGCGTCGTCTCGATTGCTCTCCATCGCTCACCCGGCGGCGATAATCAGCGCCGTGATTCCCACCCCGGACCCGATGCCCCAGTCGTCGTGCTCGTCCACGTCGTTCTCCCAGATATCCGCTGGGGTTGCGCGGGCGCCGCTCGGAGCTACGCGGCGCGGCTGGCTCCTCTGTCCGGAGTCGCGGCGGCGCGCGGCCGGTCGTCATGGTGGGACTCGGCTGCGCCCTCGGTGATGTCGAGGATCGCGTTGATCAGTCGTTGCGTGCGGGTCTGGGAGCGCAACCACGACGGCAGATCCAGCAGCGCCATGATCTCGTCGGCGAGCACTTCGCCGATCACGTCCGGCCACAGCCGTCTGGCCTTCGCGGCGGCCACCGCGGCCATCCGGTGCGTGGCGTACTGGTCGGCTTCCTGCGCGAGCGCGATGTTCGGGTCAGGCATTGGTGGCCGGCTTGAGTCGGTGGCTGGTGAACGAGGACTCCTCGATCTCCCGCAAGGCCTCGATCTCGGCACGGACCGCCCGCTCCCGCTCACTGATCCGCCAGGCCTCGCGGCCCAGCTCCACCAGCTCGGTCAGCAACATGGACACTGACCGGACCGGCGCGGGGACGGTTATGGCTGGGTCCAGTCGTGAACAGTGTACGGGCACAGCGCACCTCCGATGGTCTGATCGGTCGTTACCCTGGACGGGCTCACCGTGCCGAGCAGGCTCGGTGATCCCGTTGTGTGAAAGAGAGCGGGGCCGAGCCACTGATACGTGTGAGGTTGTGACGGCCGTTACCGGACGCCGGCCATGAGCCGCCGGATCATCGGGCTGAGCCCGACGACGACCAGCCCGACGATGATGGCCGCCGCGCCGAGGATGCCGAAGTAGGGCGCCTCGCGCTGTGGGCTGTAGTGACCGGCGAGCGATCCTGACATCGCCGTGCCCAGGGCGACGGACAGGAAGTACAGCGCCACCGTCTGGCTGCGGAACGTCCTCGGGGAGATCTTGGTGGCCAGCGAGAGCCCGACCGGTGAGATCAGCAGCTCCGCGATCGTGAAGACGAGCAGGATGACGGCGAGGGCGAGCAGCGGAGTGGTCGGTCCGACCCCGCCGGCCCACGGCAGGAACAGCAGGAAAGCCAGGCCCATGATCACGGTGCCGAGCGCGAACTTGATCGGTGTTGACGGCTGGCGGGGCCCGAGTCTGATCCACAGCAGCGCGAACACGGGCGCCAGCAGGATGATGAACACCGGGTTGAACGACGTCACCCATTCCGTGGGCATCTGCCAGCCGGACAGGTTCCGGTCCGTCCGTCCATCGCCGTAGATCTCCACCACCGTGAACTGTTGCTGATACAGCGACCAGAACACCGCGTTGGCGATGAACAAGGGAATGAACGACAACACCCGGCTGCGTTCCGTCGTCGTCACCGTCGGACTGGCCAGGATGACCGCGAAGTACACCACCGCGGCCACCCCGCACACGATGACCACGACGTCGGCCAGGTTGGTGGCCGTGATCACTCCGCTCAGGACCAGCAGGACCACCACGGCCGCGACCGCGACGGTGGCGCCGGCGACCATGGTCCACCGGGAGCGGGGTAGCGGGTTGGGGACGACGCCGGCCTCGGTACCGAGGTTGCGGCGACCGATCATGTACTGGATCAGCCCGGTGGCCATGCCGATGGCGGCCACCCCGAAGGCGTAGTGGAAACCGAGCGTGGTCCGGGTGAGCCCGGTGAGCAGCGGCCCGGTCAGCGCGCCGACGTTGATCCCCATATAGAAGAGTGAGAAACCGGCGTCCCGGCGCTCGTCGCCCTCCGCGTACAGGGTCCCGATGACGGCGCTGGCGTTGCCCTTGACCCCACCGCTGCCCAGGGCGACACACGTCAGGCCGACACCGACGCCCAGGAAGCCCGGCAGCACCGCCAGCGCGAGGTGCCCGATCATCACCAGAACCGCGCTGGAGAACAGCGTCCGTTCGGCGCTGAGCACCCGGTCGGCGACCCAGCACCCGGCGATGGTCGAGACGTAGACCAACCCGCCGTAGGCGCCGATCAGGCTGGTGGCAGTGGTCTTGGGCAGCCCGAGCCCGGCGCTGGCGCCCGCCACCGCGTGGTACAGGTACAGCGTCAGCGAGGCTTGCATCCCGTAGAAGGAGAAGCGTTCCCACATCTCGAGACCGAACAGGTTGGCCAGCCCCCGAGGATGCCCGAAGAACCCTCGCTCCGTACGCAAGCCAGTAACAGTGCCACTCACCCGCGTCACTCTGCCACAAACCGCGTTCAGCGGGCTCAGCGTTCCAAAAAGCGGGTGGATTACCCCGCTGAGCCCGCTGAACGCGCTTGAAACGGGGGTCGGTCGTCAGAAAATTCCGGCCCTTCTGGAACAGGTTGGCCAGGCCTTCCAACCCTGCGCGCGGAGCACCTTCTCGGCGATGGCGATCTGCTGCGACCGGCTGGCGTGGTCGGGGGTGCCCGCGTAGGCCCCTCCGCCGTAGGAACGCCACGTCCGGCCGCTGAACTGCAGCCCGCCATAATACCCATTGCCGGTGTTGGTGTGCCAGTTACCGCCGCTCTCGCACTGTGCCAGTATGTCCCACCGGTCCTGGCGCGCCTGAGCTGGTGTCGTGAATACCAGGGAGACCGTCACGGCGGCTGCGACGATACCGATACGTGCGAGTGACTGGGAAGTCCTCGTCATGTCCATCTCCATGAAACGCGCACACGACTGATGGCCTCGACAACTCGTGGGACTCGGGTCCCGCGTCAACAGATCGCCGGCCTGCGCCCCTGTCCCGATTCGGGGTGCGGTTGCGGTATCCGGTCCTGAGGGACAGGGCTCTGCGCGCCAGGTCCGGATTCCCGCACCAAGGTGGCTCCTTCGTGCAGGACGCTATTGACCGTACGGATCACCATGAGTGGCGCAAGGGGGTCGCCGCCTTGCCAGCCGGGTAGGGGTACGGTGGCCGCACTGTCACTCAACGCAACAGGTTCTGGTGTTTCCCCAGGTCCGACGGTCACAGCTGGTGTTCTTTGCGAACGCGATTTGCCGGGTTTGCGAACCGTCCAGGTAGCAGCCGGACCACCCATTCGTGCGCGGCGCAAAGGCCTCTATTCCGCTTTCGGACCCCCTCGGTTCGCGTTGGTTGTGGGGGATGCGCACTGAGGTGGGTATGGCGGTCTCCAGCATTACGAGCGGATCCACCCGGCATGCCGGGGCGAGGGCGCCATGACGATCGAGGGGCCTCTTCCCGCCGGCGGCAGCGTCGCCGGGCGACTGTGCGGTACTCGGACCGACCAGCGGCTCGCATTGCTACCCGTCCCGCGCGCCGTGCGCGCCTGCTCGAATGACGGTAAACCGGCGGTGTACCGTCAGGGCGTGGCCCAAAGATGATCAAAGTGGACGAGCGGGCACACCCGCAGCCGGCCGAGCATGGCCGATCTCGACGCCCGGTTCACCAGCCGCCGCGCGCAGCGAAGCACCGCGTGACCGCATCTGCGGTTCGCGGCTATCTACTGGACACCACGGTGTTGACGGCGCTCACCACGAGTTGACAGGTCCGTCCTGACCACCACCGCGCCCCTTTCCTCCCGGCGGGAGGCTACGGTTTCAGGAGGATCTTGACGGCTCCGTCGGTCTTCTTCTGGAACATCTCGTACGCTTCCGGCGCCTTGCTCAACGGTAGCGTGTGGGTGGCGAAACCCTCCGCGCCGAGCGGGTCGGCATCGGTGAGCAACGGCAGGATGTCGTCGACCCACCGCTTGACGTTGGCCTGTCCCATCCGCAGCTGAATCTGCTTGTCGAAGATCGTCAACATCGGAAGCGGGTCGGTCATACCGCCGTAGACGCCGATCACCGAGATCGTGCCGCCCCGGCGCACGATGTCGATCGCCAGGTAGAGAGCGTTGAGCCGGTCGACACCGGCCCGCTGCATCAGCGTCGCCGCTAGGGGATCCGGTAGCGCGCCGGCCACCTGCTGGGCGATCTTCGCGCCGGGAGAGCCGTGCGCCTCCATCCCGACGGCGTCGATGACCGCGTCCGGTCCACGGCCGCTGGTCATCCCGCGGATCACCTCGGCGAGGTCGTTCTCGTGCTCGCGCAGGTCTAGTGCCTCGACGCCGTGCAGCCGGGCGCGGGCGAGACGCTCGGGCACCAGGTCGACGCCGATCACCTGCCCGGCACCTCGATGGCGTGCGATCCGCGCGGACATGTCACCGATCGCCCCCAGGCCGAGCACCACGACGCTTCCCTCAGGGGGGATCCCGGCGTACTCGACCGCCTGCCATGCCGTGGGCAGCACGTCGGAGAGATAGACGAACCGCTCGTCAGGCGGACCGTCGGGCACTGTGATCGGCAGCGTGTTGCCGAACGGGACACGTAGGTACTCCGCCTGCCCGCCTGGCACCTGCCCGTAGAGCTTGGTGTAGCCGAACAGCGCAGCCCCCATGCCCTGGTCGCGGACCTGGGTCGTCTCACACTGCGACTGCAGCCCTTGCTCGCACATGAAGCACGTACCGCAGGAGATGTTGAAGGGGATCACCACGCGCTGACCGGGACGGACTGCGGTGACCCCGCGGCCGACCTCCTCGACGATCCCCATCGGCTCGTGGCCCAGAATGTCACCCTCCTCCAGGAACGGGCCGAGCACCTCGTAAAGGTGCAGGTCGGACCCGCAGATCCCGGTCGTCGTGATGCGTACGATCGCATCAGTCGGATACTCGATCTTCGGATCAGGCACCGTGTCGACGCGGACGTCGCGCTTGCCGTGCCATGTCACTGCCTTCATCGTGGCCTCCTGGCGCACCTGGTCGGTGGTGTTGGCGTTCCCTGTGTCGCGGCTCCTCAGGCGTTGAGGGCATACCCCCTGCGGAGCACTGGTATGCCCTCAGTGGGTGGGGGTGAGGCCGCGGTGCTCAGCGGCGATGGCGCGCCGGTGCAGCGGAAGCGCGAACCACAGCACACCGAACACGACAAAGGTCAGCGCGGTGCTCAGTATCGCGGCCCACCCGCCGAGCACCACGTCGGCCAGCAAGAAGACGGTCGCGCTCATCGCGAGGGCCAGACTGCCCAACCCGGCGATCGCCAACCTCGTGCCTACCCGCAGGATCGCCGGGCGCTGTCCCTGCCGGAACAGCAGCCGATGCCACGCCGCTGGGGCGGTTATCAACGCCACCGAGATCACCGCGAACAACACCGCCACCAGGTGCGCGGAGTGCTGCACGCCGGTGGCCCGTCGATAGGCATCGGTGAAGACGATCGAGAGCAGGAAACCGAACAGGATCTGCACGCCGGACAGCGCCACCCGCAGCTCCTGCAGCAGGTCGTTGATGTTCCGCGCCAACCGCTGAGGGTCGTCCTCGAGAGAACCGGACATACGCCACCTCCGAGATCTGTGTGAGGATCACCGAACGACCATTTTGTGTGACATCGAGGCGGGTGACCACCGCTGGCGAATCGTCGAGCCGTCCTGGGGGCGGGTCCGGAGGAGGCACCGACCAGTACGGATTGAACAGCCTGAACACCGGGTACGTGTCGAACTGACGAGTATCGGACGCAAGGAGGTAGGGAATGACGATCCGCGAACAGGGGCAGGCCAGCGGCGCTGACGCCTCCGTCGGGCAGCTGGTGGAGCGGTTGTCCGCCCAGGTGTCCGCGCTGGTGCGGGACGAGATGGCGCTGGCTACCGCCGAGATGAAACGCAAGGGCGCCCAAGCCGGTATCGGGCTCGGGATCGGTGGCGTCGGGGCGGTGGTGGCGGTGCTGGGGCTCGGCGCGCTGGTCGCGGCGGCGGTGCTGGGGCTGGCGACCGTGTTGGCCGGTTGGCTGGCTGCGCTGGTCATCGGTGCGGCCCTGCTGGTGATCGCCGGGGTGATGTCGGCAGCCGGGATCACACAGCTGCGTAACTCGGCACCTCCAGTGCCTGAGCAGGCGGTGCAGAGCACCAAGCGTGACATCGAGACAGTGAAGGAGAGCGTGCGCCGATGAGCAGCAGCGAGCAGCGACGACTCCAGGAGGAGATCGAGGAGCTGCGTCACGACCTCGGCGAGACCGTGGAGGCCTTGGCTCATAAGGCCGATGTGCCAGCCCGGGTCAGGGAGCGTGGCCAGGAGGTGAAAGAGGGGGCTATCGAACGCGGCATCGAGCTGCGCCGGCAGACGATCTCACGTGGCAGTGAGCTGAGCGATCGGGCGGTCGAATGGGGTGCCAAGGCGAGGGCTCAGGTCGTCGGGCGCGGTGGTGAGCTGCGTAACCAGGCCTTTGACGCCGCTGAACGGGTTCGTGAGTGGGTCAGTCAGACGCCGACGCAGCGGTGGGCCAAGTTGGCGGGCGCCGGACTCTCACTGCTCGCCGTGACCGTCATCGTGCGAAGGATGCGCACTGCGTGAACCCTGCTGCGGCACAGCCTCGCCCCGCCCCTCAGTTGGGGGCGGGGCGAGGCCGCATGAAACGCGTCAGGCAGGAGATACCTCAGCTACCCTGGTCGCCCGAGTGCATAGCAGGGCTTCCAGCGTCGACGTTCTCCTCACGAGAAATACCGGTGTCCAGCCGCTCCGAACGGTGCGATGCCTCCGACATCCCGTGCCCCAGTTCTTCTCCTGACGTAGTAGGCGTCTCTCCGACGCCGTGTGGGCCCGAGGGTGCCATGTCGGTGTCGGACACACCTCCGCGCTCAGCTTCCGAGACCTCCCGCGGACCGGCTTGCGAGCCCGCGCCGCCCCGTTCGCTCACCAACTGGTCATGATCTTTGCCAGTCGTCTGACGGTCCTCATATGGAGGCAGTTCGCGGTCGCCACCGGGCTCCTGCTCGCCCCCGGAGTGGACGTTCGGCTCCCGTGGATAGGGCGGCTGCGCAACTCCCTGGCCTTGCTCAGTCATCATTGGCTCCTTCCATCGACACTGGTGGATGTCGAAGCCGCCGGTCGACTTCGCCCTGCCCACTACAGTGGCTCGATCTGGTGGGTAGCAGAGGGTTACCCGACCGGCGCCTGTGGCAAACCTCACCCTACCGGCAGCCGCTCGGCTGTGATAGCTGTGGATCAGCGCTTCACTCTACGAAGCAGATCGTTGGGTGAGCGCGGCCGCCGGGACCAGCTGGTCGTCCAAGGTCAGTCGAACGTCGCCGGCGCCGTCGCTGAGGGGGACCCACACCACGCCGTACCACTCGCCTCGTGAGCCCCGCACCCAGCGCTTCAACATGCCGGGAACGCGGCCGGTGAGAGCGAGACCGTCGGCGACGACCCGCCGACGGTGACCGGTCGGCAGCGGGAACACCACGTCGAGGTCTATCCACACCGCTCGGGCGCGCACCACGTGGCCACCGGTGATGCCCTCACCGCCATGGGCGCCGATCCACCCGAGCGTCACGCCCCTGCTCCCTAGGTCGACTCGTCGGGGCCGAGCGCGGGGGAGCGCGCCTACGTCACTCAGTATGTTCCGCCGAACGCGGTGCGGCAAGCATGCCTACGACGTGCGCCGGGCCAGGTCGGCGGCGCCGACGAGGCCGGCCTCGGCGCCCAGTTCCGCGATCCGTAGCTCGGCCATCGGCCGGTACCTGCGGCCGGTCAAGGATGCGGCGAAGGCAGCCGACGCGGGAGCGCGCAGCACGTCGCCGGCCGCGGACACGCCGCCACCGATGACGAACAGGGCAGGGTCCAGGATCGCGGCCAGCCCGCCCAGCCCCCGCCCCAGCCACACCCCGACCACCTCGAAGCACCGCAACGCCGCCACGTCGCCGGACTGAGCGGCCTGGGTGACCATCTCGCCGGTGATGTTCTCGGGCCGGCCGCCGGCGAGCCGCAACAGTTCCCCGGCCATGCCGGGCGAGATGCGAACCAGCTTGTGGGCCTCCCGCACGAGCGCCCGACCGCTGGCGTACTGCTCCCAGCAGCCCCGTAAACCACATCCGCAGCGCCGCCCGCCCGGGACGACGGTAAGGTGGCCGATCTCTGCGGCCGCGCCGAACTGACCGCGCAGCAGCTGCCCGTTCACCACGATGCCGCCCCCGATGCCGGTTCCCACCGTGACGGCCACCACGTGGTCAGCGCCGCGACCAGCGCCGAAGCGGACCTCCGCCCACGCCGCGGCGTTAGCGTCGTTCTCGACCACCACCGGCAGCCCCAGCCGGTGCTGAAGCGACGCCTGTAGCGGCTCGTCGCGCCAGGCCAGGTTCGGTGCGAACATCACCGTTGACCGCCGCGCGTCGATGAAGCCGGCCGCCCCGATACCGACCGCCTCGACGTCGTACTTGCTGGTGAGCTCGCCGACTGCGGCGGCGACTGCGTTCTCGATCCGCGACACGTCCTCGGCGGGCGTGCCCCGGTGTGTGGTGGCGACGATCGTGCCGCGCTCGTCGACGACACCGGCCGCGACCTTCGTGCCACCGATGTCCACACCGATGGTCAGGGCTCCCCGCGTCACGGTTCCCACTGTCACGGTTCCCCCGGTCGACTCCAGCATGGAGTCCGCCGCACTGGTCCGGCCAGGCGCCGCGCGAACCACTGCCTATCGCGTAGCGCGCGTGGCGGGTCGGCGATGCGCGACCCGGGCACCGTCATGAGTCTCCGCCGGTCCCCCTTGCCCCGGTTCTTCTCGGCCCGGTTCTCCGCGGCCCGGTTCTCCGCGACGCAGTGCGAGGTACCGCCGCCGGGCGGTGTGGAACCCCCGCATCGCGGTGCGGACGGTGGGGATCTGGGTGGCGAGGTGCATCTGGTAGCGCCATGGTGGCTGGGCTCCTTGGCGCGCCGCCATGGAGTAGGCGAAGGCCACCGCGTCCTCCCGGCTGAGGTAGCGGTCAGCGCGCTCGAACCACGCCATGCTGGTGCGTGCTCCGGCCTGGATCGGCCGCAGCGCCGCGCGGCCTCGCCGGTCATAGTCCGCCAGCGCGGTGGCAGTCTCGTCGTGTTGGTAGAGGCTCTGGGCGAGCATGACCGCGTCGATCATCGCTAGCCTGGTGCCGGACCCGAGGGTGAAATGGGTGGTGTGGGCGGCGTCGCCGGCGAGTACCAGGTTGCCGTGGCACCAGGTGTTGTTGGTCACCTGGGTGAAGCGCAGCCACCGCGCTGGCTCGCCGCGGGACTGGCTGATCAGCGAGTGGCCATCGAGGGCATGGTCGAAGATCTTCTCCAGTAGCTGGACGCCGTCCTCGCTGCTGAGGGAGTCGAACCCGAGTGTCTCCCAGGTCTGCTGGGCGCATTCCACGATGCAGGTGCTGGTCCCGGCGGACGAGGGGTAGGCGTGGAACCAGATCCACCCGGCTGAGGTCTGCTCGAAGGCGAAGGTGAAGCTGTCGAAGACCTTGTCGGTGCCCAGCCACAGGTAGGGGTTCCCGCCGACGTCCACCCGGGAGCCGAAGTCCTCGCTGTGGCGGGTCCGCATCCGGCTGTTGGCGCCGTCGCAGATCACCACGAGGTCGGCGTCGGCCAGCGTGGAGAGGTCATCGACCTCGTGGCGGTACTGGATGTCGATCCCGAGCTCGGTGGCTCGCTGACCGAGGATGTCGAGCAGGGTCGCGCGGCCCACGCTGAAGCCGTACCCGGGCAGGTAAGCGGTCTGCTCGCTGCGCAGGATCACCTGTTGTTCCTGCCACAGCACAGATTCCGCGCGTATTGCCCGAGCGCTCTCCGGGTCGTTGCGGAACAAGATGTCGAGTAGGTCGTCCCAATACACCACGCCCCAGCCGTAGGTGGCTCCGGGGGGATCCCGTTCGATGACGGTGATGTCGTGGCCCGCGTCGCGCCGTTTCGCCGAGATGGCGAAGTACAGTCCGGCCGGTCCGCCGCCGATGCACACGATTCTCATGTCACTGCTCCGTTCCCTACGGATGGGGTTGCTGTGCTGGCGCGTGTTGGGGGGTGGTGCAGATGGTAGAGGTGGGCGTACTGGTTGTTGTTGGTGAGGAGCTGGGTGTGGGTGCCGGTTTCGGTGATGCGGCCGTGGTCGAGGTAGATGATGTGGTCGGCGTCGGTGACGGTGAGCAGGTTGTGGGAGATGAGGATGGTGGTGCGTCCGGTGATCAGGCGGCGCAGCGGGGTGAGGATGCGGTCGCTGGTGTGGGCGTCGAGGCTGGTGGTGGGTTCGTCCAGGAGCAGGATGGGGGCATCGCGGATCATGGCGCGGGCGATGGCGATGCGTTGGCGTTGCCCCCCGGACAGCAGTCGGCCGCGTTGGCCGACCCGGGTGTCGTAGCCGTGGGGCAGGGCGGTGATGAACTCATGGGCCTCGGCGGCCTCGGCGGCGGCCACCAGCTCGGCGGTGCCAGCCTGGGGGCGGCCGGCGGTGATGTTCTCGGCGATGGTGCCATCGAGCAGCAGGGTCTCCTGGAGCACGATGGCGATGTTGGCGCGCAGCTGGGCGGGGTCCAGTTCGCGCAGGTCGACGCCATCCAGGGTGATGCGGCCGGTGGTGGGGTCATAGAAGCGCAGCAGCAGCTTGAGCAGGGTGGTCTTGCCGGCGCCGCTGGCGCCGACGATGGCGGTGGTCTGCCCGGGCTCGGCGGTGAGGCTGAGACCGCTGAGGACCTCGGTGGTGGTGTCGGGGTAGGTGAAGCCGACCCCCTCCAGGCGCAGCCGCCCGCGCGCCCGACCCAACGGGCGCGGGTGCGCGGGCGCGCTGACCCGGGGCTGCTCATCGAGCAGCTCCAGGATCCGTTCTGCGGCCGCGACGGCGCCGAACATCGAGGTGGACAGCGCGCCCAGGCCCTGCACCGGCTGGTAGAGCTGGGCCAGGAACACCAGGAAGGCCAGCAGCCCACCCAGGGTGATACGCCCCGCGGTCAGCTCCCAGATCCCCACCCCCAGGATGGTCAGCACCCCCAGCACCTGGATCAGGTCGACCACCGGGGAGAACATCGCCCCCAGCCGGGTGGCGGCCAGCTCGGCGCGCACACTACCCAGGCTCTGCTCCGCGAACCGCTCCACCTCCGCGGCCTGGCGGCCGTAGGCCTGGATGAGGGCGACGTTACCCAGGCTCTCCTCCGCCACCACACTGATCGACCCCGCCCGACGACGGACCTCCCTGGAGGCGACCTTGATCCGACGGGCGAACACCCGCGCCGCGGCGGCGAACACCGGCACCGCCACCAACGACGCCAACGCCAGCCGCCAGTCCAGCACGAACACCACACCGCCGAACACCACGACCTTCACCACGTTGGCGACCAGCCCGACGATCCCGGAGAGCACCACCGTCTCGATCGCGGCCACATCCCCGGTCAACCGGGACAGGATGTCACCCAGCCGACGACGGTCGAAAAAACCCACCGACAACGTATGCAGATGCTCGAACACCCTCGTGCGCAACCGGTGCAGGAAGTTCTCCCCCACCCACGCCCCCAGGTACTGCCCCGCGAAACCCAACCCCCCCACCACCAGAGTGATCCCCACGAACGCCCCCGCCACCGGCACGAACGCCGAGAAGTCCCGCGGCAGCAACACCCGGTCTACCAACACCTTGAACAACAACACCGCCCCGGCATCCACCAGGGGGCTCACCACCACCAACACCAGACTCAGCCACAACCACCGCCACAACGGCCGCGCATCAGGCGAGAACCGGCGAAACACCTCCCGCAGCCCCGCCGCCGGAGCCACTTCCACCAAACCCCCCACATCACCCCCCGGCCCCACACCCCCCGATGACCGCAGCACCCCCCACACAAGGCACCCACTCTCTTATCCAGTCAGCTGGCTCGTCAAGGCTAGCTGTCAGCTGGCTGAAGCTTGACGTGGGCGGTGGCCTCCACCCAGCGAACTGGGTGGAGGCCACCGCCCACAACTATGGGGTGGCTACTCAGCAGCCACCCCATCCACCCCATCCACTCGAGTATCCCCAGCCGCCCCAGTGGTGGCCGCCGCCCCAGCCACCCCAGTGGTGGCCGCCGCCCCAGCCACCCCAGCCGTGGCCGCCGCCCCAGCCACCCCAGCTGCTGTAGCCTTCCTTGTCGCGGTCGTAGCCGCTACGGAAGATTGTCGCGATCTTCATTTCCTCTCCCTCTTCCTTTGTCAGGAACTCCTCTTCTCACGAGGACGTTAGTCGCGGCCCCACCGTCAGCGGTAAGCAGCCGACCAGGAGACCGGTAAGGTGTGCGACTTCGGCTTGCGGTTATCCTACAGTGACGGTCAGCCCCGGCGGTGCCGGGTCGCTCCGCGCCGACGACCCCTTAGTCATGGGAACCCCCTGCCCTCCGATGGCTGGCGACCCGCCTGGCTTCGCCCGACAGGCCCTCGGACGAGAGTTCCCCGGCCGGCCGGTCTGTCGTCATATGCCGCTACTATCGTAACCTTTTTGTTATCTCTTCGTCGACTCCTCGACTAATGAGAGTCTCGGCGCCGCTGCGCTGATACATCATGAACGGAAATCACCCGGTTGGCCGCTGCCGCGTAGCGTCGTGAGCCGCCGGGCCTCATACCGCGCACCGGGTGTGGACGCGGCAGCGGTCGTCATCGCTAGTCTGCCGCCCCAGCCCGTGTTCGGTGAGCCTGTCCCGAAGCTGCCGCAAGGCCCGGGCCCGGGTGGGCCCGATCGCACCGGGCGGGATTCCGGCGGTGCGAGCGACCTCCGCGTAAGGTCGGGGATGGTCGGTGAACAGCACTCGCAGCAGGGTCCGCTGGCGGGGTGACAACTCCTCGACGAGGCTCCACAGCGTCCGCGCGTCGTCAGCCTCGATGGCCCGCTGCTCTGGGCCCATCGACGGGTCGGCGACGGTGTCGGCCACCGTTTCGATGAGGTCCGAGGTGGGCTTCGGGTGGCGCAGGATGCGCAGGCACTCATGGCGAGCGGTGGTGACCAGCCATCCACCCAACCGTTCCGGCCACAGCACGCGGCGGGCGTTCTCGGCCAGCCGCAGCCACGTCGTCTGCACCGCGTCGAACGCGTCGGCGTCCTGTAGCCGAAACGACCGCACCGTCGCCGACACGAGCTTGTCGTACCGGTGCACCACTTCGTCCCAGGCCACCGGGTCACCGTCGCTCGCGCGTGCCAGCAGCTCGGCGACGTTACCCGCCGCGCCGACGCGGGTGTGGGTTTTCTCCGGGTTCGCGATGGTGGCTGTCATTGGCATTGCGGTCCCCCTGCCGGTTGCTTCATCCGGCTACGTCGAGCTGATCGGATGAGCGGAGAGCTCGGACACAGCGAGCCATGCCCGTTGAGGTGACTTTCCCGTTGTTCAACTGTCTCGATTTGCCGTAGGCCGGATTGGTCCATGGTGCCACCGTGATGATGGCGCTGGTGTTACCGGCCTCGCTCCGGTGAATATCAGGGATCACCTTTGTCGTCGTTCGAGGTATGACCCCGCTTGCTGCATCTAAGGATGCCGGACCCTCGGGGGCGGGTCATCACCTTCATGGATCATCTTCCGCATACCCCAGGTCATGCTGTCCCCCTACATCAGATGAGGTAGTCCGGGAGGGTTTCTACATCTCAGTCTGGGTCGACCTCGGCATGCCGAAACCCGCGCCTTGCTTCCTGAATGGCCCTGGTCGGGTGACGGTTCAATGTTTGTGGATGTAAACGGTGACGTTCATGCCGGGCGCGAGGTCGAGGCCTTGGTGGTTCTCGATCCCGATCTTGACCGGGATGACCTGGGTGATCTTCTGGAAGTTGCCCTGGCTGTTGTTCTGCGGAAACAGGGAGAACTGTGAGGCGGCTCCTTGGGTGATCTCACGGACGCGGCCGGTGAGCCGGGCATGCGGATAGGCGTCGACGTACATGTCGACCGCCTGACCGATGTGGACCGATTTGAGGTCGGTTTCGTCGACGTTGGCGGTGACGTAGATCTTGGCCATGTTGTAGGCGACTGCGAGTTGGGTGCCGGCATTGACGAACGCACCCAGCAGACTGTCGTCCTCGGCCACGGTGCCGTCGGCCGGCGCGCGGATGCTCATGAGAGGTTGGGTGAACCCATTTTGAATCTTGATGCGGCCGACGACCTGGTCCTGGTGCAGCACGGCGCCCAGGGTGGCGCTCCAGTCCACGAGGGTGCCGCTGGCGGGTGCATTGATCTTGATCTTGTCACCGTCGACCAGGGCGTTGTCGGTGCTGACGTAGTTGCGGGCGTTGATGAGGTAGCTTGTGGCGAAGCCGCCGGCGGCGACCAGGGCCAGGATCAGAAGCACGATCAGAGCGATGCGGGTGGAGCGTTTGAGCTTCCGCCCTCCAGGTGTAGTGGGCGCGGTGCCGTCGCCCTGGTCAGCTGTTTCGGATGGCGCCGTCATGGGTTCCACGCTCACACCTCCCCGTCGATGTGGTGGAGCCTCAGTCATAGACTACGCGCCGTACCCTAATCTTGGGGAGCCTGGTCGCGCGAGCGGATTACCCGCCGAGAGTCATGCCCGGACCAGGGGGAGGACCACCTCGTCGACGATCTCGATCAACGCTTGGTCGGGGATCGGCGAGCGGTGCACCAGGAAATACTGACGGAGCAGGTCAGGACCCACGCTCGCGATGCGATGCGTGAGCGCGGTGGCGCGGACCTCACCGCGTCCGACGCCTCGCCGCAGGACGTCGAGAAAGATGTCGACGTTGGGGTCGATGAAGCGGCTCCGGATGACCTCCCCGAGGTCGGCGTCTCGGATGGTCTCGGCCATCAGGCCGCGGACCGCCTCCCCGGAGGGGCTGTTCAGCAGGTTGGCGAACCCTCGCAGGCAGCTGAGGATGTCCTCGCGCACGCTCCCGGTGTCGGGCGGCTCGGTGCAGCCGGGAAGGGCGTGGTGGACCGCATCGGCGACCAGCTCGGCGCGGCCGGACCAACGCCGGTACAGGGATCCCTTGCTGGCCCGGGCCCGGTTGGCCACGTGTTCCATCTTCAGCTCGGCGTAGCCCACCGCGGTCAGCTCGTCAAGGGTGGCTTCGAAGATCGCCGCGTAGAGCACGTCACCGCGGCGTCGAGACCCCTTGCGGCGGTCGACCACCGCATTCGCGGGCACGCAAGCCTCGCCGACGCCGCTCAATGTCCGCACCTCTCGTGTTCTAGGGGACACCAGATGTGTTGTGCCGAAGCGGGAGACCAGACTAGGGTACGCGGCGTTTCGATGGCACAGTGGTATATGGCTACAGTGGTGTCATGACTCGCCCCGCGATGCCGGAGCCGGAGGTGAGCCCCAACGGGGCGGCCGCCCGACCGGGCGGTGGCGTGTCCGGTTCCCCAGCGGGCGGTGCGGCGCGGCCCACCGCGGCGGGCTGGGGGTTGCCGCTCGCGGTGCTGATCGCCGGGATGTTCATGTCGGTTCTGGACACCAGCATCGTCAATGTGGCTCTCCCCGCCATTCAGAAGCAGTTCGGCGTGGGCATCGAGGACTCTCAGTGGGTGACCACGGGGTACCTGCTGATGCTGGGCGTGGTGGTGCCGGCCAGCCCGTGGTTGAGTGACCGCTTCGGGCTGACCCGGGTCTACAACCTGGCGCTGCTGGCGTTCGCCGCCGGGTCGGCGCTGTGTGGGCTGGCCTGGGACCTGAACAGCCTGGTGATCTTCCGGATCGTGCAGGCGATCCCGGGCGGCATTCTTCCGGTGATCACACTGTCGATGGTGTTCCGGATCGTGCCGAGGGAGCGGGTCGGTGCCGCCATGGGCCTGTATGGCCTGGGAATCGTGGTCGCCCCCGCGGTGGGGCCGACCCTGGGCGGGTATCTGGTCGAGTACCACTCCTGGCCGCTGATCTTCTTCATCAACGTGCCGATCGGGATCCTGGGGGCGGTGGCCTCGGTGCTGGTGCTGCCGGCATTTCCCGGGCGGACCGGGCGGCGGTTCGACGTGCTGGGTTTCGTCACCGTGGCGGGTGGGTTGTTCACGCTGTTGCTGGCGATGTCCAAGGGCGGCCAGCAGGACTGGGGGTGGCATTCCTACCGGATCCTGGGGCTCTTCACCGTCAGCGCGCTGAGCTTGGCATTGTTCGTGGTGATCGAGCTAGAGGTCGCCGAACCGATCCTGGATCTCCGAGTGTTCCGGCACTGGGCGTTCTCCCGCTCGATGTTGCTGATCACGGTGTTGTCGATCGTCCTGTTCGCGACGCTGCTCTACATCCCGCAGTTCCTGCAGGTGGACCAGGGGTGGGGGGCGTTCGAGGCCGGGCTCGTCCTGCTGCCGCAGGCGTTGGTGATAGCGGTGTTGATGCCCATCACCGGGAGGGTCTACGACCGCATCGGGCCGCGTTGGCCGGCGACCATCGGCTTGGCGATTATGGCCGTCGGTACCTACGAGCTGCACACGCTCACCATCGACACGCCCCGCGAGCGGGTCATGTGGCTGTTGGTGGGGCAGGGCGTCGGCCTGGGGATGTGCATGATGTCGATCTTCACCTCGGGTCTCGCGGTCCTCCCGGTGGACCAGGTCAACACCGGCAGTGCGTTCAACAACATCACGCAGCGGGTCTCGGCCTCATTCGGGATAGCCGTGTTCACCACGTTCACGACCTCCCAGACGGCCCAGCAGATGGCCGGACGCGCCGCGTTGTTGCACGCGAACACCCCGTTCCCCAACCTCGGCCCGACCGCCCCGTCCGGGGCGGGTCTATACGCCGTCTACAAGATGACGATGAACCAGGCGACCATCGGCGCGATGGACGACCAGTTCATGATCGCTGCGGGGCTCTGCGCCCTGGGGGTGCTCATGGCGCTATGGCTGCGGTCCGGGCCCGCTCCCTCGGTGCCGGACGGCTCCGCCCCGCCCCAGCGGCAGGTGACCTCGCCGACATCCGTCGACGGCGGGCCGGTGGCGGACGGCGCCGTCGAGCGTGACCTCATCCCGTCCACCACCGCCGCGGGCGACGACCGCCCGGCTCGACGGACCGACGGGCTCGGTCAGACCCGGTGACGGCGGGAGGAGCGGGTCAGCCGGTCCGGTAGAGCCGAGTGGCGTACTCGGGCCCGTAGTAGCGCCGCAGGTCCTCCAGCGTCTCCTCCGGCCGCTCCAGGCGCTGGACGATCTGCGCGCGGGACGGCGCCGCCTGCGGGTTCCACGTGGCCGGCTGCCACAGGTTCGAGCGCAAAAACGACTTCGCGCAGTGGTAGAAGACCTGCTCGATCTCGACGATGAGCGCTAACAGCGGCCGGTGTCCCTTGACTGTCATCTGATCGAAGAAGGGGGCATCGCGCACCAGACGCGCTCTGCCGTTGATCCGCAAGGTGTCGTCTCGGCCGGGGACGAGGTAGATCAGGCCGACGTGCGGGTTGGTCAGGATGTTCCGGAAGCCGTCGGCGCGGCGGTTGCCTGGTCGCTCAGGGATGGCGATGGTCGTGTCATCGAGCACGAGGGTGAAGCCTGGCGGGTCGCCCTTGGGCGAGACGTCGCAGCTGCCGTCCGCACCCGAGGTGGCCACGAGGCAGAACGGAGAGCCGGCGAGCCACTGCTTGTCGTACTCGTGCAGCACGGGCCGGTCCTTGGCGGCGACCCGGGGGAGCGGCTCGCCGACGAGCTCCCGCAGCTGCGCCTCTGAGGTGATCTCCGTCATGCACCCAGTGTTCTCGTCCTGCGGGACACCCGCCAGGCGATGCGCCGGCTCCCGCATCCGGGGACCGCATCGACGGCGTCCGCACCGGTGCTCCCGCCAAGCCGGGTAAGGACGTCGGCGGATGATTCGACCGAATGCGTCCATGAGATGGAGGCTTATTCAGGGCGGCGCTATCGATCTTGTGAGACACCTGCTGAGCTGCAACGATCAGCCGCCGATCAAGATCGCTGAATAAGCCTCATCTCACCGTGTCACTGAGAGGTGACGCTCGGCGGTGGATCGCGATAAGTGACGACGTTGACAGGTGCCCATTCTACGATCTCTGCGCAACCTGGAATCTCCCTGAAGGTTCCCCGGGAGATCGGCGTATAGCGTAAGAATCGAGACCGGCATCGCGATTCAACGGACATGAAACGTCTGCTGACTCTGGTGATGGCGGTACTACTCTGTGTTGTTGGTGCCGGGTTGGCCTCTGCGGAGGTCGCGCCGACTGTCCACCACTCGAGGGCGGCCCGACGCGCGAGGTCGACCCTGCCGGTCGCGCAGGTTTCGCCGGTCGCGCAGGTTCCGCCGGCTGCGCCGGTTCCGCCGGCCGCGCGGATGACGACGGCCGCTACCCCGGTTCCCTCTCCTGTTACCATTCCAGCCGCCGCCCCGGCTCCCTCCCCTCGGGACCAGCTCATCCCGGCGGCGACGGTGACGCAGGCGATGCAGGCGGTGCTGCCGAGCGCCGGCATCGGTTTCGAGGTCTTCGACCGGCAGACCGACACGGTCCTCACCGACCAGAACGCCGGCCGGCAATTCGCCTCCATGTCGGTGGTCAAGCTGCTGATCGCGTTGGACGCATTGGACAGAGACAACTGGAGCGCCCCGGACGATGCGACACAGCAGGAAATACGCCAGATGCTCACGACAAGCGATGACGAGACCGCGGACAGTCTGTGGACTGCCGACGGGGGACCCGCCATCGTGACCAGAATGGCCGGCCTGCTCGGGCTCACCGGCACCCGGCCGCCTGCCGATCCCGGCGAATGGGGCGACACGCTGATCACACCGCGGGACATGGTGACGGTGTATCGTTACATCACCGATCAGCTACCCGACCCCGACCGGGGCCTCGTGCTCGGTGCGCTCGCCGCTGCCCCGCGGGTCGCCGCGGATGGCACCGACCAGTACTTCGGCATTCCGGACGGACTGCCGCACGCCACCTGGGCGATCAAGCAGGGCTGGGGAACCAGCGGCTCGCAGGCCGTGATGAACAGCACCGGCCTGGTCGGGACGGGCTGGCGCTACGTGGTGGTGCTGCTGGCCTCCGCGCCGGCGGACTCCTACTCCACGCTCCCCGCGGTAGTCACCGCCGGAGCCGCCGCATTGGCGGGCTCGTTCGGCGCGGCTGCGTCATAGACCACGGATACCGCCGGGCCGAGCTGTGACATCCGCTATGGCGTTCACAGCGGGAGCTCTTCGGTGAGCGACCCCAGGACGTGGTCCGCGCCGGCGTCGCGGAGCGCGTCGGTGGTGTACACGCCGCTGGCGACGCCGACCGCGACAGCACCGGCGCCGTGCGCGGCCGCGATGTCCAGTGGGGTGTCGCCGAGGACCCAGACCTGGTGGGGATTCACGGTCATGCCGAGCACCGCGCCGGCTCGCTGGATGCCGCGCCGGGTCAGCTCGGCGCGATCCGGTGAGTCCGAGCCGTACCCGCCGAAGTGAAAGTACTTGTTGAGGTCGCCGCGGGCGAGCTTGATGTGCGCTGCGGACTCGACGAGACCGGTGCTCAGTCCCAGCAGGTAACCCCGGCGCACCAGCGACGGCAGCAGCTCCGCCACACCCGGCAGCACGCGGTAACCGGTGGACTCGGCCACCGCGGCGGGGAGATGCCCCAGCCGCTTGGCCATCAGGGTCACCAGCTCGCGTGGGGTGGGGTCGCGGCCGATCACGGTCGTGAAGGCCAGCCGGCCCACCTCGGGATCGGTCATGCCGGCGTGGGTGATCTCACCGACGTTGACGACGATCTCGTAGAGGTCGGCGAACGCCCGGTTCCAGGCGACTGAGCTGGCACCACCGGTGACGATCAGCGTGCCGTCGATGTCGAACAGGAGCGCCAGGACGGCGTCGCTGTGCCTGGCCGCGCTGGGGGTCATTCGGTCATCGTCCGGTCGGGAGCTGAGGGAGGACGGGGTTGAAGGACTCGGTGCCTAGCGCCAGCGAGACGGCGCCCAGACCGCCGTGGGCGTTGAGGTAGCTCAGCTCGCGGGACAGGTCGCCGACGCCGTTGCTGCCGGCCAGTGGCGCCACTGCCAAGCTGGCCAGCACACCCAGTGCCTTGCCGTCCCTGGTCAGCACGGCGCTGCCGGAGTCACCGGGGACGCCGGGTGTGGCGGTGTAGCAGATGTGCGACCAGCCGTCGCCCTCGTCGCCGAGGCTGATCCCCTCCTTCGGGGACAGCTCCGCGACGCCGGCTCGCAACGGCGAGTTGCCGTAGGTCAGTACTCCGTCACCCAGGGCGGTCGGGCTCGTGGAGATACCGGTCGGTCCGCCGAAGAAAGGCACACTCGGGTTGACCTTGCCCAGGTCGGCGGGATCGATCTTGACCAGCGCGAGGTCGTTGAAGTCGCAGGTGTTGGCATCCTTCTCGCCGCGCTGCGCCATGGTGATCCACGAGCTGTACACCAGCGTGCCCGGCTTGCCGGCCCCGGCGATGGTGACCGGCGTGCCCAGCGGCCTGGTGCCGGCGGTGCAGCCGCTGGTCTCGGTCGGGGCTCCGGTGCCGGCGCAGTGCGCGGCCTGCCCGATGAACACGTCAGTGGCGTTGAAGAAGATGAAGTTCGCGGTGCACTCGCCGCCCTGGGTGATGGTCATCACCCCGGGGTGGACGGTGGCCACTGCCGCGGGTGCCCAGGCCGGACCCGCGGCCGCCGCGGTGCCGGGCACCAGCACGGCGGTCAACGCCACAGCGGCGGCCGAGGCCATGGTGGCTCCCGTCACGACAGCGCGGACCGCCCGGCGGGGACCCCTCACGATGCGGTGGTGCATTCGAGTCTTCCTCCCATAGTGACGCCGACTCCAGCTCTGACACCCCTCTAGGTCTGGCACCCGCTGCCCCCCGCCGGCCGGCGCGTCGTCCGTACGCGAGTCGCGAGAGAGGGGGCGAGGGTACACAATGGGCGCGCTCGCCCTGTCTGGCGACCCGCCCCGTCCCCTGGTTCCGGTACGGATTGACTCTCCGATACGGGTGAGCTTCGAGCGGTGATGTATCTGGGGGATCCTGCTTGCCCTCTACCTTGGCAATGAGCCGTCGTCGGGGAGGCTGAAATGATCGTTCGTCTGTCGTCACCGGTCGAAGACCTCAAGGATCATTACGAGGTGGTGGTGGTCGGCTCCGGCTACGGCGGGGCGATCACCGCTTCCCGGCTGGCTCGCGCCGGCAGGCGGGTGTGCCTGCTGGAGCGGGGCAAGGAGCTACGGCCGGGTGAGTACCCGGACACCGGCCCGGAAGCCCTGACGGAGATCCAGGTCGACTTCCCGGAAGGGCACCTGGGGTCGCGCACCGGCCTGTACGACATGCGGGTCGACGAGGATCTCAATGTCGTCCTGGGATGTGGGTTGGGGGGCACGTCGCTGATCAACGCCAACGTCAGCCTGCGGGCCGACCAGCGGGTCTTCGACGACCCGCGCTGGCCTGAGGCGCTGCGGTCCGATCTGGGAACGCTCATGGAGGACGGCTACCAGCGTGCTGAGGAGATGCTCAAACCCACGCCGCTGCCGGACGGCAAGGCGGGTTTGAAGAAACTCCAGGCCCTTGCCGACTCCTCCGTGGCGCTGCCGGGGCGGTTCTACCGGCCGCCGATCAACGTGACGTTCACCGACCACGTCAACCACGTGGGGGTCGAGCAGAAGGCGTGCACGCTGTGCGGGGACTGCGTGTCCGGCTGTAACTACGGCGCCAAGAACACCGTGTTGATGAACTACCTGCCCGACGCGCGCAACCACGGCGCCGAGATCTTCACCCAGGTCGCGGTCCGTTTCGTGCAACGGAGGAACGACCGCTGGCTGGTGCACTACCAGGTTCTGGGCACCGGCGAGGAGCTCTTCGACGCTCCGCCGTCGTTCGTGAGCGCCGATGTCGTGGTGCTCGCCGCGGGTACCCTCGGTTCCACCGAGATCCTGCTTCGCTCCGCCGAGAACGGTCTGCCGCTGTCCGGTCATGTCGGAGAACGGCTGACCGGCAACGGCGACGTGATCGCGTGGAGCTACAACACCGACCACGAGGTGAACGGCGTCGGGTGGGGTCACCGCGCGGGTAGCGAGGTCGGGCCGTGTATCACCGGCATCATCGACGACCGGGAGCAGCCCGACCTGGAACAGGGGACGGTGATCGAGGAGGGCTCCATTCCCGGTGCGCTGGCGCGTCAGCTGCCACTGGCCTTCGATGCCGTGGCCCTAGCCAGTGGTATCGACACCGACCGGAGCCTGCAGCACCGCGTTCAGGAGCTTGCGCGGGAGCAGGAGAGCCTGGTACTCGGACCTCGCCGGGGAGCGGTCCGCAACACCCAGACCTACCTCGTCATGTCGCACGACGACGGGAACGGCCACGCCGTGCTGGAGCAGGACCGGCTGCGCATCCGCTGGCCCCAGGTGGGTGACCAACCGGTCTTCGAGCGGGTCAGTGAGATGCTGCAGCGCGCCACCGTGGCATTGGATGGCACCTACCTGGCCTCGCCGATCTGGAACACGCTGCTGGGCGACCGGCTGGTCACCGTCCATCCGCTGGGTGGTTGCGTGATGGCCGAGGACGCCGAGCGAGGCGTGGTGAACCACCGGGGCCAGGCCTTCGCGGGGCCGGCGGGCAGCGCCGTCCACGAGGGCCTCTATGTGTCCGACGGCTCTGTGATACCCCGCCCGCTCGGGGTGAACCCGCTGCTCACGATCTCGGCTCTGGCCGAGCGCTGCTGCGCGCTGCTCGCCCAGGACCGAGACTGGACCATCGACTACACACTGCCCTCGGTACCGCTCGCGCCGCCGCCACCGCGAACGCTGGGCATCCAGTTCACCGAGACCATGACGGGCTACATCTCCGCCCAGGGCAGCGGCGACTACCAGGCGGCCGCCGCCCTCGGCGAAGCCGACGGCTCGCCCTTCTCCTTCACCCTCACCGTCGTCAGTGAGGACCTCGAGGGCATGCTGACCGACCCGGACCACCCGGCGCGCATGATCGGCACCGTGCGGGCCCCGGCGCTCTCACCCGATCCGATCACCGTGACCGAGGGAGTGTTCAACCTGTTCGTCAAGGATCCCGATCGGATCAACGGGCGTCAGATGCGCTACCGCATGAGGCTGACCACCGAGGAAGGCCGGCATTACCACTTCGTCGGGGTCAAGATCATCAATGATGATCGAGGCCTGGACATCTGGTCCGACAACACGACTCTCTACGTCACGGTGTACGAGGGCGACACCGAGGCCGGGCGGGTGGTGGCCACGGGAACCCTGACGATCAGCCCCGAGGACCTCATGAGACAGCTCACCACGATCAGGGTGCGGGGCGCCACCAGCGTGCGGCAGCGACTAGTGGAGACGGCCCGTTTCGGGGAGTTCTTCGCCGGCACCCTGTTCGACGTCTACGGCGGCGTGGTCCGCCCGCTCGAGCGGTTCAACGCGGTCGCTCCGGCCCGGAAGAAGCGGCCGCTGAGGGTCTGCGCACCGGTGATCCATCCGTTCACCACCGACGACGGCGTGGCGCTGCGGCTGACCCGCTACCAGGGCGGCTCGAAGGGCCCGGTCATTCTCGCCCATGGTCTGGGTGTCTCCAGCCGGATCTTCTCCATCGACACGATCGAGACCAACCTGCTCGAGTTCCTCTACGCCCACGGCTACGACGTCTGGCTGCTCGACTTCCGGGCCAGCGTCGAGCTGACCGCCTCCGCGCAACGGTTCACCGCCGACGACGTCGCGCAATACGACTACCCAGCTGCGGTCGCCGCAGTGCGCGCGGTCACGGCCAGCCCTTCGGTGCAGATGGTGGCGCACTGCTACGGGTCGACGACCTTCTTCATGGCGATGCTGGCCGGTCTGGACGGGGTGCGGTCGGTCGTCTCCTCGCAGGTCGCCACCCATATCGTGTGCCCTCCCATGACCCGGCTCAAGACAGGCCTGCACCTGCCCGCGTTGCTCGAAAAACTCGGCGTCATATCTCTCACCGCATACGCCGACACCAACGCCGACTGGTCCAGCCGGCTATACGATCGGTTCCTCGAGGTCTTCCCCGGCGACAATGAAGGTGACTGCACCAGCGCGGTCTGCCATCGGATCAGCTTCATGTACTCTCAGCTCTACGAGCACGGCCAACTGAACAGCCTCACCCACGACGTCCTGCACGAGATGTTCGGGGTAGCCAACCTCCACGAGCTGGAGCACCTGGCGGTCATGGTCCGCGCCGGCGCGCTGCGGTCCGCCGACGGGCAGGACATCTACCTTCCCCACCTGGAGCGCCTCTCCATCCCGACCACCTTCATCCACGGCGCCGAGAACTCCTGTTTCCTCCCTCAGAGCACGGAGAAGACGATGGAGCTGTTGGCGCAGCGCAACGGTTCGCACCTGTACCGGCGCCACGTCGTCCCCGGCTACGGCCATATCGACTGCATCTTCGGCAAGCGCGCCGCTCTCGACGTGTACCCACTCATACTCCAGCACCTCGAAATGACCCCGTAGCGGCACCTCGCCGTTTCAGTAGCCGTCTCCCCGTAGGCGAGCCCTCCCCCGGGGTCAGCTCTGACTGCGGGGATCAGCCGATTCGAGGTGCGCGAGGCGCTGGTGGGCGTCCTCGAGCCGGCGTTCCAGGCTGACGATGCGGATGGCGGCGACCAGCGGCATGTTCAGGTCGAGCAGTGCGCGCACCCGTAGCGCCAGGGTGAGCTCGGCGCGCGAGTACCGGCGTTGCCCGCCCGCCGAACGATTCGGGGTGAGCAGCCCGGCCGCGTCGAGGCTGCGCAGGAAGGCAGGCTGAACGCCGAGCAGGTCTGCGGCCCGTCCTATGGTGTAGGCCGGGTAGTCATCGTCGTCGAGCCTGCTCGGTCCACTCCGTGGTCGCGTCACCTGGCCTCCGTGTGCAGAACAGACTAATCTTACAGTGGTCGGCCAGTGTTTTCTATCTCCTGGTTCTCCGGCGTCGTCACTGCTCGGGGCAGGCGGTGCCAGGGCACCGGAAGCCGGTGAGTCACCTCCACCTGGTGTGGTCCTCGTGGCCAGAGCACCGGCCGAGTTCTTGAGCGTCTTACTGTCAAGAAGGCTGCCATGAGGGGAACACTTTCACCGCTGCTCACGTTGTCAGGAGTGTCACTGCACTGCTACAGCTAGGAGAAAGAGACCACGATGCTGATGCGTACTGACCCGTTCCGGGAGCTGGACCGGCTGACCCAGGCCCTGTTCGGTATCGACGGCACCACGGCCCACCCAGCGATCATGCCCATGGATGCCTACCGCCAGGAGGGGCAGTTCGTCGTGCACTTCGACCTGCCCGGGGTGGACCCGTCCTCGATCGACCTCAACGTCGAGCGCAACGTGCTCACCGTCAGGGCCGAGCGCAAGCCGACCTACGGCGAGGACGTCGAGCTGCAGGCCGCCGAGCGGCCTCGGGGGGTGTTCAGCCGGCAGCTGTTCCTCGGCGACACCCTCGACGCCGACCGCGTCGAGGCGAGCTATGACGGTGGAGTGCTGACTCTGCGTATCCCCGTCGCCGAGAGGGCCAAGCCCCGCAAGATTGAGATCACCGGGGCCGGCGCGCCCCAGGAGCTCACCGTCTGACCTCCCCAGCGCCACGGTCCGCGGCTGCGGACCGGTTCTCTACCCGCCGAGGGGCGCCCCATGGACACCAGGGGGGCGCCCCTCGACCTGCTTCGCGGGGTTTGAGGGCTGCTCATGAGGGTACCCGCGAGCGTGACGTCGCGGGATCGGATTGCCGAGCCGTGGGGGGCGCGTACCCCGTACGGACCGGGTGGGACCTGGCCGACGCGGGTCGACACCTACCTGGCCGCCGGGGTGAGCGCCGAGCAGGTCGACCGATGGGTGCAGTCCGCGTCGATCCTGCACTCCAACGGGGATGGGCTGGACATCGCGGTGTCCGGCGGTCGAGTCGGGTCGGAGTCCGTGGTCGGGAGGTCGACCGGGTCAACCACGGTCGCCTCGGCCCCAAGGACCTGTTCGGCTGGCAGGCGAATGCTGCGGCAGACCGACTGACCACCCCCCTGGTCCGGGAGGGCGGCAGGCTGGTGGAGACCGGCTGGGATACCGCGATGGACCGGGTTGTGCGGCACAGCGTGGAGCTGCTCAGTGAGCAGGGACCGAGTGCGTTGGGTTTCTACACCACCGGGCAGCTGTTCCTGGAGGAGTACTACACCCTGGCGATGATCGCGCACGGCGCGATCGGCACCAACCACGTCGACGGCAACACCCGGCTGTGCACGGCGACCGCCGCCGCGGCGTTGAAGGAGTCCTTCGGCTGCGACGGCCAACCCGGCTCCTACAGCGACGTCGACCACGCCGACGTGATCGCGCTTTACGGCCATAACGTGGCCGAGACGCAGACCGTGTTGTGGATGCGCATGCTGGATCGGCTGGCTGGACCGAACCCACCGAAGCTGATCTGCGTCGACCCGAGGGAGACACCGGCGGCCCGCGTGGCGACGGTACACCTCGCGCCGCTGCCGGGCACCAACGTCGCACTGATGAACGGGATCCTGCACGAGATCATCCGCAATGACCGGGTGGACCACGACTACGTCGCCGCTCATACGGTCGGCTACGAAGAGCTGGCCAAGCAGGTCGAGGACTACCCACCGGACCGGGTCGCGGAGATCTGCCAGGTGCCGGCGGAACAGATCCGCGACGCCGCCCGCATCCTCGGCGCCGCGCGGCGGCTGCTGTCCACGGTGCTGCAGGGCTTCTACCAGTCCCATCAGGCCACCGCGGCGGCCGTCCAGGTCAACAACGTCCACCTCATCCGCGGCATGCTCGGCAAGCCGGGCGCGGGCATCCTGCAGATGAACGGGCAGCCCACCGCGCAGAACACCCGCGAGTGCGGCGCCGACGGCGACATGGCCGGCTTCCGGAACTGGGCCAACGACTCCCACGTCGCCGAGCTGGCCCGGCTCTGGAACGTCGAGCAGACGCAGATCCCGCATTACTCGCCGCCCACGCACCTGATGCAGATCATGCGGTACGTGGAGCAGGGGACGATCCGGTTCCTGTGGGTGAGTGGCACCAACCCGGCGGTGTCACTGCCGGAGCTGCACCGGATCCGCTCGATCCTGTCCCAGCGGCGACTGTTCCTGGTGGTGCAGGACCTCTTCCTGACCGAGACGGCCGAGCTTGCCGACGTGGTGTTGCCTGCGGCCACCTGGGCGGAGAAGACGGGCACCTTCACCAATGCCGACCGCACCGTGCACCTGTCGGAGAAGGCCGTCGAACCACCCGGCCAGGCCCGGCCCGATCTCGACATCTTCCTCGACTACGCGCGGCGGATGGACTTCCGTGACAAGGACGGTCAGCCGCTGCCGCCGTGGCACGACGCCGAGTCGGCGTTCGAGGCGTGGAAGCGGTGCAGCGCCGGTCGTCCGTGCGACTACACCGGGCTCAGCTACGCGAAGCTGCGCGGTGGCAGCGGCATCCAGTGGCCCTGCACCGCCGAGCACCCTGAGGGGACCGAACGGCTCTACGTCGAGGGTCGGTTCTGGAGCGCACCGGAGTACTGCGAGAGCTACGGCAAGGATCTGGTCACCGGGGCTCCGCTGGAGCCCACCGAGTACCGGGCTCTGAACCCCGCCGGCAAAGCGGTGATCAAAGCGGCCGAGTACCTGCCGCCGCACGAGCCGTCCAGCGAGGAGTTCCCCCTGCACCTCATCACCGGCCGCACGCTGTTCCACTTCCACACCCGAACCAAGACCGGGCGAGCACCGCAGCTGCAGGCGGCGGCGCCTGAGGTGTGGGTGGAGATGTCGGTCAAAGACGCGGACAACCAGGGCATCGGTGAGGGCGATGTGGTCGAGATCAGCTCCGCCCGCGGCGCGATCCGGGCTCAGGTACGGGTCAGCGGTATCCGAGAGGGGGTCGTGTTCGTGCCGTTTCACTATGGCTACTGGGACGCCTCCGACGCCGAGCACCAGCGCGCCGCGAACGAGCTCACCATCACCGACTGGGATCCGGTGTCCAAGCAGCCGATCTTCAAGACGGCTGCGGTATGCGTCAGCCGGGTGGGCGTCGGGGACGGCAACGCCGCGCCGGCCCCGACGAACACCGCATCGCGGCCCGTGACCGCGGACGCCCCGGCCACCTGCGGCGGTCCCGCCGCCACCGCGGACGAACAGCCGGCCCCTGCCGGAGGCGTGCGGTGAAGCTCGACCTCGTGCTGCGGGAGCTGCACGCTGCGGAGAGCTCCCTGGCGGACGAGCTGGTGAAGGTGGCCGACCGGCACAAGGTAGATCATGAGATCTATCACGTCGCCCGCGACCTGGCCCGCTGGTCCCAACAGCACGTGCATGAGCTCACCGAGGTCGGCCGGCACTATGGCCTGAGCCTGAAAGACGAGGCGCAGCCGGACGCCGGTCTGCTGTCCAGTGTGCGCAACAAAGCCAGCGAGCTGGCCGGTCGTCGCCCGGAGCCGGGTCTGCTGCTGCTGCGCGACCTGCGCCGGCTGCACCGCATCGCCGCTGGCGTCTCGCTGGACTGGGAGCTGCTCGCCCAAGGCGCGCAGGCCACCCGGGACTCCGCGCTCCTCGCGCTGGCCAAGCGGTGCCACCCGCAGTCGCTACGCCAGATGAGATGGGCCAACGCGATGCTCAAGACGATCTCACCTCAGATTCTGGCGAGCTGAGGTCTGTGTCCCTCGGTGTCGAGTGCTCCTCAGACGGGTACCCCGGGCTGAGCGGCTTATCGTTCACGGGAGGTGAGGCCGGTGCCGGCCGAGGACGAACTACCCAGCACGCTGCGGCGCTCCCCGGACAAGGCGCAGCGGACGTGGTCCAAGGCGCACGACTCCGCCGTCGAGACCTACGGCGAGGGCGAACGGGCGCACCGCACCGCGTTCGCGGCGCTGAAGCACACCCACCAGAAGGTCGGCGACCACTGGGAGCCGAAGGACACCGCCGGCCCCTCTGACGAGCGCGCGGCCGGCGGTGTCGACCCCGATACCGGGCGCGGACCCAGCGGCAGGACCGCCGGGGGTGTCAACGCGAACGCGAGCAAGCGGGAGCTCCTGGACCAGGCGCGCAGGCTCGGCGTGCGCGGCCGTTCCTCGATGACCAAGGACGAGCTGGTGGACGCACTGCGCAAGGCCAGCGACCGGCTGACCCGCCAGGCCCGCGAACGCGGTTGACCCTCTCCGGCCAGAACGGCTCTGCCCAGGACGGCTCCGGCTATGACGGCTCCGGCTAGGACGGTGGGGATGCGGATTGGCGGGCCGCGGCGGCTTGTTGTTCGTAGTCATCATGCAGGCGATGGGCTTGGTCGGCGGTGCGGGTGACGCCGGCCGAGCGTAGGTGCCAGGGGATGTCGATGGTGACCACGTCGGGCAGGAACAGCAGACGTGCTCGCAGCCGTAGTGCGCTCTGGTTGTGCAGCAGCTGTTCCCACCAGTGCCCGACGACGTACTCGGGGATGACCACCGTCATGATGTCGCGGGGTCCGGTGCGGGGGTAGTCCCGGACGTATTTCAGGATCGGTCGGGTGATCTCGCGGTAGGGCGACTCGAGGATCTTCAAGGGGAAGTCGAGGCCCGCCTCGTCCCAGTCCCGGCGCAGCTGGGCGGACTCCTCGTCATCGACGGCGACGGTGATGGCCTCCAGGGTGTGGGGGCGCAGGGACCGCGCGTAGGCCAGCGCCCGCAGGGTGGGACCGCTGACCTTGGACACCAGCACCAGGACGTGGTTGCGGGACGGGCGGACGGGGCGGACGTCCTCCACCGCGATCTCCTGGGCCACCGTGGCGTAATGCCGGTTGATGCCGCGCATCAGAGCGAACAGCACCGGGATGGCGATCACGACAAGGTAGGCGCCCTCGAGGAACTTCGTCACCAGCACGATCACGAACACCACCCCGGTGGCCACCGCCCCCAGGCCGTTGATCAGCTGGGAGCGGCGGATCCGGCGTCGGTCGCCGGTCGGCGGGTCGGCGGCCAGTGCGGTGTGCCAGTGTTTGACCATACCGATCTGGGACAGGGTGAAGGCGGTGAACACCCCGATCACGTAAAGCTGGATCAGGGCGTTGGTGTTGGCGTTGAACGCATAGATCAAGCCGGCGGCGAACACCGCGAGCAGCACGATGCCGTTGCTGAAGACCAGCCGGTCCCCACGGGTGTGGAACTGGCGGGGGAAGTACCGGTCCCGGGCCAGGATCGAGGCCAGCGTCGGGAAACCGTTGAACGAGGTGTTCGCCGCCAGGATCAGGATCGCTGCGGTGAACACCTGAATGGCGTAGAACCCCACCGAACCGGGGCCGAACACCGCGACGGCGACCTGGGCCAGCACCGTCTTGGGCGTGGCGTCAGCGGGCAGGGCCAGCTGGGTGGGGTCCAGCGCGGCGTGCACGTCCGAGATGCTGGCCAGCAGGGTGATCCCGATCCCCATCGTGACCGCCAGCACCGCGAGGTAGCCCAACACGGTGGCGGCGTTGTGCGCCTTCGGCTTCCGGAAGACCTGCACCCCGTTGCTGATCGCCTCCACCCCGGTCAGCGCGGTGCAGCCCTGCGCGAACGCCCGCAGGACCAAGAAGGCGGCGAGGAGGCCGGTGGCCTGCTCGGTGGCGTGAATCGGGTAGCCCGCGCTCTCCGCGACCAGGTGCTGCCCGGTGCCCAGCTTCACCCCCGCCCAGATGAACATGACGAAGATGCCCACCACGAACCCGTAGGTCGGGATCGCGAAGGTCTTGCCGGTCTCCCGCACCCCCCGCAGGTTGACCACCATCAGCACAGCGACGAACCCCACCGACATCGCCACCGCGTGCGGGGCGGTCGAGGGCAGCGCCGAGGTGATCGCCGACACCCCGGCCACCACCGACACCGCCACCGTCATCACGTAGTCCACCAACAACGCCGAGGCGGCCACCAACCCGGCAGACCGGCCCAGGTTCTCGTGACTGACGATGTACGAGCCGCCACCACTCGGGTAGGCGTAACAGGTCTGCCGGTAAGAGGCGGCCACAATCACGAACAACACCGCCACCGCCACCGCCAGATACGGCGCCACGTGGTAGAATGCCAGCCCCCCCACCGACAACGCCACCAGGATCGCCTCAGTGGCGTAAGCCACCGAGGACAACGCGTCACTGCAGAAGATCGGCAATGCCAGTACCTTCGGCAACAACGTGTCACCCAGCTGCCGACTCGCCAACGGCCGGCCCAGCAACAACCGCTTCGGCAAGCTCGTCCACACGACCCCCAAGCCTACGGGGTCAGCCCCATCCCAGTAGCCTCATCCTGAACTCGTCGATCAAGGAGTACAACGGCGTGGGCAAGGTGACCTGGAAGACCGAGCCGGATGCGCACGACTATCCCGCCGCGACCTCCTACCTGTCGTTGGTCGTGTCCAGTGCCCGGGCCGGCGAGCTGGTCGAGCAGCTCAAGACGGCCCCTCTCGAGCACTACAAGGCCAAGGACATGCTGCGCGCCTCGGGGCTCCCCCTGCTAGGCCCAGACAACCCGCACGTGGCAGCCGACCTGGCCAAGGTGAAGGACAAGAAGGCGCTGTCCCCGGTCCTGCTCATCCGCGGCGACCTGGTCCAGGGAACCGCCCTGCAGATCGCGGACGGCTACCACCGGGTGTGCGCCAGCTATCACCTCGACGAGAACACCGACATCCCCTGCCGCATCGCCGACCACCCCGGATGACCGCGCGGCCGGCGGCCACCGGTCGTGGCGTTGAGCTGGGGTTGCTGGTATTCGCGGCCGGGCTGGTCACGCTGGCGTTGGTACTGGTGCAGGCCGATCAGAGACAGCAGCTACCACGGTCGATGCTGTATCTGGGTCTGGCCTATCTGGCCATGTTCGGGGTAGCGCACGCGGCGGTGCGCTGGCTGGCCCCGCACGCCGATCCGCTGATCCTGCCGTGTGTCGCCCTGCTCAACGGTCTGGGCCTGGTGCTGATCCACCGGCTGGACCTGGCCGCCGCGATGCAGGCCGTCGACGCGGGGCAACCCGTTCCGACCGCGGATGCCTCCCGCCAGGTGGTGTGGACCGCGGTGGCCCTGGTGTTGTTCGTGGCGGTGCTGTGGCGGGTGCGGGACCACCGGACCTTGGCCTCCTATGGCTACACCTGTGGCCTGGTGGGACTGGGGTTGCTGGCGCTGCCCGGGGTGCTCCCGGCGAGCATCTCCCAGGTCAACGGGGCCAAGCTGTGGCTGCGGCTTGGCCCGCTGTCGCTTCAGCCCGGCGAGTTCGCCAAGATCCTGATCATCGTGTTCGTCGCGGTGTTCCTCGTCACCAACCGGGAGCTGTTCACCTCTGCGGGCCGTCACATACTCGGGATGACCTTCCCCCGGGCACGCGACCTGGCGCCGCTGCTGGTCGCTTGGGGGCTCTCGATCGGCGTGCTGGCGCTGGAGAAGGAGCTCGGAGCCTCACTGCTGATCTTCGGTGTCGTGCTGGCGATGCTCTACACGGCCACCGAACGGATGTCCTGGGTGATCCTAGGGCTGGTGTTCTTCGGGGCCGGCAGCGTGCTCGCCTACCACCTCTTCGCCCACGTCCGGGTCCGCGTGCAGGTGTGGACCGATCCCTTCGCCCACTACTACGAGTCGGGCTACCAGGTCGCCCAGTCACTGTTCGGGCTGGCCACCGGTGGCGTGGGCGGCACCGGCCTGGGCGGCGGCCGACCCGACCTGGTCCCGGTGGCCAACGCCGACTTCATCATGGCCGGCGTCGGGGAGGAGCTCGGTCTGATCGGGCTCACCGCGGTCCTGGTGATCTACCTACTGCTGGTCACCCGCGGTATGCGGGCGGCCCTGTCAGTCCGCGACACCTTCGGCAAGCTCCTCGCCGCCGGCCTGTCGATCACCATCGCGCTCCAGGTGTTCATCGTCACCGGCGGCGTCACCAACCTCATTCCCGAGACCGGGCTCACCACTCCCTTCCTGTCCTACGGCGGCTCATCCCTGCTCGCCAACTACATGCTGGTCGCCCTGCTCATCCGCATCTCCCACGCCGCCAGGCAACCCTCACCCACCGCCCCGCCCCGCCCACCCCCGGTCCCGCTGGCATCCGCGGCCACCGAGCTCGTCAGTCGCCCCCGCACCTAGCGCCTCCCGGGTGGGCAGCCGGACCAAGCCCGGGATAGGGTCGGGTGGATACGTAAGACCAGATGCATCCTCTTACGCATCGCGGTACCTTCCTGCGTATGAACCAGCGTGAGCGCTTAACGATCTCTCTGGACCAGCCCGTGGCCGCCAGGGTCCGCCAGTGCGGCGCTCGTACGCGCGGGGGCGCGTCGGGCTACCTCGAGCGCCTCGTTCGAGCTGACGCCCTACGCGAAGCAGCCGACAGTATGGCGCGCTGGTACGCGGCCAATCCCACCTATGCCGAAGACTCGCTGGCTGAGACTGCCGCCGCACTTGACGAGGCCGGCTGAGTGTCCTTTCGTCGAGGGGCCGTCCACCCCTACAAACCGGTCCTTCAACGGCCTGGTCAGTCGCTACAGCGCTTGATCGTCTCCGCGGACCCGCTCAACGAGTCATCCTTACCTGTGGTGCTCGGGCTGCAGGTTGTCGGTCGCAACCCTGACTCCCTGCTGTCCGTAAGACTTGACGGTCACGGCTGGGCGGTCATCACGACTATCGAACAAGTGATCAAATCGCGTCTCGACGAACCAGCCGGCGTCATCAGCCCAGGCGAACAGCAGGCCGTCGACAACGCTCTCCGCGCGGCTCTTGATCTGTAGAACCAGCGCGGGAGAGCGGGCCGTGCCCGCTCGCGCGTGATGACGCCGATGACGGACCGGGGTCGTCAGGCGTTGAGCTCGCCGGTTTGCGGGTGGAGGTGACCTGCCCTGACACGGTCAGCAGGTCACCTGCGGCGTGGGCGATACTGCCGCGCTCGTCCTCACTCATTGCCGGCGTGCCAAGCTGATACCAGTAGACGAGCGCGGATGAGCGAGGCGGGCGCGGTCAGGTACGCCAAGACGCCATCCCGACGGGCCACAAGGGCGGCCAAGTCACACGCGTCGGCGTCGGTGAGGCGACTGCCCCCATGATGCAACGCTAGTTGAGGCCGGTGGTGCACTCACCACTTGACACCGCCCGGTATGTTGCACACTTAGTCCATGGCCCGACCGTGCCAACTGCCCGCTGATGTGCGGGATCACGGTCTCCGGCGGGCGGGAACTGAGCTGGCGGCGCTCGCCACGGCCCTGAATCGGCGGCGCACCAGGTGGGACGCGCATGCGCTCTGCATACCAGAGCTGTGCATCGACCCGAACGAGATGGCGACCGTTGAGGCGATCTTGCGTTTCTACGAGCCGGACCCCGGTCGGCTGCGGACGGCGGGATCGCGGCATGCGGCCTGACTGGACGGCCACATTCCCGCTGCGTCCGGAAGTGGTGATGTTCAACCATGCCTCCTTTGGACTGGCCACTAACGAGTTGCTTGCTCGCGGAGAAGAGATCCGCCGCCACCTGGAATCTGACCCGGCCTTCGAACTCGGCGAGGCACTGCAGGAAGGACTTGCCCGCGCCCAGGTCGAAATATGCGGCGAGCTGGGGCTGGACCCCCGTCTGTGCGCCTTGACGGCGAGCGCGACCTCCGCAGCCGCGGCCGTTCAGCGGTCTCTCCCCCTGGCTGCGGGCCAGATTGTGGTCTCGCTGAGCAATTGAGTACTCCTCGTTTCTGCGTGGCTGGCAGCGTCGTTGCGAGGAGATCGGCGCCGAGCTCCGGGTCGTCGACGTCGACATGCCCCTGTCCGACGAGCAGGCACTGATTGCGGCCATGGACGCAGCCGTCCCGGAGCAGGTCGCGGTCGTACAGGTCAGCGCCGTGAGCTCCTCGGCGGCCCTGCGCCTGCCGGTCTTGCGAGTAGCGGAGTGGGGGCACGAGCGGGGCGCCGTCGTAGTGGTGGACGCGGCCCACGGCCCCGGCCACATCCCGGTGGCCGAGTGGGACGGGGTCGACATCGCGTTCGGGACGCTCCACAAGTGGTTCCCGGTGCCCCGTGCGGTAGGGATCCTGTGGGCCGCACCGGCCCTAGTCGATGTGATCCGGCCGGCGGAAGTGTCCCTCTCCTGGGACTGTGAGACACTCGCGGCCCGCTTCGCGTGGCCGGGCACCTTCGATCCCACGGCGAGGTTGTGCATACCCGATGCCCTGGAATGCCGCAGGCAGTGGGCGGCGATGGGCGAGATCACCCGCTGTGAGCAACTGGCCGAGTACGCGAGCGCGGAGCTGTCACATGTTGGTGCTGATCTCACCGGCGGCACAGACCTGCTGTCACCACGGCTTCGTGCGTTCCTGCTCCGAAGCGTACCCGTGGACGTCCTACGCGCACGGCTCCTTGACGCCGGCATCCGGGCCTGGACCGGAGAGTACGGTGAGACGGCGAGTCTGCTCCGGTTGGCCACACACGTGTACAACGACGAGGATGACGTCGAGCTGGTCGTCCGGCAGCTCGCCCCCCTGCTACGTCACCGGCCAGTGCGCCGATGAGCGCGGTTCCCGATGAGCACGAGCACGGTCAGCCTTCACAGCGGACGCCTGAAGCTGGGGACCCCTGTGGCTTGCGCGTAGCGACGGTCGCGTGGCGGCTGGACCATTCCGAGCGGGGGCGGGGGTGGGCGCTCGCCTCGGCGCGGGCCGAAGGGTCTCGATCCGCGCCGGGGCCGCAGCGGTCGGGTTATCGCCGTCGCGGGTGCACCAGCTCGTGGCCGCTGCCTATCTGGACGCGCTTGATGCGCAGCGGGCGCCGGGTTGGCCAGCCCCGGGGGACCTGACTCTGCGGTCGATGCCGAACTGGCCTGTCGAGACCAGATCCCCGATCGGCTGTCTGATGAGGTGGGGTGGCTGCGGCGGTGCGCGGACTGGCTTGCCCAGCTCGCCCGGGCCCGGCGGGTGGCAGACCTGGCCACCGCAGCCACGCTGCCCGACCGATACGGGGAGCGCCGCCGCCGACTGGCCGAACCGGATCTCGGCTTGTGGGAGTTCTGCACTCGTACTGCACCATGCTGCCCGCATTCCTCGACGCCCCAGATCGAACGCGCCTGGGATGCCTGGCAGGCCGGACGACACCGACGCGGCGAAGTCGACCAGCGCCCTGCCTACACCGGCAATCCCTTCCCCGGATGGGGGCTGCTCGGACGGCTTGAACAGACCATAGCCAGCGGCGAAGGCGTGACTGTGGCGGTGCACGGCGAGGCCGGCATCGGCAAGACGCAGCTGCTCACACATCTATCCGAGGTTGCCGCAGCCCGGCATGCCGAGGCAGGGCTGCTCATCGGCTACGGCCAGGCGATGATGAACTCCCTTGGCTCCGACTCGTTCCAGGCCGTTCGCGACTGCCTGAGAACCCTCGCCCTCTCCGCCGAGCGCTCCGGATCCCGCGAGCGGCTGAACAGGCTTGCCGAGTCGTTCCTCCTGCACGCCCCCGACTGGGTCCAGTCCGTGCCGTTGATCGGCTGTTTGCTCGCCGCAGGCATCAAGACCGGCCGGAGCGCGATCGCCGCTCAGGACCGCCATGCCGAGATGAACAGCCAACTCGACCAGCTCGTCCGCTTCATCGAGGATCTGCTCGAACGCGGTCCCCTGTTCCTGATCCTCGATGACTTGCAGTGGGCTGACACCGCCACGGTCGACCTAGTCATGGCCTTGGCGCTCAAGGTCTGCGGGCCCCTCATGCTCGTGATCGCCTACCGTCCCGGTGACTTGTTTGCGGGGAAGAACGAGGTTCACCCCATGAGACGCGCGATGTTTCGGCTCTTCCGCTACCGGGACGACTCAGTGGAGCTGGAGCTCAGAGCCCTGTCGACCGAGGAGACCGGGCGGCTGGTTCGCCGCATCACCGGCTCTACGCACGTGTCGGAACGGACCGTGGACCGTATCATTGGTCTTAGCGCCGGCAGTCCGCTGTTTGCAGAAACTCTCTCCCGGTTGGGGGGAAGCCTCGTGGCCATGGACCGGCGAGTAAGCACGCCCTGATCCGTCCGGCCAACCCCCGGGGGACTCTCAGCCGGTACAGCATTCATCACCCCTTGCTCGCCGAGGTACTGCGGCAGCGGGCGGCTTCGAACCGGCCCCGCTGGCGGCGGCTCAACCAACGGCTGCTGGAGATTATCGGAGCGCCGGAGGACTGGGACGACGAGTTGCTGGTGCGGGCCGTCGAGATCGCGGTCGAGGCGGGCGATGACCCGAAGGCCTGCGACCTGGCCATCTGTGCCTCTGCGCGCCAGCTTGAGCTCGAGGCATTCAGCAAGGCCAAGCAGCTGGCGCAGGTCGCGATCGAGCACTCGCGGGACACCGCCCCCGTGATCGAGGCCTACAGGGTGTTGGCCAAATGCCTGTACTCCGAGGGCAACCACGCGGGTGCCGTCGACGCCTGTGCCCAGCTCACGCGCTGGGCGCAGGTCTACCCGATGGACCCGCACGAGGAGCTGTCCGTCGAGCTGACCTGGGCGCGGGGCCTGCGTATGGTCAACGCTTGGGACGAGTGCTCGGGGATGCTGCACCAGATTGTGACGGTCGGGACCGCGCTGGGCGCCTCGGAGAGCGTCGCCCAGGCCAGGATGCTCGAGTGTGAGATCGCGCCATGCGGTCCCGAACAGGACATCCCGGCCTGCATTGACCTGGCGCGGTCGGTCTACGAGGCCACAACGGGGCGCGTGCCCAAGCGCACCGGGGCCTGGCCGAGATGGCGAGGTACGACGCCGACGTCGCCGAGCTGTGGCTCGGCCGAGCGATTGAGACGGCACGCGGCCAGGGCAGGCATGTGGAGTATCAGACTCTCCACTGGCTCAGCAAAAAGGCCATCGCCTGCCTCGAACTGGAGCGTGCGCTCGGGCTCATCCAGCAGATCACGCGGATCTCCGAGAGCACCGGGGCGGTCAGCAAGAGCGTGGTGCACCTACGCGATCTGAGCCGCACACTCGGGCTTTTGGGAAACTTCGCGGAGTCCGCGAGCACCTTCCAGCGGTTCTTCGACTTCACCACTCCCACCACCATCGACCGGGCCACCACGACCCTCGCCTGCCAAGTCGGCGAGCTTGAGCACCTTCATGGCAGGGACACCGCCGACCGATTCCTCGCCCGACCAGGGACTGTCTGCCTCGGCAGCCAGGTCGGCTGGAACAGCCCGGCCGTTCTCCGTCACCAGGTCCAGGAGCTGGGCACCCGGGGTCCCAGCTGGGACCCCGTCGCGTTCGCCGTCGACGCCCTAGGCACTGACCGGGCCGAGGCCGAGGCCGCTGAAGCGATCTTCCGGTTCGACATCCCTGACCTCCAGCTGCTCCGCTCCCGGCTCGCCGTCGGCGAGTGACACTCATGCCTCCTGGCGCCGTCGGAGGCGGGTTCTCCGACTACGATCTTCACGTCGGGCGCGCGCTGATGTCGGCTTTATCAGACGGAATTAACCTGACTCTCGTCACAAAGGCCCCGGCCGGTCCAGCCGCCACACAGAGACCGAGCAAAACAGTGGTTGCGACCTCGTATCGCACGCCGGTGCCGACCTCACGGTAACCGGTGGCCCTCGCGGTCGAGCACCCCCGTGTCCCCTTCCGCTCCTGGCGGCCAGCCGGTTCCACGCCACCACCGAGACGCCCGACCGAGACTGGGCGAGCCGCGCCGTCGACGGGGGTGCGCGAGTGGAAGGTTAACGTTTGGGTCGTCGCTTGACACTCATCCGGGTTAGGGCTCACTCTTTTGTGCGGCGCCTAGTGCTGCGTGGACCTGGTGGCGGCACCCGCGTGTGCCCCGGCGGCGAGGAGGTGGGTAATGGGTATCGACGGCAGTCATAGACCGGTGCCTTGTGTCCACTGTGCGCGCGCCGATCATGGCTGACCTCAGCGTGTGAGCCGTTGGCGGGCGCTCGTCTGACGGGATGATCTGATGACCGCCGACACCACCGGAGCCAGCAGGGGCGTCGCCCCGCCGGGCAGCAGCGCGGTCCTGGACGAGGCGCACCTGGGTGACATCCAGGGCGCTATGGGCACGATCCGCCACGGTGACGAGGGCGCCCGTACCGGTCTGTCGGTTCGGTTGAAGACGTTGCTGGCGATCGTGGGTCCGGGGCTGATCGTGATGGTCGGTGACAATGACGCCGGCGCGTTCGGCACCTACACCCAGGCCGGGCAGAACTACGGCACCCGGCTGCTGTGGACGTTGTTGCTGCTGGTCCCGGTGCTGTATGTCAACCAGGAGATGGTGCTGCGGCTGGGCGCGGTGACCGGGGTCGGGCACGCCCGGCTGATCCTGGAGCGGTTCGGTCGGTTCTGGGGCGCGTTCAGCGTGATCGACCTGTTCCTGCTCAACGCGCTGACCATCGTCACCGAGTTCATCGGCATCAGCCTCGGGCTGTCCTACCTCGGGCTGCCCCGGGTGCCCGGCGTGCTGATCGCCGCCGTGGTGGTCATCGCGGCCGCCTCCACAGGTAGTTTCCGGCGCTTCGAGCGGGTCTGCCTGGTGCTCGTCGTGGGCAGTCTGCTGCTGGTGCCGATCCTGGTCATGGCCCACCCCCCGCTGAGCGGCGTCGTGCATGACTTCGTGGTGCCCGGGATGCCCGCCGGGGCGGAGCTGTCCACGGTGATGCTGCTGATCATCGCGATCGTCGGCACCACCGTCGCGCCCTGGCAGCTGTTCTTCCAACAGTCCTATGTCATCGACAAGCGGATCACCCCGAGGTTCATCGGCTACGAGAAGGCCGACCTGTGGCTCGGCATCGTCATCGTGGTCCTGGGCGCGGGGGCGATGATGGCGTTCTGTACCAGCGCGTTCGCCGGGCATCCGGAGTTCGGGGGGTTCACCGATGCCGGCGGGGTCGCCGTCGGCATCGGTACCTACGTCAACCGGGCCGCGGGGGTGCTGTTCGCGCTCGCGTTGATCGACGCCAGCATCATCGGAGCGGCCGCCGTCTCCCTCGCGACGGCCTACGCGATCGGTGACGTGCTGGGGTTGCGGCACTCCCTGCACCGCAGCCCGAAAGAGGCCAAGGGCTTCTACGTGGTCTTCGCCGGGTTGCTGGTCTGCGCGGCGGTGATCGTGATCATCCCGGGTAGCCCGCTGGGGCTGCTCACCGAGGGCGTGCAGACCCTGGCCGGGGTGTTGCTGCCCTCGGCGACGGTGTTCCTGCTGCTGCTGTGCAACGACCGCCAGGTGCTGGGCCCCTGGGTCAACGGCCGGGCGCTGAACGTGTTCACCTCAGCAGTGATCGCCATACTGGTGATGCTCTCCGTCGTGCTCACCGCCGCCGTGATCTTCCCGGGCATCACCAGCATCGCCATCCTGACCATCCTCACCGTCGGCGTCGTCCTGGCCGTGCTCACCGGCATCGCGCTGCTCGTCGGGCGCCGGGTGCGCTCCACGCCGGAGGGCACCGATCCGCCTCCGCTGGACCGCGGCATGCGCGCCACCTGGCGGATGCCGCCACTGGCCCTGCTCACCCGGCCGACGCTGAGCACCGGCCGCCGGCTTGGGCTCACCGTGCTGCGCGGCTACCTGGTCGTCGCCGCGGGCATGGTCATCGTCCGCGTCGTCCAGCTCGCCCTCGCCGGCCATTAACCCACCGATTCGAGACAGCCTCTACACGTGACGGGCTTCCCGCGCCAGTATCAGACGCATCGTGGTGCCCCCACGATGTCAACCCACGATGACCACAGAAGGAAGCCCGGTCATGAGCATGACCCCGCCGCCGAGCAACACCCCGCACCAGAGTTCTGACACTCACCACCCTGACTCTCAGACCGCCACATCCGGGCGGACCCTGTCGTTGTCGCGGCTGCTCAGTCGGGCTGTGGTCGGGGCTCGCGGGCAGCGACTGGGCCAGCTGTCCGACGTGATCGTCCGGCTGCGCGGCGCCGACTACCCGCTGGTCACCGGACTTGTCGCGGACATCGGTGGGCGCCCGGTGTTCGTGCCCGCCGAGACCGTGACCGACTGGGACACCGAGCGGGTGCTGCTGGCCAGTACCCGGGTCGACCTGCGGGAGTTCGAGCGCCGCAGCGGCGAGGTGCTGCTGCGCGCCGACATCCTGGGCCACCGGCTCATCGACATCCCCCGGGCACGGCTGGTGCGGGCCTATGACCTGGAGCTTCTCGACACCAGCGACGGTTGGGTGCTGGCCGGGGTGGACACCCGCAAGACCAGCTGGTGGCGCCGGCTCCTGGGGCTGAACCGGTCCGCCCAGGACCAGCCCGGCGAGGGTGAGCCCGTCGATCGCGGGTGCCGGGACTGGAAGGCGTTCGAGGCGTTGATCGGACACGAGCCCTCGGTGCTGCTGCGTACCCCGACTGGCCGGCTGCGCCGGCTCAAGCCCGCGCAGATCGCCGACCTGCTCGAACAGGCCTCTCGCCAGGAGCAGACCGAGCTGCTCGATCAGGTCCACGCCGACCCCGAGCTGGAGGCCGACGTGTTCGAGGAGCTCGACGACGACCGCCAGTCCCGGCTGCTGCGCGACCGCACCGACCCCGAGATCGCCGCCGTGCTGGCCCGGATGCGCGCCGACGACGCCGCCGACGCCATCGCCGACCTGCCCCAGCCTCGCCGCCAACCCGTCCTCGAGCTGCTTCCCGCGGGCCAGCGCACGAAGGTGACGGCGCTCCTGGGCTACAACCCGACCAGCGCCGGCGGGCTGATGAGCCTGGACTTCCTCGCTCTCCCGCGCGACACCCCGGTCGCCGCCGTGCTGGAGCGGGTGCGCACCGCCCGCACCATGCAACCCGAGGCCCTGACCACTGTGTACAGCCTCAATCACCGGGGGAAGCTGCGCGGCGCGGCCGGCCTGGTCGCCTTGGTCCAAGCCGACCCCGACGCCCTCCTGCGTACCGTCGCGGACTCCGACCCCATCCGCGTCCACCCGGACGCCGACCTGGTCGACATCACCCTGCTGATGACCGACTACAACCTGCTCAACCTGCCCGTGGTCGACGACGACCAGCAGATCATCGGTGTCATCACCGTCGACGACGTGCTCGAGTCCTCCCTGCCGCGCAACTGGCGCCGCCGCGAACCCGCAACCCACCCCGAGCCCACCGAGGAGGACAACGAGCATCAGCCCACCGCCGACGCTCACCCGCGCCGAGGCACCCCCACCAAGCAGTCACCCAACGACGCCGCGCCCGAGCCCCCCCGACCCTGATGAAGGACGTGCGTCGCCCCCCTCCGCGCTGTCCGCGACCCAGACGTCCTCACTGTCCTCGACCCCCCGCCCCCGCGGGTCTCATGGATGCTTGTGCACCTTCCAGCCCGCCCGCGTGGGGTCTCATGGATCTTGTGCACCTTTCAGCGCGGCGCGGGCGGCGCTGCGGATACGTCGTGTCGAGGCGCGCTGCGAATCTCGGCGAGCTCGTCGTCCATGGTGCACAGCTCGGGACGCGGCAGCACGAGTCGGGGGCGGGTCTCCATCGCCGGACCCGGCTCCGGGATTGGCGAGATCGAGTTGCTCCGCAGCCGTTACCGTCTGATCACCGGCTGTGGCGATGTTCAGGTCGCCTCGGGGTCGATGGGTGGTCGTTCGCCGACAGCGAGCGGCAGTGGTGGGATGGCTGGTTGCTGGTTCGGCGTCGGTTCCCAGTTGACCAGTTCTTCCCAGCTACCCGGTGGGGGTGGGTAGCGGTAGGGGGTGATGGGGTCGTCACGCAGATGACGAAGCAGCGCCGAGCGGGGGTCGCGCCAGCTCCGCATGCTCCCCAGATTGCTACGAAGATCGTTCAGTGGCTCGCGGATCTCGTCGAACTCCGGGCCCAGCTGGTCACGAATCTTCTGGTTCGCCTCGTTGGTGTAATTCTTGATCTGCCGGATGGTTCGGGCCAGCCAGGTCGCAGCGGTGGGCAGTCGCTCCGGGCCCAGTACGAACAGCGCCACCACTGCCAGTATGAACAGCTTTTCGATACTCAGGTCGAACATGAGGCCCCTGCTCGCGGTGCGGTGGCTACAAGGTGGGCGGCTGGGTCGTGCCGGGGGTGGGTTGGTGTGTCGGCGTTGCGCGGTCTGGGGTCAGGTGGTCTGGGGCGACGGGGTGGGGGTGCTCTTCGATGGCGGGTGAGGCCGCCGGTGCTTGCTGCGGGCTTCGGGGGTGCTCCTCGGCCGCCGCACCCTTCATCTCGCCTTTGAAGATCCGTGCGGACTGACCCACCGCGCGGGCCATGTCGGGCAGCCGTTTGGCGCCGAACAACAGCACGAACACGGCGAGGATGATCAGCAGATGCCAGCCGGTCAAGCCGCCCATGACACTACCTTTCCTCGTGTCGGGTGAGGAGTCTTATGTGTGAGGGTACCTGCACGGAGCGTTGAGCGCCGAGGCTGGCGGCTTCTGGGTCGCACCTCTTCTGACGCCTTGGGGAAAGACCAGGCTGGGTGATGGCGCGGTGCGGGCGCTCGAGGGCGAGCAGCCCCAGTGGGTCGATCTCGACGAGGATGCTGACCAGGGTTTGAGGGGCGGGCCGCAGCCCGTATTCGATGAACCCGAAGATGCCGATGGTGCGGGAGAGGACGAACCCCACCCCGGTAGATAGGGGGCGGGGTCACGAGCCGCTGCTGGACCCCGGTTGCGGCAGCTGTGCACCCCGCGCCCCTGGGGTCGCCCGGCCGCGCCTGCGGTGGCCCCGACCACGCTTGGGGCGGGGCGCCGGTGCGGCGTGATGGAGCTCCTTCGCATGGTCGTCGGCTTGCCGGCGGACGAGCGCGGTAGAATCCGTTCTCGTGGTGGAAGCTCCCGGGACGTCTCGCCGCCAGGGGGCATGACATGCGCTACCGCCAGTTGGGTGAGTCCGGTCTCACGGTGTCGGTGATCGGCCTCGGAGGGAACAACTTCGGCGGTCGTCTCGGTCTGGAGGAGACGCGCGGCGTGGTCGACGCCGCCATCGACTGCGGTGTGACGCTCGTCGACACCGCCGATATCTACGGGAACCGGGGCGGGTCAGAGGAGCTTCTGGGCCAGGTACTGGCGGGCCGGCGTGAGCACGTCGTGCTAGCGACGAAGTTCGGCATGGACATGGGCGACGGGACAGTCGCGCGCGGGTCGCGCAGGTACATACGACGCGCGGTGGAGGCCAGTCTGCGCCGTTTGCGGACCGACTACATCGACCTTTACCAGTACCATCAGCCTGATGGTGTCACTCCGCTCGAGGAGACCCTGGCGACGCTCGATGACCTCGTCACGGAGGGCAGAGTGTGCTACATCGGGTCGTCCAACTTCGCCGGATGGCAGATTGCCGATGCCGACTGGATCGCCAGGACCCGACATCGGGCTCGGTTCGTCTCGGCGCAGAACTACTACAACCTGCTGCGACGGGACGCAGAACGGGAAATCATACCGTCATGTGTGAACCGCGGTGTCAGTGTGTTGCCATATTTCCCTCTGGCGAACGGGCTGCTCACCGGAAAATACCGTCGCGGACAGGCTCCGCCTCGCGGGACGCGCCTGGCCGGGCGTGAGCCGGAGCTGACCGGCGAGGTGTTCGACAAGCTCGAAGCATTGGAGCGGTTCGGCGAGAAGCATGGACGCTCGCTACTGGATGTGGCCGTCGCCGGCTTGGCGGCCATGCCGGCGGTTGCTTCGGTCATCGCCGGGGCGACTAAGCCCGAACAGGTACGAGCCAATGCCACAGCCGGTGAGTGGGAACTGTCGTCGGACGAGCTCGCCGAGCTTCGGTCGACATTCATCTGAGTTCGGACCCGGTTCCGCGCTGCTCGCGGCGTCGGGTCAGAGGAGGACGACGTGCCAGGTGTGCCCCCTGAGAATCTTGTGGAGACAGACCTGCTCCGCGAGCTGGAGCATCTCCACACGACCCGCCACAGCACTTTTCTCCACGGCGCACCTGATGCGCTGCGGGAACACAGCGACCGCACCGCGCAGCTCGAGGACGAGTACCTCCGGCGTCATCCCGAACGGGAAGTCGACCCGGCCCGGACCCGCTCCGGTGCCCGGGGTGAGGACACCGGCGGTTAGTCGAAATGCGCCCGGTGAGGCTCGGCTAATGCATCGGTCAAGCGTTGACGCATGGCTGGGTGCATGGCCAGCCGCTCCGCCTGCTCGGCGTCGAACCACGCTGCGGCGCTCGTCTCGTCTCGATCGGGCCGGATGTCGCTGTGTGGGGTGAAGGCGTGGAAACACACCGCGAACTGCTGGTAAATCCCGCCCCCACACGGATAGACCAGCACGTGGCCAGGATCGCTGTACACCCCGGCCAGCCCGGTGACCCTGATAGTGACGCCGGTCTCTTCGGCGACTTCACGTATCGCCGCCGCCGAGGCGGACTCCCCGACTTCGACCCGGCCTCCGGGCAGCTCCCAATACCCGTCATCGGCGCGGCGCACCAGAAGGACCCGACCCGAGCCACTGCGTACGATCGCGAATGCGGCGGGCAGCAGTTCGCGAGCCTGAGGTGCGGCCACATCGTGGTAGTACTCTATCCGCGCCATGCGTTCGATGTTGGTCGCGCAGACATCACCGGGCAAGGACCGAACGGCTAACCGCTGATAAACACAAGGTGAACGGCCGCGGTGGCCGATTCCCACGGCGCGAACCGTCGTCTGGGCGGGCCGGGTCGGTGACACCGACCAGCGCTGCGCCGGCGAGGCGATGGGTCCGCTGCGCGGCCCAGGTGCTGAGGTCGGTCAGCACCGGCGCCCGTCGACGACCGCGCCACTGCCGCGAGCGGCCCCCAGACCAACCCTGACCGGCCTGCCCACGCCCACGCACGTTCATACGACATGAGAGCGCGTCTCCGCCACAGGTGTCGGATCCGCCAGCCCGCTCGGCCCTAGTTGAAGAACCGTCCCCAACCGAGGAAGCAGCCGTGCGCGAAATCGATATCGGAGGTCCCGCACGATGGCGCTGAGGAGTCGTCACCACCAACCGGACGTCGCTGATCAGCGGCAGCCACGCCGGCACCCGGGAAAACAATCCCCCCCAGCACAGCAGCGACCGCCAGGAAACGAACAATGACTCCTCGCACGGTGTCCCCCCCACGTTCAGTTGCGGGCCGAACCGTTGCCCGCGAGCACCACCTACCACGGCAGCGCACGCGCTAGGTGTCCCAGGCCGCTTGACCGAGCGGTCCGACCCCTATCGCGGCAACGGTCTACCCGGTGTATCGGATGCGGGCGTGAACTGTTACCGGCAGCCCTCCGGCGCCCTACCGGGAGACTCCGGGGTGGCGATCCACATGCTCACACGTCGAACGACCGGCAGGTGCCGACGTTGCTCATGCGCCGTGATGTGTCGCTCGGGTGATCCTCGCCGGTCGCTCACCGAGCTTGACGGGGTGCGGTCGTACGCTGGATGCATGGCGACTCTCGATGACCCTGCCGTGAAGGCACTGGTGGACGCGCCCAACCATGCCGTGATCTCGACCGTCAACCCGGACGGATCCATCCACAGCACCGTCGTGTGGCAAGAGGTCGTCGACGGTGCTCTCCACGTCAACAGCGCCGTCGGGCGGCGCTGGCCGAGTAATCTCGATGCCGACCCGCGGGTCACTGTCGTCGTTCTGGCGCGGGACAACCCCTACGACTACGTCGAGGTTCGCGGCACCGCGACCCGCACCGACGGCGCGGATGAGCAGATCGACCGGCTAGCCAAGAAGTACATCGGCCAGGATCGGTATCCGTTCCGCCGCGAAGGCGAGCAGCGGGTGCGTTACGTGGTCACGGCTGACCGCGTGCGCCATGAGAAACAAGGCTGACATGACGTGACGCGGCGCGGATCTCCCAGCAGGTGGCGCCGCTCGCGTGGCCGCCATGGGGTACACGCGCAGCAGGGCCATGATGACGACGGTCAGTGGCAGAGCTATGAGGCGGGCGCTCAGCGCGGCGAGCATCACCGGTAGCGGGACGTGTGGCCACGGGCCGGCTGGGCTCATTCGGGTCCTGAGCAGACCCTGACGCCGCGACTCACTGGGTAGCTGTCCGTCGTGGGGCTAGTCGCCATCCCCTGGTCGACTCCTGGACCTCCAGGTGGGCCGTATTCTCACCCGGGCGCCCTATACCGTCATCGAGTTTCCCGTGCCGACTGCGGTAACGCCGCACGGCAGGCAACCGCCATCGTAGCCGGGGGTGAGGATCCCGTACGGGTCGAGTTCTTCTCTGCGCGCCCTCACCTCCCGGTGCGCGCAAGCCGCACTACCGCCAGCACAGCCTGCTTGGCGGCGTTGTGACACCTCGCCTCGGCAGCCACCGTGGGAAGTGTCTCGAAGTAGTAGGCGCGCACCGGAACCTCCCGCGCTCCGAAAGTGCTTTTGAACCTCTTCAGCTCCTCGGTCTGGTATAGGCCGAAGTCGTAGCTCTGTCGTTCATCGGCGCATGCGGCCTCGATCGCGTGACGGTGGAGAAGCTCGTTCGCGCCGGTGCCACGCGCCAGTTCCTTGTTCATCGCCCCCCGCCAGTAGGTGGCCCGCGGACCTCTCGTGAGGACGAAGATGCCGGCGAGAGGTTCACCTCCCCGCCACGCTATCCACACGGTGCAACGCTCGCCCATCCTCCGTGCCACTGTCGCGAACTTGCTCTGCGGGTCGCGGCGCTGCGCACGCCAGCGCATCAATGACAACGGATGACCCCGCTCCTGAGCCCATCTGTCGACGGAGCTCCGGTACAGCCCGTCGAAGACAGGGACGAGCCGTCCGGTACTGTCCGACTCCACGACGACGCCTCGCCGTTCTGCTTTCCGGGCATTGGATCGTACCTTGCTCGTGAACCGTTCTGACCACACCGTGGAAAAGCCACCCCGGAGATCGAGCACCTGCGCGGTCAGGGCGGTGGAATATATTGTGCCCGGAGCCGCTGATGCCCATGCCGCGGCGTCGTCCCCACCCACCATGACGCGGGTGCGCAGGCCGGGACGACGTCTGATCTCCTGGATCAGCGCCCAGGTCTGGCTGGGCGACGCCGGCCCTCCTTCGCTGAGGAGACCACTCGCATCAGCGCCGAGACCCCATCCCTGCGGCGGTGACTCGAACAGTCCCAGAAGGGGAGGGGTTCCGGTTCTCCGCAGGCGAGGCAGGATCAGGTGTCGTCCGTCGTCCCCCCGGAACAGCAGAGTCGCGTCTGAGAAGCGACTGGAACTGCATATGCAGTCAGCCCACTCGGGCGTCTTCGAGAGCGCGATGCTCTCGTCATGGGCCACTAGGTTCTCCCAGGCGGGGCGGGCGTCCACACCTTCCGCCTCAACGGACATGTGATAAGCGCGAGAAAGCACCATCCGGCCGACCTCTCTCGATGATTCAAACCTAGGAAAGCGTCCGTCGCGCCATGGCGGCCCGTAACACCAGTGCATAGACCCCGATCGCCGCAACCCCGCCTAGGGTGAGAACCGCGAGGTTGCTGAGCTGGCCGCCGCTGTGGACATGCTGGATCCACCACACCGCGGCGGTCACCGGCACCATCGCGACCGTGGCCACGAGCGCGCCGGCGAGGGCTCGGAGCTCGATGAACCGCTCGGGTCGGATCACCCGGCGCAGCCGAGTCAGCACCATCCCGGCGGCGGCGAGCTCACCGGCCAGGATGGCCACCACCAGCCAGATGAGGCGCGAGCCACCGGCCGGCACGAGCAGAGTCGCGGCGGCGACCACCACTGTCACGGCGAAAGCGACCTCACTGGCCCGTCGCGGAATGCGGTCGTCCAGCCGCGCGTACAGCGCCTGGCAACCGAGGTCGGACACCCCGCCGACCAGCTGGGCTACCGCCACCACCGCCAGGCAGCCGGCGAGTGGACCGATCAGGGCCGCATGACGCAGCTCGCCATTGGCGAGGATGTCCGCGGTGGGTCCGGAGAACACCGCGAGCAACACCAGCAGCGGCAAGCTGGCGATCACGGCGTAGGACAGCCCTTGGCGCCATGCCGAGCCGAAGGTGACGGCGTCCTCTCGATGGGCGGCGTGCGCCAGCCCCGGCAGCGCGGCCATCGACACCGCACGGGCACTGACATAGGACAACGAGAACAACACGGCGTAGGACAGTTGCACGACGAACACGCCACCGGGCACCGACCCGGCCAGCGCGAGCAACACGTACATCGCCGCTGCCGGGCAGGCCGCCACGCCGACCGAGCGCGCCAACCGGCGGGTCACCGCGACGGCCTCGGGGTCCTGCCGCCAGCGCGTCGACGGGCGAGTCAGCAGACCCACCCGCGCCGCACCGAACAACTGCACCGCTGCGTGCAGCGCGACAGCCGACGTACTGCCCACCCCGAGTACGACCACCAGGCCGACCGGCACCTGATCGATGCCAAGGCCCGTCCCGTAATACCAGCTGGCCAGCACCACCGTCAGGATCAGGACGAGGTTCTCCACGGCCGGTGCGGCTGACGCGAGCGCGAAGCGCCCACGCGCCCGTTGGGCGGTCATGCCGAGGTAAGCCAGGCAGTTCAGCGAGACCTGCGGTGCGACGAGCAGGACCAGCAGCGTGGTCAGCCACAGGCCCCGAGACCGTTGTACGGGATCCGGAATCCCGAGGCTCAGCGTCCAGGCCAGCACCGGGGCGGTGATCATCAACAGCGCGACGACCGCGGACGAGACCGCAAGCAGCCACCCGGCCACCCGGCCGAGCACCTCGCGGGCCCGGGGCGGACCCCCGGCCCCGAGAGCGCGGACCACGCTGGGGACCAGCACCATCGACAGTATCGGCCCGGCGATCAACGTGAACACTATGTTCGGCACGACGTAGCCGGCCTGGAAGCAGTTGGCGAAATAAGTGGGACCCAGCACCGCGCCGATCACGACCAGCCGGAGCAACCCGGTGGCCCTGCTGACCAGCGTCCAGCCGGCGACGGTGGCCGAGTTCCGCGCCGTGGTGGCGGGTGTCTCACCCTCAAGCACCGTCACCGAACCCCCAACCCGAAACGGTGGCCCGGATTCCCTCACCGAGGTCCGAGAACTGGCGCGGTATCATCGGCTTACCTGCCCGTGTGCGCAAGCCGCATTGCAGCCCGGACAGCCTGCTTGGCCGCATCGTAACACCTGGCTTCGGTCGCTGCCGTGGGAAGTCTCTCGAAGTAGTAGATGCGCACGGGGACCTCGCCTGCTCCGAAAGTGCCCTTGAACCTCTTGAGGTCAGCGGTCTGAGACAGGCCGAAGTCGTAGCTCTGCCGTTCATCGGCGCATGCGACCTCGATCGCGTGACGATGGAGAAGCTCGTTCGCGCCGGTGCTGCGCGAACGTTCCTTGTCCATCGCGCCCCGCCAGTAGGTGACTCGCGGACCCCTCGTCAGGTTGATTATGCCGGCGATGGGCTCGCCCTGTCGCCACGCTATCCACACGGTGCAACACTCACCCAGGCTGCGGGCCACCGTCGCGAACTTGTTCTGCGGGTGCTGACGCTGCGCGAGCCAGCGCATCAACGTCAACGGGTAACGTCTCTCCTGAGCCCATCTGTCGACGGAGCTCCGGTACAGCACGTCGAAGACGGGAATCAGCCGTCCGGTGCTGTCCGACTCCACGACGACGCCCCGTCGTTCCGCTTTCCGGGAGTTGGATCGCGCCTTGCTCGTGAACCGTTTCGACCAGACCGCGGAGAAACCGCCGCTGAGATCGAGCACCTGCGCGGTCCGGGCGATGGAGTAGACCGTGCCGGGAACCGCTGATGCCCATGCCCGGACATCGTCCGCACCCACCACGATACGGGTGCGAAGACCGGGATGACGTCGGATCTCCCGGATCAGCGCACTGGCCTCCCTGGGCGACGCCGGCCTTCCTTCGCTGACGAAACCGCTCGCGTCAGCGCCCAGGTTCCAATGACGCGGAGGCGATGCGAACAGTCCCGGGAAGGATGGGTTCCGTAGGCGAGGCAGGATCAGTCGACGTCCGTCTTCTCCTCGAAACAGCAACGTCGCGTCTGAGAAGTGATCGGAGCTGCATATACAGTCGACCCACTGTGGCGTCTTCGAGAGCGCGATGCTCTGGTCCTGGTCGACGAGGTCCTGCCAGGCCGGACGGGCATCTATACCCTCTGCTTCAATAGACACGCGATAGGCTTGCAGAATCACGATGTGGCCAGCCTCTCTCGATGCATCGATCTAGAGGATCCAGCCCTCCGGGACAGGGCGGGACTCCTGGCGGGGCCGCCAGGGCGAAGCCGGACACCGCCTAGACGCCACGCTCGGCCGGCAGGTCCGATAGTGGAGCGGTACACCCATCGCCGGCAGACGTCGCTGGTGACCGCCACGTCACTCACCGCAAGGTTGCCGGGCATGCTCTGTCATCGCAGCGGTGGCAGACAACGTTACGGAACGTGGCCATGACACCCAGGATGTCCATCCGACTGGATGACCACCGTGACCGAGGGTGCGTGGGTTCACCGATGAAGGGCTCGGGCAGGGGTGGACGCCGGCTCGGGAAGGTCAGGCAGGCCTGTTGTCGTCCACGTGAGACCCCTGCTGGGATGAGTCGTCGACCTCCACGGTGGGGCGACCCCCGGTGGTGACGTTGTCGACCACCGTGCAGTCCGTCGAGCCCTCGGCGATCAACACCGCCCGCGTCAGGTTCGGGCCGGAGAACGTGTTCTGACGCACCACGACATCGGGCCAGCGCCGCACGTTGACCGCTTGGGCGCCGTTGTTCGCGCACATGTTCCCCACGAACGTGATCGAGGGCGCCCCCGACGGGGCGCCGCTGTTGCCGTCCTGGTCACCGGTGGCGATCAGACACTGCGCATCCACGTTACGGCAGGTGTTACCCGAGATCACCACATCGAAAGTGGGCGGCTTGTCGTTGTCGAGGGTCTGGAAGCAGTCCGGGTGCGGCGGACTGTCATAACCGCTCGCGGAGATGTCGAAGATGGTGTTGCCGGTGATCCGATGCCCATTGCCGTAAAACCGCATACCGTCAGCGTCACCCCCGTGGACCCCCACCGCCGTGTCACTGATGGTGTTGGCGTGCACGGTGATCCGCTGCCCGGTGATGTCGATACCGTTGGTGGCGACATGGGTCATGGTGTTGAACTCGATAGTCGAGTCGGTGCAGGGATGGCAGGTGATCCCACCCTGTCGAGTGTCGTGGACGGTATTGTTCCGCGCGATGATCCCGGCCCCCTCCAGCAACACCCCACCGCCGCCCGTGACCGTGAAACCCTCCAGGATGACGTGATCGGCCTTGATCTGCACCTCGCGGACGGTGCTCCCGTCAGCCGCGAGCGTGATCGGCGCCTCAGCGGTACCCGATCTGGTCATCGTCACGTCGGTGTCAGCGAGGTCACCACCGGAGAAACACACCGTGCTCCCGGGGGCTGCGGCGTCCAGGGCCGCCGACACGTCGTCAGCCCTGGTGACAGTGTGTGCGCAGCCCGACGGCAGGCTCTGGTGGCCCTGCACGCCCGAAGGCCCCTGGCCGGAGGGGGAGGTGGTACACCCGGCGACGAGGAGCAGCAGGCCCAGCAGCGGGACAGACCAGCCCCACACCGCCCGGACCACGCATGACACGGCGGCGGCGACGACGGCGGAGCGCCACGGGACGTCCTTGCCCCGGGAGCTGGACGCGGGTGTGAGCCGAGGGGGCACGGACCAACACTACGGACACCGTGGTGACCGCCCGCCTGAGGGCGGTCACAGGGATCAGCGAAGATACGCCGGCGGACAGGGCAGTCGTTGCGGTGCTCGTGCTGGTGTAGGAACCGCCGTGGTCACCAGCGGCGTGGTGTCCGCGCCGCTCTTACCGCATCACTGGTGTGTCATTCCGCTGACACGCCGCAACCCACGACTGTGGCGGAGCCTTGTCAGCTTAGGTGACCGGAAGGGACTGTTGAGATGCCCAGAGTTTATGTCAGTCTGATCCAGTCCGACTTCGGACGGAGCCCCCACGGTAATTTCGAGGCGGTCATCGTCCAGGGCGAGCAGCTGTGGCATTGGTCCCGCGACAACAGTGACGTCCATCTGCCGTGGATCCGCGGCCGACGGGTCACGGGTGAGCGGGACGACGTGGTCGGGCCCGGCTGCATCATCCAGTCCGCGCCCAGCGCGGGACGGCGCGGCAACTTCGAAGTCGTCGTTCCTCTGCGGCTGGCCACCGGCGCTGTTGAGCTGCGTCACTTCCACCGCGACAACAGCTACGATCACCTACCCTCGGAGCTGCGTCAAAGGTTGACGATGAGTGTGTACGTACCCTGGATGCGCGGGCAACGGGTCACGGGTGAGCGGGACGACGTGGTCGGGCCCGGCTGCATCATCCAGTCCGCGCTCAGCACGGGACAGCACGGCGGGTTCGACGTCGTGGTGCCCCTCCGTCTTCAGGACGGTTCTATAGAGCTGCGCCATTTCTTCCAAGATAACAGCGATGCCCCCGGTCCGTGGACCAGGGCGCAGTTCATCACCCAGTCCTGCGCGGGGCTCGGTGGCATCATCCAGTCCAGTTTCGGCTCAGCGGGTCATGGCAACTTCGAGGTCCTCGTCGATGAGTGCCGTGGCTCGGTCGTTCATTACTGGCATCCGCACGCCCGCGTCGAGGAGGTTTGGATTCGGACTGATCGCTTCACCATCCTCGAGCCGTACCCTCGGTTTACCCACCGCGCTCAAAAGATCGTTCAGCTGACCGGTGAGTTTGACCGCGAAGGCTGGAATGGAACGGGAACGCCAAGATTCGCCTTCAATCGGACCCGGAGCAGGTTCGGTATCATCGGCACCGACCTCGGTGCGTCCTTTGCTCATCGGGACCGCCTCTACTTTGCGTTCGGCGACACCTGGCGGGTGGGTCACGGTACGCCGAATGACGATCTTGACGCTATCGCTTTCTGTACGGATATGAATGCCGATGATGGCCTCAGGCTGACGTTCCTTCCCCAGCCGCCGCTGGTCCCCGGTATTGCCCAGGGTGCCTTTGAGGTGCCGCTCGACGGGGTCAGCTGGAACGGTGGCATGTACGTTTTCTTCAGCACCGACCACCGGCGTGCGGGAATATACACACTGATGGGCAGGTCGATACTGGCCCGGTCGGAGAACAACGGTCTCGACTTCGCGCTCCTTTACGAGGTGTCACGTTACAAGTTCATCAACGTGTCTACGATGATCGTTGACGCGCACGAACACGGGCTCCCGGGGGACGGGCCACAGCTCGTCGTCTTCGGCAGTGGCCGCTACCGTTCCAGCGATGTGTACCTTGCGGTCAAGCCGGTGGCGAAGCTTGCGGAACCGGGTGGTTTCTCGTTTTATGCCGGTGGACTCAGCCAACCGTACTGGAGCCGTGACGAGGAAGACGCGGTCCCACTTTTCGGCGATGGCTGTGTCGGCGAGCTGTCGGTCCGCTGGAACCCGCTACTCGGAGCCTGGATGTGTCTTTATAACGCGGACTGGCCGGCGGACAGGTCATCCGTCGGCGGGATCGTGATGCGCTGGGCGAAGCGCCCTTACGGACCCTGGTCCAAGGGCGACCTCGTCTTCTCGGTGAACGACGGGCTCGGGAAGTTCATGCATCTGCCGAACGCTGATCATACACAGGAGGGTCTCGGTTCCGACCGCAGCGCCGACCTGGGAGGGATGTACGGCCCCTACCAGATTCCGCAGTATGCCCATTATTCGGACGATGGAGTGCGAGTCTACTTCACCATGTCCACCGCGAACCCGTACCAGGTGATGCTGATGACCGTCGTCATACCGACATCACTCCGGTGAAGCCGGCGGTCGCTGCGGCTCACCGAGTTGGTGACTCGGGTGTGCGCCACCCGGCGACGCGGTCGTTTCAAGATCATTGATTCGGAGCTCGCGCCAGGACTCGATTCGCCCACCTCGATCACACCCCGATACCGCCCCGGCGGGCGCGAAACGGCCGTGCCCGCGGCAGTGGGCGCGCCTCCGGGCAGCTGGTCCGTATAACGTGCGGCGTTCGCGGGATACACCGGGAACCCGCTGTCGGCGTAACCAGGACAGGTGGGTCGGCGTTATAGCGGTGCGGGCGGCAAGCTCCGCATCGGACTGGCTCGACAGAAAGCAGACATGCCATTCACGACAAGTCGACGCACCGCCCTGGCGCTGCTGATGACTCCGGGCCTGGCGTTGTTCTACGGCGGCATGACCCGCGTTTCCGCAAAAAATGCCATCTCGCCCGCGCCCTCAGGAGACCCCGTCAGAGATCCGGCATGGGCACGTCTGGGACGGTGGGGTCCGGTCTTCGAACTGCCGAACGTAGCGATCCATACACACGTGTTGCCGAACGGAAAGGTGCTGTTCTGGGGACGGCGGGACCGCCCTGCCGGCTCGATGCATGAGCACGAGTGCACGCCATACATCTGGGACCCCGGAACCGGGACGGTGAACCCGACACCCCAGCCCCGGCGCGCCGACAGCGCGAAGGTCAACCTGTTCTGCTCGGGGCATGCCTTTCTCCACGACGGTCGACTGCTGGTCGTGGGCGGGCACGACACCGACGGCGACGGGCTCGACCAGGCGTCCGTCTACGACTACCGCACCAACACCTGGACAGCTCTTCCCGTGATGAACGAGCGCCGGTGGTACCCCACCGCCACCGCGCTCTCGGACGGGACCGTGCTGGTGTCGTCAGGCAGCTACAAGGACGACGGAAGGGTCGTCATCAACGACGTCCCGCAGATCTGGGATGGGTACCGGTGGACACCGGCGGCCCGCTTCACCGGCCTCCCGCCCTATCCGCGCATACACGTCGCTCCGAACGGGCGGCTGTTCGCATCCGGGTCGAATACCAGGACGTGCACGCTCGACAGCGATGGACAGGGTGACTGGACCGCGCTGCCCTCGCCACGGGACGTACGACACGATGACGTACGACACGATGACGTACAACACAGTGACGTACGACATGATGACGTACAACATAAGGGGGAGCGGCAGCACGGCCCTTCGGCGATGTATGACATCGGGAAAGTCATCTACATCGGCGGCGGCAGTGACGGAACCACCGATGTCCCTACCGCTGCGGCGGAGGTCGTCGATCTCTGCGCCAGTCCACCGACCTGGCATAAGATCGCAGGTATGAGCTTCCCGCGCCGCCGACATAACGTGACGGTTCTCGCGGACGGGAGTGTCCTGGTGACAGGAGGGACCAGAGGTCCCGGCTTCAACGACCTATCGCCAGGCGAACCTGTCCACGTCGCCGAACAGTGGAACCCGATGACGGCAGAATGGAAAGAGCTCGCCGCCGAGGATGTCGATCGCTGTTACCACGGGACGGCTGTGCTGCTGCCGGACGCGACCGTGCTCAGCGCGGGCGGCGGCGAGTTCGCCGTCGGCGACGAACCGAACGACCCTCGAGACAGCCACCGTAACGCGCAGATCTTCCATCCACCCTATCTGTTCCAGGGTCCCCGCCCGCGGATCTCCTCAGCGCCCGAGGAGATCACTTACGGCGAGACGTTCCCGCTCGAAGTCTCAGAGCCTGACATCGGAAAAGTCACCTGGATACGGCTTCCCTCGGTGACCCACGCCGCCGACCCGAACCAGCGCATCAACGTTCTCAGGTTCCGCTGCGACGACGGCGGTGTGACCGTTACCGCGCCCGAACGACCGGAGACCTGCCCTCCGGGGCACTACATGCTCTTCGTCCTCAGCAAGGCCGGGGTCCCCTCGCACGCGCGGATCATGCGGATCGCCCGCGCCAGTCGTGGTGGTCGCTAGCCTCGGCGACCCATCGACGCCACCAGCTCCGGGGTGATCTCGTCGAGCGAGCCCACGACGACGTCGGCGAGCGCAAGCGCGTCCTCGGATGGTGGAAAGGCCGTATTGGGCACGGCGAGCACAACCAGTCCGGCGGTAGCAGCCGACCGCAGCCCGTTGCTGGAGTCCTCGATCGCGATCGCCCGCACGGGGTCCACGCCGAGCCGCTGTAGCACGGTCCGATACACCGCAGGCGAGGGCTTTCCAGCCCCCACCTCCTCAGTGGAGACGCTGACCTGAAACCACTGCGCCAACCCGGCTGACTCCAACACGGTGTCGATCAGCCGCCGCGGTGAGGACGACGCGAGCCCCAGCGGCCAGCGGCGTCCCAGCCGCTCGACCACCTCGACCGCACCCGGGAGCAGAGGTAGCCGCACGTCGTACTGAGCGGCCATCCGGTCCAGGACGGTGGCCGCCACCTCATCCGGCTCAGCGGGTACGCCCACCGCGTCAGTCAGGTACGTCGACCACTCCGCCGTACTCATGCCCTGCATGGCTCGGGTCGCCTGCGCGGGCCAGGGCCGGCCGGCTTCGGCGGCGACACCGCGGCGAACGGCGTCCCACAGCTCCTCCGAGTCCACGAGCACGCCGTCGAGGTCGAAGACCACCGCGTGCACCACGTCCCTGGCCATCATGCCTCCACGAGGGTCGGGAAGGCGGGTGCCTTCCGCTGGTCGGTGAGGTCAGAGCTTGACCGGGTAGACCGGTTCGGGGATCTCCGGTTTGATCCGGTGCTCAACGAAGATGCCGTGCCACAGCATGAACACCAACAGGGCCCACAGCTGGCGGCTGCGGTCCATCCTGCCCTCCCGGTGCTCGTCGAGCAGGGCCAGCACGGCGTGCTTGTCGAGCAGCTCCTCGGTCCCGGAGTCCGAGACGATGCCGCGCGCCCAGTCGTACATCTCATTGCGCAGCCACAGTCGGATCGGCACCGGGAAGCCGAGCTTGGGCCGGTTCAGCACGTGCGCCGGGATGATCTTGACCAGAGCCTTCCGCAGCGCGTACTTCGTCGTGTCGCCGGCGAGCTTCTGGTCCAGCGGGACACTCGCGGCGACCTCGAACACCTCGGGGTCCAGGAACGGCACGCGAAGCTCCAGGGAGTTCGCCATGGTCATCTTGTCCGCCTTGACCAGGATGTCACCGCGCAGCCAGGTGTAGAGGTCCACGTGCTGCATCCGGGCGACCGGGTCCCAGCCACGCGAGACCTCGTACCAGGGCGCGGTGACGTCCATGAAGCCGACTCCCTCGGAGTAGGTCTTCAGCACCGCGCGCAGCTGCTCGTCGCGGAAGTTACGGGCGTTACCGTAGTAGCGCTCCTCCAGCGGCAGCGCGCCACGCCGCAGCAGGTCCTTGCCGCGGGTGCCCTCGGGGATCTTCGTGGCGATCTTCCCGATCACCTTCCGCACGCTGCCGGGGACCCTCTCGAACGACGCCAGCGAGATCGGCTCGTGGTAGATCGTGTAGCCGCCGAACAGCTCGTCCGCGCCCTCACCGGACAGCACGGCCTTGACGTGCCTGCGCGACTCCCGAGCGATGAACCACAGCGGCACCAGTGCCGGGTCGGCCACCGGGTCGTCCAGGTACCAGACGATGAGCGGCAGCGCCTCCATCATCTCCGCCGCGGACACGGTGCGCACCACGTGCCTGACCCCGATCGCCGCCGCCGTCTTGGCCGCGACGTCCACCTCGGAGTAGCCCTCGCGCTGGAACCCGGTGGTGAACGCGATGAGGTTCGGGTTGAACTCCTTCGCCAGCGTCGCGGTCGCCGTCGAGTCGATGCCCCCGGAGAGGAACGCGCCGACCGTGACGTCCGGGTCGGAGATCATGTGCTTGCCCACCGAGTCGCGCATCACGTCGGCGATGCGCTGGTACAGCGCCTCCGCCTCGGCCTGGCCGGTGACCGGCTTCGCGGTGAACCTCGGGTGGAAGTACCGGGTGAACTCCACCCGCCTACCGGGCACCATCCGGAACGACGTGCCGGACTCGACCCGGCGGATCCCGCGGTGCAGCGACTCGGGCTCCGGCACGTACTGCAGCACCAGGTAATGCTGCAGTGCCTTGTGGTCCAGCTCCTCGCGGACGCCGAGCACGCCGGACAGCTCCAGCAGGCTCTTCTTCTCACTCGAGAAGGCGACACCGCCCGGACCGGCCGAGTAGAACAGTGGCTTGATGCCGAAGGGGTCACGCGCGCCGAAGACGACCTTCTCCCGGGAGTCCCAGATCATGAAGGCGAACATGCCGCGCAGCTTCTTGACCGCGTCGGGACCGAGGTGGTGGTACGCGGCGACGACCGCCTCGGCGTCACCTCGGGTGATGAACCTCGCGCCGAACTCCGCGGCGAGCGCGGCCCGCAGTTCGAGGTAGTTGTAGACCTCGCCGTTGAGGTTGATCGTGTAGCGCGTCGGATCCTCCGAGGGCCCCCAGACCAGCGGCTGGTGGGAGTGCTCCAGGTCGATGAACCCGAGCCGGTTGAAGCCGTAGACGACCTCGGCGTCGGCCCAGATGCCGGTCTCGTCGGGCCCGCGGTGGCGTTGGCAGCGCAGTGCCGCCGCGACGGCGTCCCGCGCGGCCACCGCGTCGGTCTCGGTGGCGCAGACGAGGCCAAGGACTCCGCACATGTGCACTTACACCTCAGGGTCGTCACCGGCTGGGAGGCCGCCAGTATGCCGTGCCCGCCTTCGGCCCGGTGCCCGGGAGCGCTCGTCGCCGAGCGCTCCCGGGTGCGGATCATCCGGCAGGGACGACGCCCCCGGAGGACTGCGGCGGACCGGATGCCAGGCTGTCCAGGTACACCGCTTCACCGTGCACGGGGCGGGACTACTACTGCGGGGAGCAGTGGTGACAAGTTGGTCTCCGACGGTTCTGGTCGGTTTCGTACCGGTGGCCGTAGACCTGGTATGGGTGAAGTAGGCTCGCAGTATGGCTAAGACGGTGAAAGTCACGGTGAGTATGCCGGTCGACGACGTTGAACGGCTCAAAGCCCTCGATGCCGCTGGTACGATCGAGTCGGTCTCGGGCTATGTGGCTCAAGCCGTCCATGACCGGCTCGACCGCCAGGCCTGGCTGCAGCGCTGGCGGGCCCGGGTCGGTGATCCTCATCCCGAGGCCGGTGCCTGGGCCGATGAGGTGATCGACCGCCACTTCGGGGCGGCGGCCCGCAGGGCCTCGTGAGCATCGAGGACACCCTCGGCGGGTTTGTCCTGGACGCCTCCGCGCTGGCCGCTCTCGGTGGCGGGGAGAACATCTACGCCACCACGTGGGCCGATCGGGCCGCGGTGCGCGGGATCGTGCTGCTCGTCCCCGCGGCCGCGTTGTCCGAGGCCTGGCAGCAGATCCGGCGCCACGACCCCGATGATGTCGAGCAGATGCGGGACCTGCTGGCCTCGCCCATGGTGCTCATCGAGGCGCTCGATGACATTGAGGCCGCTCGTGCCGGGGAGCTGGTCGGCGGTCGCGACCTGGAGCCGGATGTGGCGGCCGCGCAGGTGGCGACCTGCGCGCGGGCCAGGGACTGGCCGGTGCTGGCGGCTGCTCCGGCTCGCCTGCTGGTCATCGACCCGGAGCTGACGGTGGAAACCATGCCAGGCACGTCCTGACCGGATCGCCGCTAAGAAATAACCCGTGAGTTCGCGGGAGTCGTGGTGTGCATCCGGACGGCCGTCACGGCCCTGGCCAGGATGTTTCCCAGCGTTGCGGGCGCTCGAGCCATTGATGAGAAGACTTCGTGATTTCTGAACAGTTCAGGAGAATGAGTACTCACTGAAACAGACCGAACAGGTTCACGCTGACTCCCGGGACACGTACGGTTCGCCGCGTGTCCACGCCGAACCGACACTCAAGATCATCCTACTGTGGCTTCTGGGCTCACTTGGGCTGGACCCCTGCACGGGCGGGACTACGGCTGCGAGGAGCAGTGGTAAAAAGTCGATCTCCCACGGTTTCGGTCGGTCTCCCACCGCACCAGTTCACCGTGTCGGTACCGCCGCCGGCGTGCAGAGTTCGACCTGCTGGCCGTTCGGGGCGATGGTGAATCGCCATGCGTCGACGGTCGGCTCACCGACGTCGACCCACCATCGGTAGGCGGTGTCCACCTCGTCCCAGAGCTTGCGCTGCCCGCTTTGGCGTACCTCGTAGGGCGCCTCGGTGGTGATCTGCAGGGTGCCCCAGGATCGGCTCCACTGATCCACCAGGTACAGGGTGCCGGTGTCCGAGCTGTCGGGATGGTAGAGCTTCTCGCACCTGGGCACGCGGAGCCCGATGGCGGTGGCCGCGTTGACATCGCCGGCTACATACCACGGGTGCAGGTCGGTGGTGGATACGGTCACCGTGTCGTCGCGTCGCACGATCCGGTCCGTGATGTAGCGGGGGATGCGCTGGGTGCGCAGCCACATGAACGACGCCGGGCCGATGATCCGTCCTGTCGCGGTGGCGTCGCCGCGCACGGTGAGCGCTAGCAGACCACCGGGGTGGTAGGGACTGCCCCACGGGGTGAGCACCAGCCCCTCGGGGCGAGTCTGCGCCACCCACGCATGGGGCACCTCGGCAACGGCCACGGTGGAGATCACCCGGTCATAGGGCGCAAGCGGCAGGTAGCCCTGCGCGCCGTCCCCGGTCACTACGGTCACGGCGCTGAGTCCCGTGGCGGCCAAGGCCTGGCGGGCGTGCTCGGCCACGACCGGATCCACCTCCACACTCACGACGTTGCCGGCGCCGAGCCGGTGGGCCAACAGCGCCGCGTTGTACCCGGTGCCGGTACCGATCTCCAGCACTCGCATTCCCGGCTCGGCCTCGAGCGCGGCGAGCATCTCCGCCACAACGCCCGGCATCGACGCCGAGGAGGTGACCTCGAACCCGCACCCTCCCTCACCGGCCGGGTGGCCATCGTCCACCTGGGTATTGACCGGTGCGTCGGCGTAGGCCCGCTCCAGCCAGTCCTGCTCATCGTCGCAGCGGCGCAGCGGCACCAGATCGCAGTGGCTGTCCGCCTCGCGGTCGTGGCGCCACACCAGCTCCGGGATGAACTCGTGCCGGGGCACCTCGGTGAACGCGGCCCGCCACCGCTGGTCCAGCTCACCCCGCCGAGCGAGGCCCTCCACCATGCACTGGCGCAGCGCGTCGGCATCGGCCACCACTACTTGCCGTCCTTGCGGGGAGGCGGGTCTGGTTTGCTGTGCTTGCCGGGGTCCGGCGGTGAGGGCGGCGGCTGCCCGGGCGGGGGTCGGCCGTCGCTCGACGGGTCCGGCTGCGGGGGCGGCATGTCATGAGTGCCCATGTCACGCACCGTGCCGCCCGACAACGCTTCGCGCAACGATGCGCCGGACATTCCGCTCCAGATCACTCGGCCTCGTGCTTCCCATCGGCGGGGGTCACTTTCACGAGACATCAACGGAGGTTCACTCGCGTTCGCCCATCACCCCAGCGACCTCACCGCCGCCAGGACCGGGGAGCAAGCTCCCCGCCGATCTTCTCCTCGCCTGTAGCCCCCGGATGGAACGAGGACCCTCGGGCTTGTTCCCCGAGCTTCGCACCCCGCGGTCACCCGCGACGCACGTCGAGGCGGAGACAGGCCATCGCGCACTGGCCCGGGTACTACACCCTCGATATCAGCCGAACCTCCAACCGGTGCCTCCCACTGGACTCATGCACCCTCATGCCGCACGTAGTCCGAGGTGGCCTCCAGCACCACCCGACCCACCCCCGGACACCGCAGACGATCGGCCATCTCCAGCGGCGAGAGATGTCGTGCCCGCCGTGGTGTGGAGACGTGGCCGTTAGATCGGGGTTGTGGCGATCTTTCGGGCGGTCCGAGCGAGTTCCCGGGCGTCGGTGCCGGGTCGGGTTTCCAGCGCGGTGGCCAAGGGGATCAGCAGCTCCCGTCGTACGGCGAGGGACTGGAGGGTCCTCACCTCGGTGA
>JAFAUB010000102.1 GCA_019243635.1 Pseudonocardiales bacterium
CGGGAGACGATCAGGGAGGGGAGGTGGGGATGAATGGGGTTACGCGGGTGGTGGGCCGCGCTGCGGCGCAGGCGCAGAGCTCGGGTGCGGGTGACGTGGCGAACCTGTGACGGTTGCAGGCGCTACGGGTTTCAGACGGGTACTAGCGGGCTGTGCGAACGCTGCCTGACCCGACGATAACAGACACCACACAGAAAGTCTAGGAAATTTAACGCGCCGGGGGCGGTGCGGTAATGCCGCACGCCCTCATCAAGCGCATCAACGGCGTACGCGCAGAAGCGGATCTCTCGGCTACCAACCTCGTCCGCTTCTGCGCTGTCCACCCAGTCAGGAGTGAACAATGCCAAGCATAGAACACCGCGCCCTGAGCGCACCAGCCCCCACCGTTCCCCGGGCGGAACGCCTGGCCTGTTACCGATTCGCCCAACTGTTTCCCGGCGACACCGCGTGTGCCTCGCGGATGGGCATTCTGCCGCTGGACGTCCCCGGCGGGGGTGGCCGGTGACGCGCCCCGATGCGTACTCCCGATGGGTCGACCCGGCCCCGCTGGAGGTGGAGCGGCCTCACCTGCCGTGGTGGACACTACTGCCCCGCAAGCTCCTGCTCACCGCCTCGCCGATCATCCTGATGGCCGTCGTGACGACGGTCGTGGCGTTCCTCGCCCGCCGGGTGGGGCGCTACCCGCTGTTCCTGATCGGTGCTGTGGTCCTGGTCGGCTTGGGTGTCGGTTCCTCGTGGTGGGCGCCGGTTACGCTGCTGACCGCGCTGGCGGTGCTGGGTGGGCTGTGGGTCTGGCGGCACCTCGACTCGTTCACCCGCACCGTAGTGCGGCAGGTCCGCTCGGAGTGGCGCCGCGCGGTGGTCTACGCCTGGCCGTGGCGTCGGGTGATGCTGTTCACGGAGCTGACCAAGCACACCGGGCACGCTCAGCGCCGGGTGCACTACCCCCTGCTGCGCCGGGTTCGGGCCGATGGCTGGCGCGATCGGGTGTCGGTCACGTTGTTGCACGGGCAGTGCGCCAGCACCTATGCCGTGCACGCTCAGGAGCTGGCGAACTCCTTCGGTGCCCGCTCGTGCCGGGTCCGGGTCGACAAGCCCCGGCGGATCTGGCTGGACCTGATCCACACCGACCCCCTCGCTACGCCGCTCCCGGTTCCGGTCCTGGCAGAACCTGGCACAGCAGTGGATCTGGCCCGGGTGGTGATCGGGCGGACCGAGACGGGCCGACCGTGGGTGCTGCGCCTGCTGGGCCGCCACATTCTGGTGGCCGGGGTCAGTGACGCCGGCAAGTCCTCGGTGATGTGGGCGGTGCTGCGCGCGCTGGCCCCCTGGATCCACGCGGGACTGGTCCAGGTGTTCGGGGTCGACCCCAAGGGTGGCATGGAACTGGGCCGCGCACCCCGGCTGTTCCAGACACTCGTGTGCACCAACGGTGGGGAGGCCGTCGAGCTGCTCGAACACGTGGCCACCCTGACCCGCCACCGCGCCGAAGCCCTCCGTCAGCAGGGCACCCGCAAGTGGAGCCCGACATCGGGTCAGCCCTTCGTGCTGCTCATCATCGACGAGCTGGCCGACGTGATCGCCTACCAACCCGACACCGGGCTGCGTAAGCGCGCCAACGCGGCCTTGCAGTCCATCCTGTCGCAGGGCCGGGCCCCGGGGGTGTGTGTGATCGGGCAGATCCAGGACCCCCGCAAACAGGTCATCGACTGCCGCCACCTGTTCCCCATCAAGATCGCCATGCGGCTGGACGAACCCGAGCAGGTCGACATGGTGCTCGGGCAGGGGGTGCGGGAGCGCGGCGCGGCGGCGCAGGAGATCAGTGAGGACACCCCCGGTGTGGCGTGGGCGAAGCTCGACGGTCGCCGCGATCCCGACCGCGCTCGCGCTTTCCACACCACCGATGCCGATCTTGACGAACTCTCCGCCTACGTCGTCGCTGGTCACCGCGCCGCTCTCCGCCCGTTCACTGGAAGACAGGCGGCATGAGCGCCACCGTCGTTGAGCAGCTGGACTCCCTGCGCGCCCACCTCGCCGCATTCGAGCTACCGGATTTGTGCTCGGTGAACGTGGTCACGGCCTCGGGTGAACCCGGCGTGAGCGCGCAACTGGCCGCTCACCACCCACCCCAGATCGCTACCGGACTGCTGGCCTGGGCCGACACCCTCACCGACCTCACCATCGAAGCATGGCGGGTGCCCAGTGGGGACTCGGTGCACCTGTCGGTGATCGGCCGGCTCCCCGAGGGCGTGACGGTCCGCGTGTACGGCGGCCTGGCGTTCACCCAGCGCGGGATCGGCGCCGACCTCGCTCCAGAGGGCAGCGCGACCGTGCCGTTGGCGGTCCTGCGCCACCTGGCCATCCCTGGCGAGGTGACCCTCTGATGACCAGCACCGACCCCACCGCCCTCGACGCTGCGCGGATGACCCGCGCCCAGCGAGCCGCACTCCCACTGAGCACCGACGTCGCCCAAGCGCTGGCCGAACAACACGGCGTGTGCGTACGGCCCTTGGCCATGCGCCGGATCGACACCACCACCGGGCGTGTGGAGGTCGTCCCGGTTCCCTGCGGGTCCACCCGGGAAGACCAGTGCCGGCCGTGCGCGGAGAAGGCGCGGCGGTTGCGGATGGTGCAGTGCCGCCAGGGCTGGCACCTGGAGACCGAACCGGTCACCGACCGGGCCACCCCCCGCGGGGACCACACGGCGCTGATGGCCACCCGGGCTGATCTCCTCGCCGCCTACGGCGACTGCCGGAAGGCCGGTGATGAGGCCTCGTGCGAGCAGATCGCTGAGTCCGTCGCCGACCTCGACACCGAACTCCGTGCCCGCGGCGTACGCGGCCGACTCACACCCCTGGACCCACCACCCAAGCCGGTCAAGCGTTCAACACGGCGCCGCCAAGACGCCCCGGACCTGCCCCGCCGACCCGTCGAGCACCGCACCCTGGGGCGAGTGTTCGCCGGGCGGTACCGGCCCTCGACGTTCCTCACCCTCACCCTGGACTCCTACGGCAGGGTTGATGGTGACGGGGCGGCGGTGGACCCCGACACGTATGACTACCGGAGGGCCGCCCGCGACGCCATCCACTTCCCCGCCCTGTTGGATCGGTTCTGGCAGAACACCCGGCGCTGTGTCGGGTGGGAGGTGCAGTACTTCGGCACCGTCGAACCCCAACAACGCGGCGCACCCCACTTCCACACCGCCATCCGAGGAGCCATCCCCCGGACCGAGCTGCGGGCGATCACGGCGGCGACCTACCACCAAGTCTGGTGGCCAGCGCATGACCAGCTCCTCTACACCGACGGGCGGCTGCCGGTCTGGGATATCCGGGCCAAGGGATTCACCGACCCCGACACCAGCCAACCACTACCCACCTTCCACCAGGCCTGCGAGGAACTCACCGAACCCGCCCACGTCGTGCGGTTCGGGGCGCAGGTGCACGTCAAAGGCATCCTCGGCGGCACCGAAGAAGCCGGACGCCACATCGG
>JAFAUB010000021.1 GCA_019243635.1 Pseudonocardiales bacterium
CTCAGTCGCTCCCCCATCAGGGCTTTCGACACTGGGCTCCGACCTGACCCGTTTCCAGACCAAGCCGCCAGTCTGCTACCGGGCCTCCTGACAGCTACCCGGACCGGACTCACACCGGCAAGCGACGACGAACTTACGACCACAGATCACCTACACCAGGTCACCTCCAGTCTGCTGGGCGCGCGAACCATGCGGGTTAACTCAGAAAGTCGGAGGCTGCCACCCGAAAGTGAATGGGAGAAGTTCAGCGGTCGACCAGGGGACGGTGTCACACCCCACAAGGGATAGCGCGTTGTCGGCAGATCGTCAGGATGACGGGAACCGACACACGGGGTTACTCGTCAGATCAGCGGACGTGCTCATCGAGGCCCGAGCTGCGTACGCTCACCATGGAGAGCGGTCCACTCGGACGAGGAGAAAGCCACGGGCACTGGCCGCATGCGCAACGCCGTCGTCGCACCGATCATCGCCGGGCTGGTCGCGTTCATCGGCTGCGACCAGAGCGCCGTGACGCCGCATACGACGCCTACCGCCATCCCGACCGTCGCTCCGTCGAGCACGGTCACCACCGCGCCGACGACTGCGCCGCGCACGTCCGGCTCAGGGCGACCGGTGACCATCCTCGGCGTGGTCCGAGCCGGCGCTCCGCCTGGGTGCGACGTGCTCCTCGCCGAGAACGGTGCACATCACCTGCTGCTGGACACCACCGACCCGCCACGCAACGTCCCGGCCGAGGTCACCGGCGTCCTCGACCTCTCGCTGATCAGCTACTGCAACACCGGACCGCTGCTGCACGTGCAGCGCATCAGCCGACGGTGAGCGCGGTGGCTGGTGTGCCGCGAGGCGGCGCGACTGGGCCGACGTTCGGGGTATCCGCCCGCGGCTGTTGGCGCGCGCGGCCGGAGATGTTGTGCTGGACGCGTGCGTGGGCGCCCGGGGCATCCCGAAGCGCGGAACCGCCGTGTGAGTGGCCTCAATGGCCGAAAGGAAGGGCATGAAGAGCTATGACCTGGTCGTCGTCGGTGCCGGAAGCGGCAACATGCTGCTGGGTCCCGAGCCCGGCCCCCTTCGAGCGGCGATCATCGAGCCCGATCGCTTCGGCGGGACGTGCCTCAACCGCGGTTGCATCCCCTCGAAGATGCTCGTCGTGGCCGCCGACGCGGCCCGCGCGGTCGTCGAGGCCCGGCGACTCGGGGTGTACGCGACCCTGGACCGGGTCGACTGGCCGGCCATCCGCGCCCGGGTGTTCGGTCGGCTCGACCCGTTACATGACGGCGCGGTGGCCTACCGGCGTCGCAACGGGGTCGACGTCTACCCCTCGGCCGCTCGGTTCACCGCCCCCCGCATGCTCGACGTCGGTGGCGAGCAGCTGACCGCGCGGCAGATCGTCGTGGCAGTGGGGGCCCGCCCGGTCGTTCCGCCGATACCCGGGCTGGACACGGTCGCGTTCCACACCTCGGACACGATCATGCGGGTTGACGAGGTACCCGCCTCGCTGGTCGTGATCGGCGGCGGTGTCATCGCCGCCGAGCTCGGCCACGTCTTCGACGCGTTCGGCGCGACGGTGAGCATCGTGCAGCGCGGGCCCCGGCTGCTCATGGCCGAGGACGAGCAGGTGTCGGCTCGGTTCACCGAGCTGGCGCAGCGCCGCTTCCGAGTGCTGCTCAACACCACGGTGACCGCCGTCGCTCCCCGCTCGGGCGGCGTGTCGGTCACCGTCGAGCGCGACGGGCGGACCGAGGTGCTCACGGCGGCCATGCTGCTCGTGGCGACCGGGCGGCGCCCCAACACCGACCTGCTCGATGCAGCCGCCGGCGGCCTCGAGGTCGATGGGCACGGCCATCTGGTGACCGACGACACCTACCAAACCTCGGTCCCCGGCGTGTGGGCGTTCGGCGACGCCACGAACCACTTCCAGCTCAAGCATATGGCTAACGCCGAGGCGCGCATCGTGCGGCACAACCTCACCCATCCTGACGCCCCTCGACGGCTGCCGCACACCCTCGTTCCCCACGCGGTGTTCTCCGACCCGCAGATCGCCGGTGTCGGTCTCACCGAGGCGCAGGCTCGTCGACGCGGCACCGACCACGTGATCGCCGTGCGCCGGTACGCAGACACGGCCTACGGGTGGGCCCTGGAAGACACCAACAGCTTCGTCAAGCTCGTCGCCGACCCGCACACCCGCACGCTCCTGGGCGCCCACATCATCGGCCCTCAGGCCGCCACCCTGCTACAACCGCTGCTCCAAGCCATGATGCTCGGCCAGAGCGTCGATCAGCTCGCCCACGACGTCCTCTACATACACCCCGCGCTGACCGAGGTTCTCGAACAAGCCCTGCTCGAGCTGTGAGAGCACGACGCGAGGACGCCCGCGAGCCGTTTCGCCGGCGGGAACGGCATGCTTCGTGGGTGCGCCTGCTCAGCCGGCTCGCGACCGCCTCGGCGGCGGCGTGGATATACCTGCTGGTCGGACACGGTGGCTTCTGGCTCACCTCGACCCGGCTGCCGGCCGACCCGCGGGAGCCCGGCTTCTGGCCGAGCGTCGGAGCCGTCGTCCCAGCGCGCGACGAGGCGGCGGTGCTCGGCCAGACGCTGCCCACGCTGCTCGCGCAGGACTACCCGGGTGAGCTGACCGTGTGGCTGGTCGACGACGGCAGCGGCGACGGCACCGGGGAGCTCGCGCGCACCTTCGCTGACCGGCCCGGCGCAACGGCCTCGCTGACCGTGCTGGCCGCTGCGCCCCCGCCGCGGGGATGGACCGGCAAGCTCAACGCCCTCCAGCGCGGCGTTGCGGCGGCCGGCGCCGCCGGGGTGGATCTGCTGCTGCTCACCGACGCCGACATCGCCCACCACCCGTCCTCGGTGCGCCGGCTGGTCGCCACGGCGCTGGCGGACGACCGCGACCTCGTCTCGCTCATGGCGCTGCTGCGCGCGCGGACCCGCTGGGAGCGCACCCTCGTTCCGGCGTTCGTCTACTTCTTCGCTCAGCTCTACCCGTTCCCTCGGGTGGCTGCGCCCGGCGCCCGGACCGCCGCGGCCGCCGGCGGCTGCGTCCTGCTCCGCCGTAGCGCACTCGAGCGAGCCGGGGGCCTCCCCCGGATCCGCGGCAGCCTCATCGACGACGTGGCCCTGGGCCGGCTGCTCAAGCGCTCCGGCGCACGGACCTGGCTGGGCTTCACCGGTGACCCACCCGAGGTCCGCAGTGTGCGGCCCTACCCGCAGCTCGCCGACCTGTGGGCCATGGTCACCCGCAGCGCCTACACCCAGCTGCGCCGCTCACCGGTGCTGCTCGCCGGTACGGTCGCCGGCCTGGGGCTGCTCTACATCGTCCCGCCTGTCGCCGGGCTCGCCGGGCTGGCCCAGCGCTCACCGGTGCCCGCCGCCGCCGGGCTCGGCGCGTGGGCCGCGATGGCCCTCACGCAGGTGCCGGTGCTGCGGCTCTACGGCCTCTGCCCGCTGCGCGGGCTCGCGCTGCCGGTCGTCGCCACTCTGTATGCCGCCATGACCGTGGACTCGGCGCGCCGCCACGCGACCGGCCGAGGCGGCGCCTGGAAAGGTCGACCCGTTGGTTGACCCCCGGTCATGCAGGGCCCGACCAGGCGACATAGTGGGCGCTGATGTCGGAGTCCCTCGGCGGGTGGTGATCCGGGACCGCCACCCCGCCGGACCCCACGCCCAGTGGCCTGCGTGTCGCGTTGCGTCCCTCGCGGCACCGGGGTAGCGTCCATATGTAGTAGTTACATCACTGTAGTTCTTCAACAGATAGTGGTTCGAGCCTCGGCGGTCGTCGACGCTGGGGTTTTGTGCCCGCGCGCGGACCAGACAAAGGGGGTTGGCCATGCATTGCCCGTTTTGCCGTCACCTGGACAGCAGAGTGATCGACAGCCGCTCCAGCGAGGACGGAACGGCCACCCGTCGACGTCGCCTGTGCCCTGAGTGCAACCAACGGTTCACCACCGTCGAGACAACCCTGCTGACGATCGTGAAGCGTTCCGGGGTCACGGAGCAGTTCTGCCGGGAGAAGGTCATCGCCGGGGTGCGACGGGCCTGCCAGGGCCGGCCCGTCAGCGAGGACGCGCTGGCGCGGCTGGGCCAGCAGGTGGAGTACGCGCTGCGCGCCCGGGGCCGTGCGCGTCTGGCCGCCCATGAGGTGGGGCTCGCTGTCCTCGGACCGTTGCGCGACCTCGACGAGGTGGCCTACCTCCGCTTCGCCTCGGTCTACCGCGGCTTTGAGTCCTTGAGCGACTTCGATGCTGAGATCCGGCGGCTGCGCGCGGAGCGCGAGCCCGCCCCCCACGACGACGAACCGGCCGAGGGCCGGGAGCCCGTGCACGCATGACAGGATTTCCGCCGCGACACGCGGCCCGAGTGGTGACTGTCGGCGGAAATCGACCTCACACCATTCACGGCGAATCTGTGGCGACGTTGAGACACTGATTCGCGCAGGCGAGCATGTCATGAGTAGGACATGGAGGGACGAGACAAGCATGTCGGAGATGGTCGGCAACTCACTGGGTACCCGCGTCGACTCAGACGAAGGGCTGCGTTTCGAGCGGATCTACACCAAGCCCGGGGTGCACCCGTATGATGAGGTGACCTGGACGCGGCAGGATGTCGTGCTCACCAACTGGCGAGATGGCTCGATCAACTTCGAGCAGCGGGGCGTCGAGTTCCCGGATTTCTGGTCGCCGAACTCGGTGCAGATCGTCACCAGCAAGTATTTTCGAGGCGCCGTGGGGACGCCGGTTCGGGAGTGGAGCCTCAAGCAGCTCATCAACCGGGTGGTGCTCACCTACACCAGGGCCGGTAAAGACCACGGATATTTCGCGACCGATGAGGACGCGGAGATCTTCGAGCATGAGATGACCTACACGCTGCTGCACCAGATCTTCAGTTTCAACTCGCCGGTGTGGTTCAACGTGGGGACCGCCGCGCCCGCGCAGGTCTCGGCGTGTTTCCTCCTGGCCGTCGATGACTCGATGAGCTCGATCCTGAACTGGTACAAGGAGGAAGGACTGATCTTCAAGGGCGGGTCCGGCGCCGGGGTGAACCTTTCTCGGATCCGGTCGTCCAAGGAGCTGCTGTCCTCTGGAGGCAACGCGTCGGGTCCGGTGTCGTTCATGCGCGGCGCGGATGCCTCCGCTGGGACGATCAAATCCGGTGGTGCCACCCGGCGCGCGGCGAAGATGGTGATCCTGGACGTCGACCACCCCGATATCGAGGAGTTCATCGAGACCAAGGTCCGCGAGGAAGCCAAGATCCGGGTCCTCCGCGACGCCGGGTACGACATGGACCTGGGCGGCAGTGACATTTCCTCCGTCCAGTACCAGAACGCCAACAACTCAGTCCGGGTCTCGGATGAGTTCATGCGGACCGTGTCAGCCGGTGGCCGGTTCGAGCTGCGGGCCCGAACCACAGGTGAGGTCATCGAGACTGTTGATGCGGCCGCATTGTTCCGCCGGATGTGCGAGGCGGCGTGGGCGTGCGCCGACCCGGGGATCCAGTATGACGACACGATAAACGACTGGCACACCTGCCCGGAGTCGGGGCGGATCACCACCTCTAATCCGTGCGCTGAGTACGTTCACCTGGACAACTCCTCATGCAACCTCGCCTCGCTGAACCTGATGAAGTTCCTCCGTGAGTGCCCGGATGGCGTGCAGAGCTTCGACGTGGTCACCTTCGCCAAGTGCGCCGAGCTGGTGATCACGGCCATGGACATCTCCATCTGCTTCGCCGATTTCCCCACCGAGGCGATCGGGGAGACGACTCGGGCGTACCGGCAGCTCGGGATGGGCTACGCCAATCTCGGTGCGCTACTGATGGCGACCGGGCACGCCTACGACTCCGACGGTGGCCGCAGCCTGGCCGGCGCGATCACCAGTCTGATGACCGGTGTGGCCTACCGACGTTCCGCGCGGCTCGCCGGGATGGTGGGCGCCTACGACGGGTACGCCCGCAACGCCGAGGGCCACACCCGGGTCATGCGCAAGCACGCCGAGGTCAACGCCGACGCGCGGCGGGTCGATGAGCTGGACACCCCCGTGTGGGAGGCTGCGGCCCGGGCGTGGCGGGAGTCCCTGTCGATCGGTGAGCGCAACGGCTGGCGCAATGCGCAGGTCACACTGCTGGCACCGACTGGTACCTCAGGGCTGGCGATGGACGTCGACACCACCGGCATCGAGCCGGCCCTGGGGCTGATCACCTTCAAGAAGCTCGTCGGTGGCGGCTCGATGCAGTTCGTCAACGGGACCGTGCCTCGGGCCCTGCGCAAGCTTGGCTACCAGCAGGAACAGGTCGAGGCGATCGTCGCGCACATCGCCGAGCACGGCAACGTCCTGCGCGCGCCGGGGCTGCGTCCCGAGCATTACGCGGTGTTCGACTGCGCGATGGGCGAAGCGGCGATCGCGCCGATGGGGCACCTGCGGATGCTCGCGGCGGTGCAGCCTTTCCTTTCCGGCGCGATCAGCAAGACGATCAACATGCCGGAGAGCGCGACCGTCGAGGACGTCGAGCGTATTTACCTCCAGGGCTGGGAGCTCGGTCTGAAAGCGGTCGCGATCTACCGGGACAACTGCAAGGTGGGTCAGCCTTTGTCGGTGTCCAAGCGCGACGGCAAGACCGCGGCCGCGCCGATCGCCGGGGCCGCAGTGGAGTACCGGCCCGTCCGCAGGCGACTGCCCAAGAACCGAACCGGTCTCACCACGTCGTTCACGGTGGGCGGCGCCGAGGGTTACATCACCGCGAACTCCTACCCGGGCGACGGCCTCGGTGAGGTCTTCCTCAAGATCTCCAAGCAGGGCTCGACGCTGGCCGGACTGATGGACGCCTTCTCGGTGGCGATCTCGGTGGGCCTGCAGTACGGAGTGCCGCTGGAGACCTATGTCTCGAAGTTCACCAACATGCGCTTCGAGCCGGCCGGACTGACCGACGATCCGGATGTGCGGATGGCGCAGTCCATCATGGACTACATCTTCCGGCGGCTGGCTCTGGACTTCCTGCCTGCCGAGACCCGGTCGACGCTGGGCATCTACTCGGCCGCCCAGCGAGCCCAGCAGGTACAGACCGGCTCCTACGATGTCCCGGCGCGACCGAGGGGGGGGGGCGAACCCGCCGCTGCGGCCCAGCCGGCGCCGGGCGCGGTGCACTCGTCGATAGAGCTGATCGAAGCCACCCAGGGGCTGCACGCCGACGCCCCGTTGTGTTTCACCTGCGGGGTCAAGATGCAGCCCGCCGGGTCGTGCTACCTCTGCTCCTCGTGCGGGTCCACCTCCGGCTGCAGCTGATCACAACGAAGCTGGTGATCGCGCTGCTCGGCGCGTTCGTCGCCCCGGCGGCCCGGCGAGCTTCGTGCCGGGCCTGCGCGTCCAACCCCGCGACCCGGCGTGCCTACCCCCCACAGCCGGCCGCCCTGGCCGATGGCGCCCTCGTCTGCCGACGCTCACTACCGTCCGTGGGGAACCTGCAGCTGCTGACCAGGCGTGATGGCTGAGCCCGCGATGCCGTTCAGCTGCCGAATCCGCTCCACCACCGCAGGCTGGTCAGACTGAGGTGCCGCCCGGCGCGCCACGTCCCATACGGTCTCGCCGGCACCCACTCGGATCACCACCGTCTCCGCCGGGATCCCCGGGCCTGCACCCTGCCCGATCCAGTCCTGCCCGATCCAGCCGAGGCCACCGACCACGGTCAGCGTCACAGTGGCGGCCGCGACCACCCTCGTCACTCGGCCGGACCGCAACGTGGGTGGACGCCCTCCCTGCACCCGGCCCAGCACCCGCTGTTGCTCCGGACATGCCGGACGCCGCCCCCCTACTGGAGGCGCAAGAGGCGGCACGGGCGCTGGAGGCGCGGGAAGCGACCGGGTGGACGCCGCTAGCGTGGCCGGCCTGGCGTCCCTCGATACCGCCTTCTCACGCCGTGCCGCAGGCGATCCGCCCAACTGTGCTGGTGCCGTCATCGAGACTCCTCATCACGGATACTATCGAACGCGAGTTCGATCGAACTGCTGTGCGGTGTCTATCACGGCACCCTGACAGAATCGGTCACCCTGCGGCGTGTTGCTCGAACAGATGTTTGATCTTTGGTGCGCCGGTGGTTAGCGTCAGCACCGCGACGGACCGCGTGGGGTCCGGACAGTCTCGACAGCGGACCGTGCGGGTCCGACAGTGCCCACGTACCTGACCACGTAACTACAGTGCCCAGGTAATGACTACGGAGCTCGAGGAGGAGCGTTGGGACGACAACGGAGCGACGAGCCGGAGGTAGCCGGTTCCGGAGCGCAGGCCCAGGGGCCGAGCGCGCAGAGTCCAGGCGCACAGGCTCAAGGCGACGCCGCGCAGGTGCACATTTTCCCTGACCTCGACGACAGCACCGGCAACGACAGCCTCACGCCACGCCAGCGACGGGTTCTGGAGGTGATCCGGGAGTGGGTGGAGCGGCTCGGCTACCCGCCGAGCGTGCGGGAGATCGGCGAGGCGGTCGGGCTCACCTCGACCTCGTCGGTCGCACACCAGCTGCGCGCCTTGGAACGCAAGGGATACCTACGCCGCGACCCCAACCGGCCTCGCGCTGTCGGTGTCCGACCCGCGGACAGCGCGCCCGACCCCGCTGACGCCCCGAGCGGGGAGCCCGCTCGCCCCAGCCCCGTTTTCGTTCCCGTAGTGGGCCGGATCGCCGCGGGCGGTCCGGTGCTCGCCGAGCAGGCCGTCGAGGACGTCTTCCCGCTGCCGAAAGAGATCGTCGGTGGGGGGACGCTGTTTCTGCTGCGGGTCGTGGGTGACTCCATGGTCGAGGCGGCGATCACCGACGGGGACTGGGTGGTCGTCCGCCAGCAGCCCAATGCCGAGAACGGGGACATCGTCGCCGCCATGATCGACGGTGAGGCGACCGTGAAGACGTTCAAGCGCCGTGACGGGCACGTCTGGCTGCTCCCACACAACCCTGCCTACGAGCCGATCCCGGGGAACGAGGCGACCGTGCTCGGCCGGGTGGTGGCGGTGCTGCGGCGGCTGTGAACCGACTCACCATCCGAGGAGCTCGATGACCGCAGCCATGTTCCTGGTCGCGACGGTGTTTCTGGCCTGCGCTGTGGAGGCCATCGAGGCGTTGACGATCGTGTTGGCGATGGGCACCACCTGCGGCTGGCGCTCGACCCTGTATGGGGTTGCCGGCGGGCTAGCCGTCCTAGCGGCGGTGGTGGCGGCACTGGGCCCGACGCTCGCTGTGATCCCGTTCGGCGCCGTGCGGCTGGTGGTGGGCGGGCTGCTGCTGGTTCTCGGGCTGCAGTGGCTACGCAAGGCCATCCTGCGGGCAAGCGGGTTCACCCCTCTGCGCGACGAAGCGGCCATCTACGACCGCCAGGTCCACGCTGCTCGGACAGCCACCGGCAGCGGCAGGTGGTTGTTCGTCGCCGATCGCTACGCCTTCACACTGGCCTTCAAGGGAGTGCTGCTGGAGGGCCTGGAAGTGGCCCTCATCGTGATCACTTTGGGAGCCGACGAGGGTAGCATCGCACTCGCAATGCTCGGCGCCGCGCTGGCCGTGGTGGTGGTCACGGTCACCGGGATCGCTGTGCGCGCCCCCCTGGCCCGGGTCCCGGAGAACACCATGAAATTCGCCGTAGGGGTCATGCTCACCTCCTTCGGCATCTTCTGGGGCGCTGAGGGCGCCGGCGTGTCCTGGCCTGGCGAGGATGCCGCGCTGCTTGGTGTACTGGCCTACGTACTGAGTGTGGCGGGGATAGCGGTCGGTGTCCTACGACGAACCCGTCGCAAGCACGGTGCGCCTGAGCACACCGGAGCCGGCTGATGCGAGCCTTGCGGTCGTTCCTCGCGTTCGGCTACGACTTCCTTGTCGGTGACGACTGGACCATCGCAGCGGGAGTCATGCTCGCGCTCGCCCTCACCAAAGCCCTGACTGTCACCGGCATCCCCGCGTGGTGGCTGCCACCACTGGCCGTCCTCGGCATGCTCGCGTTCTCTCTCGGCCGAGCCATCCGCCGATCCCGCTAACGGTTCGAAGGCCAGGCTGTGATGTCTGCGGTGTCAGGGATGCTGCGGTCAGGGATGCCGCAGTCAGGGATGTCCGCTGTGTCAGGCCCGCACCAGGTACCCGGCCAACGCACCGGCGAGGTCCGGCCGCACCCGGGCGCGCAGCCGGGTGCCGTCTTCGGTGTGGTCGGTCGCCAGCATCTCGCCCTCGGCGTGCACCCGGGCGACCAAGGCACCTTCGGTCCAGGGCAGCAACGCGTCGATCTCGACCCGCGGTTGCGGCAACGCGTCGGCGATCCGCTGGACCAGACCGGCAATGCCGGCGCCGGTGCACGCTGAGACGAACGACGCGCTCGGCAGCAGGTGGCGCAGCCGCGACAGCACCAACTGGTCGGCATCGTCGATCTTGTTCACCACCACCAGCTCCGGCGGCATCGGCGTCCGGCGTCCCTCGGTGATCTCGGCGAGGACCTCGCGCACCGCCTCCACCTGCCGCTCGGGCATCGGGTCGGCACCGTCCACCACGTGCACCAGCAGGTCCGCGTCGGCCGTCTCCTCCAACGTGGAGCGGAACGCCTCCACCAGCTGGTGCGGCAGGTGGCGGACGAAACCGACGGTGTCGGTAAGCGTGTACTCCTGCCCTTGTGGCGTGGTGGCCCGGCGGGTGGTGGGGTCCAAGGTGGCGAACAGGGCGTCCTGCACGAGCACCCCGGCTCCGGTGATCGCATTGAGCAGGCTGGACTTGCCCGCGTTGGTGTAGCCGACGATGGCCACGTTGGGCACCTCGTTGGCGCGCCTGCGGCTCCGCTTGGTGTCGCGGACCGTACGCATCGCGGCGATCTCGCGACGCAGCTTAGCCAGCCGGCGGTGAATGCGCCGCCGGTCGGTCTCCAGCTTGGTCTCCCCAGGGCCGCGAGTACCCACTCCCCCACTGGCCCCACCGCCGGCGCCGCCGGCCTGCCGGGACAGCGACTCACCCCAGCCACGCAGCTGCGGCAGCAGGTAGCTCAGCTGGGCCAGCTCGACCTGCGCCTTACCCTCCCGAGAGCGGGCGTGCTGGGCGAAGATGTCCAGGATCAGCGTGGTCCGGTCGATGACCTTGACCTTCAGCTTGGCCTCCAGCTGCCGCAGCTGGCCGGGGGTGAGCTCGCCATCACAGATCACCGTGTCAGCCGCGGTGCCGAGAACGATCTCACGCAGCTCGAGGACCTTGCCGGAGCCGATGTAGGTTGCCGGGTCGGGGCGCTCGCGTCGCTGGATGAGGCCATCGAGCACCTGCGACCCGGCCGTCTCGGCGAGCCGGGCCAGCTCGGCCAGGGACGCGTCGGCCTGCGCGGCGGAGCCCTCAGCCCACACCCCGACGAGCACCACGCGCTCCAGGCGCAGCTGCCGGTACTCGACCTCGGTGACATCAGCGAGCTCGGTGGACAACCCCGGCACGCGACGCAGCGCGGTGCGCTCCTCGAGGTCCAGCTCACCTCGGGAGGTCGGGCCGGGACCATGGGAGGGGAAGATCGGTGAGGTTGTCATATGCCTCTCAATCTGTCTGTAGCTCGGTCGATCATGGCTATAAGCAGCCAGTATATCCGTCTAGCGGGTACTCGCGCCGGAACTGAGCCCGGCGTGGACCCCATCAGCCGCCAGTTGTGGCGACCGTTGCGCTGACGGCGCGCCATCGCCGTCAGCGCGGTGGTGGCGCCTGATGCGTTTCCACAATGCGAGTCATCGTGCGAGCGGCTCGAGCGGCTGCTGACACCGACTGAGTAGCTGTAGTCGATGTGCCGGAACACCAGCAGTCGGTCGTCACACACGATGTAGCACAGCACCTTGTCCTTCAATACCCTCTCGGGTATGACGTCCTATCCCGTCGAACGGGAAGGAGGACTTGCTTCGCCGCATGGCCTACTAGAACGGCCCCGCGCGTCGTCGTCGGCCGAGCTGCGATACCGTCACCTCGCGGAGTCAGCGTTTCTCGTTGCGCTAACGTGAAGGGATCGCCCGTGGGCCTCATCGAGGCCGCGTTCTTCGAAGACGATGAGGTGCGCGCCGCGCTGGCCGCCCGTAGTACCGGCAGGCTCTACCGCCTCCTGCGCCGGGTCGGGATGAGCCAGTGCCAGATTGCGCACCTGACCGGCCAGTCCCAGTCGGAGGTCGGCGAGATTCTCCACAGCCGCCAGGTATGCAACGTATGGCTGCTCGAGCGCATCGCCGACAGGCTCGGCCTACTTCGAGCGCGGATGGGCCTGAGCTACGGTGAGGACGCACCACCGGCTGAGAAGGTGGACGAGGAGATGAGACGCCGCGTCCTCATCGCCGCCACCATCGCGGCGGCCATGAGCCAGGGAGCACAGTCCTTGGGCGAGCTCATCCAGCTGGCCTGGCCAGCCGGCCAGGCACTGCCCTCACGGCTGGACATGTCCCACGCGCACACCGTGCGGGCGGTCACCGAGCGACTGCGCGGGGTAGCCCGATACCACGGTGGGCAGGGTGACCTGTTCGGCGCCGCCGCCACGCTCTACACCCGGGGGATGCAGGTCCCCTCGACGGAAGTGGTCAAGGCTCGGCTGGCCGCCGCGCTGGCCGAGCTGCACACCGAGGCGGGCTGGTCCTGCTACGACTCCGGTGTGGACGGCAGGGGTCACTTCACCCGCGCCCTACGACGGGCCACTGAGGCCGGAGACGCCTACGGAGTCGCCAACGCCGCCTGGAACGCCGGAGCGACGCTGGTTCTCAGCGGTCACCCCAACGACGCGCTCAAGCTGTTCCAGCTCGGACAGTTCTGCCTCCCCAGGCCCCGGCCCGGCAGATCCACACCAGCAACGCCGCACGCCGACGACCCGAGGATAGCGACCCTCACCGCGAAGCTCGCCCGGCAGTCCGCAACCGCCTACGCCGTCATGAAAGGCCACGACGAGGCCACCCGGTGCCTCGCGAGGCGTGGTCACGTCCTGAAAACCCGGCGGGATCCACGCGGAGGGGCGGGTTCACGTGGTCAGTGCGCCGACCACCAGTCGAGAGCCAGCCAGCCTCGCGCGAGGAGCACCGCCGGCCCGGTCAGCGTGCCGCCATCGTCGGTGATCGCCACGTGCAGCAGCCCCCCGGGCATCTGCACGTCGGTCTCACCGGTGTCCCCGCCCCGGGCGGCCAGCGCCGCGGCCAGCGCGGCCACCGCCGCGGTGCCACAGGAGCGGGTCTCCCCCACGCCCCGCTCGTGCACCCGCATGCGCAGCGCTCCGCCGGAGCGCACGTTGACGAACTCGACGTTGACGCCGTGCGGAAAGGCCCCGGGGTCGTGTCCCGGCGGCACGGTGAGGTCCAGCTGCTCCACCGGCACCTCGCTCAGGCAGGCCAGATGCGGGTTGCCGACATCCACCACGAGCCCGGTGAACGCCACGCCCTCGACGGTCACCGTGGACATGCCCTCGCGCCGCACCCGCCCCATCTCGACCGTCACCGAGCCGTCCTCGTTGCGCCGCACCGCGCGCGGACCGGACCTGCTGCCGATCCGGAACTCGGGATCGGCAACCAGGCCGGCGTCAGCCAGGTAGCGGGCGAATACCCGCGCCCCGTTGCCGCACAGCTCGGCGAGGGAACCGTCCGCGTTGCGGTAGTCCATGAACCAGTCCGTGGGTGACGTGCCCGGCGGCGAGTCAGGTACCAGCGCGCCTGGTACCGCCCGCAGCACCCCGTCGGCACCCAGCCCGCGGTGTCGGTCGCACAGCGCGCGCACCCGGGACGGCGTCAGGTCCAGCCTGCCGGTGGGGTCGGGCAGCAGGACGAAGTCGTTCTCCGTCCCATGCCCCTTGAGGAACTCGATGCCCTGCTCCATCGTCGGTGAGCCTATCGGTCCGCCACCAGCGCGCGCGCGGCGCCGAGCAGGTCGGGATGCCGGCAGTCCAACCACCTGATCCGGCTGTCCCGCCGAAACCAGCTGCGTTGCCTGCGGATGAAGCGCCGGGTCGCCTGGGCGGTCGGGCTCGCGGCTCGGATCGGGTCGACGCCCGCGTCCAGCGCGGCGATGACCTGCTGGTAGCCCAGTGCCCGCGAGGCCGTCCTGCCCTCCCGCAGGCCGAGAGACAGCAGCTCGTGGACTTCCTCGACCAGGCCCTCACTGAACATCCGGTCCACTCGGGCATCGACCCGCGTGTCCAGGACCGCAGGATCGGTATCCAATCCGATGATCACCGCGTGGTAGCGCGCCGGGCCGGGCGGTGGCAGCGCCGCTGAGAACGGACGTCCGGTGAGCTGGATGACCTCCAACGCTCGCACCAGCCGGCGTCGGTTGCTCGGCGGGATCCGGCCGGCCGCCACCGGGTCGAGTCGATGCAGCCGGTGATGCAGTGCCGGCGCCCCGTGCTCGGCCAGCTCGGCCTCGAGCCGGGCCCGTAGTTCAAGGTCGGTGCCCGGGAAGTCCAGCTCGTCCAGCACCGCCTGCACGTAGAGCCCGGAGCCCCCGGCGAGCACGGGCACCCGACCCGCGGCGAGCAGCTCCTCCGCGACGCGGCGGGCCTCGCGCTGGTAGGCCGCCACCGAGGCGGTCTCGGTGACGTCGAGGATGTCGAGCAGATGGTGGCGCACCCCGTACCGCCTGGCGAGCGGCAGCTTCGCGGTGCCGATGTTCATGCCCCGATACAGCTGCATCGCATCGGCGTTGATCACCTCACCACCCAGACCGCGGGCCAGCTTGACCGCGAGGTCGGACTTGCCAGTGCTGGTCGGGCCGACCACCGCGACCGCCCGGGGACTCACGACGGGGCCAGTTCCGGCACCGGGACGAGTGGATGTGGTACCACCGCCACGCGTACGATCACCGCTGCAGGTTAGTGCCACTTCGCACCTGCTCCCCTGCTCCCGCGCCTGCACTGCTTCAATGCGGCCCTGGCCGGGTGTTCCGGGACCGCCCGGTCGAAGATGCGCGCACCTGCGCAGTGGGGCGCCCGCAGGACGCGGCGGCGGGCACTGAGGTTGAGGAAGGCCGGCATGACCGAGCACAACCACACCGAGCAACGTCTGGAGACCGGTGCCCAACCCGGTCCCCGACCTTCCGTCTCACGCGCCTCCCGGGACCCGCGGCGCTGGGGGCGAGTAGCTCCGGACGGCACGGTGTACACCCGCACCACTGAAGGTGAACGAGCGGTCGGTTCGTGGCAGGCCGGCACAGCCGAGGAAGGTCTGGCGCACTTCGCCCGTCGGTTCGACGACCTGCTCACCGAGGCCGAACTGCTCCAGTCCCGGCTGAGCTCCGGAGTAGGCGACCCCAAGCAGGCGCTGTCCCGCGTCCGCACCCTGCGCGATGGGCTCGTCGAACCGACCGTCGTGGGTGACCTGGTCGGCCTCACCGCTTTCCTGGACCACCTGCAGCGGCACGCCGAGGAGTCTCTCGCCGGCGCTAAGGCGGCCCGGGAACGGGCCAGAGCGCGAGCGACCGCCCGTAAGGAGGCACTGGTGGTGGAGGCCGAGCGGATCGGCGCCGAGTCCACCCAGTGGAAGGCCGGCGGCGACCGGCTGCGCACCATCCTGGACGAGTGGAAGACGATCAGGGGCGTGGACCGGAAGGTCGACGAGGTGTTGTGGCGCCGCTTCTCCAAAGCCCGAGACGCCTTCGCGAGGCGCCGCGGCGCGCATTTCGCCGATCTCGACCGGCAACGCGTCGGGGCTCGGAACCGTAAGGAAGAGCTGGTGGTCGAGGCGGAGAAGCTGGCCGACTCCACTGACTGGGGTGCCACAGCGAGCCGCTTCCGGAACCTGATGGACGAGTGGAAGGCGGCGGGGCGTGCCCCGAAGGAAGCCGACGACGCCTTGTGGCAGCGGTTCCGTGCCGCCCAGGAACGCTTCTTCAGCCGCCGCTCCACCACCTTCTCCGAGCGGGACTCGGAGTTGGAGCAGAACATGACGCGCAAGGAGGAGCTGGTCGCCGCCGCGGAACGGATCGACCCCACTGGCGACGCTGAGGCGGCCCGATCGCAGCTGCGGAGGATTCAGGAGCGCTGGGAGAGTCTAGGCAGGGTTCCTCGGGAGCGGGTCAGAGAGCTTGAAGGCCGGCTGCGGGCCGTCGAGGAGCGGGTCCGCTCGGCCTCCAACGCGCAGCGGCGGCACGTCGACCCCGAGTCCGAGGCTCGGGTGGCCCAGTTCCGGGAACGGGTCGAGCAGTACGAGGCCCAGGCGGCGAAGGCCCGCGCCGCCGGGGACGACCGCCGTGCTACCACCGCGCAGGCCCAGGCTGATCAGTGGCGTGAGTGGCTGGCCGCCGCCGAGCGGGCGGTCACCAGTCGGTGAGCACGAGGCCAGCCCGTTACGGGCGAGGCTCCAGCCCGCCCTGGGCGAGGCTACCGGCGAGACACCGCGAGACGCAGCCACTGCGCGGCGAGTACGGTCATGGCCAGCTCAGCCAACACCAGCCCGATGCCGGGGCCGGGGCCGTGCGCCGTCTGCCGAGACCAGATCGCCCACACCCCGTCCAGCACACAGTAGGTGCAGCCCAGTGCGCTGGCCCAGACCAGGCCCCAGCGACGGGTGAGCAGCGCCAGCACGGACAGACCGACTCCCAACCCCAGCGCGACGCCCCCGAACAGCTGGGGTAGCAGCCCGACGCGGTCGACCGGGTTCGCGGTACCCCGCAGCACGTCCCAGCCGCTGGCGTCGCCGACCCAGGGCAACGTGACGGCCAGCAGCAGCACCATGATCGCACCGGCGATCACCGCCGCGCGGACACCCGGGTCGACCCGGCGCAGCACCGAGCGCTCCACCGCGTCGATCTCGGCGCGCAGCGCGGCGATGCCGTTCGGATCCCTGGCGGTCATCTCGCCGGCCAGCCGAACGAGGGCAGGCCCAGCACCACCCCCGGCGTCGTCGGGCGTCGACCGGCCGCCCACGCGTCGCCCGCGGCGGTCCGCCGGTGAGCCCGCACCACCTCGGACACCAGGTGGTGCGGCGCCGCATAGGTGATCTCCGCGAGCATCACGTCACCCGGGCGGACCTCGCGCCGGCCCGGTTGGACGTGTACGAGCCGGCCGTCCCTGGCCCGCCCGCTCACCCTCCTGGTGACCGCGTCCTTACGGCCCTCGCCCTCAGCGACCAGCACCTCCACAACACTACCGACCAGGCTCCGGTTGAGCTCCCAGGAGATCTCCTCCTGCACCGCGACGAGCCGCTCGTAGCGGTCCTGCACAATCGCCTTGGGCACCTGGCCGGTCATGTCCGCAGCTGGCGTGCCCGGACGGCGTGAGTACTGGAAAGTGAACGCCTGAGCGAAGCGTGCTTCCCGGACCACGTCCAGGGTGGCCTGGAAGTCGGCCTCGGTCTCACCGGGGAAACCGACGATGATGTCGGTGGACAGCGCCGCGTCGGGCAACGCGGCCCGTACCTCCTCGACGATCGTGAGGTAGCGCCGCGCCCGGTAGGAGCGGCGCATCGCCGCGAGTACCGCGTCCGAGCCGGACTGCAGCGGCATGTGCAGCTGGTGGCAGACGTTCGGGGTGGTCGTCATCGCCTCGATGACGTCTGAGGTGAAGTCTCTCGGGTGCGGCGAGGTGAAGCGCACCCGCTCCAGGCCCGCGATTCTCCCGCAGGCGCGCAGCAGGTCACCGAACGCGTGCCGGTCGGCGAACCCGACGCCATAGGCGTTGACATTCTGCCCCAGCAGGGTCACCTCGAGCACGCCCTCGGCCACCAGCGCCTCGATCTCCGCGAGCACGTCACCGGGTCGCCGGTCGACCTCCTTGCCGCGCAGCGCGGGCACGATGCAGAACGTGCAGGTGTTGTTGCAACCCACTGAGATCGACACCCACGCGGAGTGCGCCGAGTCCCGCTTCGCCGGCAGCGCGGAGGGGAACACCTCCAGCGACTCGGCGATCTCGACCTGGGCGGCGTCGTTGTACCGGGCCCGCTCCAGCAGCACCGGCAACGAACCGATGTTGTGGGTGCCGAACACCACATCCACCCAGGGCGCCCGACGGGTGATCTCGCCGCGGTCCTTCTGCGCCAGACAACCGCCGACAGCGATCTGCATCCCCGGATGCTCGCGCTTGATCGGGCGTAGCCGGCCGAGGTTGCCGTAGAGCCGGTTGTCGGCGTTCTCGCGTACCGCGCAGGTGTTGAGCACGATCACATCGGGGGTAGCGTCCCGCCCGGCGGGCACGTACCCTGCCGCCTCGAGCAGTCCGGCCAGCCGCTCGGAGTCGTGCACGTTCATCTGGCAGCCGTACGTGCGCACATGGTAGCTGCGTGGGCGCTGCTCGGTGCTCGCCGCCATCTCATCCTTTCATCCTTCGCTGCCTGTTCAGGGTAAGGCAGGGACGAGACACGCTGTCGAGGTAGCTCGCCTCACCCGACGGTGGCGCGCGTACCACCCTCAGGGTAGGGATGAGCGTCCGGCTGACGCCACCTCCTCAGGACCTGAGAGTCCTGGTCGGTCGACTGCGCCCATCGGTTCACCCTGGGCGCCGACAGGTCCGGTGCGGTTACTCCGAAATGCTCCAGCTCACTGGATTCGGTGCCGTCCGGCGCGTCCCTGCGGCATCTCAGCGACGAGTTCACGTGATACCTTCGATGGGTGCTAACCCCGGGCTGTACGGTTCCGCGGCACCTTCGCCCAGTTATGGATCCTGGAGATAGCGCGGTCTCATGAATAATGTTTTCCCCAGTTTGCTGTTGTTCGCGCTACCGCTGGGTGTTGACACGTTCGCGATCGCCGCTGCGGTGAGCGCGAGCCGGCCCATCGGGTCGACCCGGTGGCGGATCTCAGCGGTCTTCGTCCTTTGTGAAGGCGGTATGCCACTGGTGGGCCTCGCCCTTGGCGCATCCATCGGACAGACGGTCGGGAGCATCGCCGGCTACCTCTCCGGCGGCCTGCTCGTCCTGCTTGGCGGTTACCTGTGGTGGGCCGGCGACGATGACGACGAGGTCGCGAAGGCGCGGAAGCTCACCGGCGCTCAGGGCCTCGCCTTGGTTGGGCTCGCGCTCTCGATCAGCCTCGACGAGCTGGCGATCGGCTTCAGTCTCGGCGTTGGCGCCGAGGCCACCGTACCCGCCACCATCGTCGCCGTCATCGCGATCCAGACCCTGGTCGTCTCCCAGCTCGGGTTGTCTTTCGGCGTCCGGATCAGCGAACGCGTGCGCGAGCGCGTCGAACGCTCGACCGGCCCCATACTGATCATGCTCGGCAGCTACCTGGTCGCCGAAACGCTCGTCAACGTCGGGCTGCTCACCGTACGCCACGCCGTGGCCGTCGGAATCCTCGTACTCATCCTGGGCGCCGTCACTACCGGTGTGCGCCGGAGCGGCGTTCTGCCCGCGGAAGCTCGACCCGCGACTGCTGCGGTAGTCCCGTCATCGACGGCCGTCAGAAGGAGTGCCGCGAGTTACCTCGGCGGACGACCGTAATGGATCTTGAGCCTCGGCGGTCCTGGCCGGAGCCGGCGCGGGAGTCGACGTCATCGCCCGGCACCCGGTCACTGAAGATCATGCGCCGGCCTGGACGGTTGCGACAGGGGCGGACCGGTTGTCTGATCATCGTGCTCGTGATCGCGGCACTGTGGATGCTGGGTCGGGAGGTCCTGGGTGGGGCCCTCGACGGGCTCACCGCCCTGTTCAGCGACCACCCCGCTCCGGTGGCCGGCAGGCCGTTCGACACGGTCACCCCAGCGCGCCCGGCAAGCAGCGGATCGCCGACCATCGACCGGATCGCCTCGCGCGGCAAGCTCGTCGTCGCCATCCAGGAGACACCTGGGCTGGCTGCGCGCTCGTCAGACTCGGGCGGCTACACCGGGTTCGACGTCGCGTTGCTCGGTCTGATCGCCCGTGACCTGGGGGTGGACCCGGCCCGCACCAGCTTTAAGCCCCTGGCCGCGAGTAGCCGCGAGGCGGCACTGGGCAGAGCTGAGGTGGATCTCGTGCTCGGCGGCTATGAGATCACCGCAGCGCGGAGGGCCACGGTGGACATCGCGGGTCCTTACCTGGTGCGCCCGCTGGTCGGCGCGCCACTGGGAACCACTGAGTACGGCATCGGCCTGCCGCCGGGTGACCCGCTGCTGCGCGAGCGGGTCACCGCGGTGCTGCGGCACGCGATCGACGATGGCACCTGGGCTCGCCTCTACGCTGAGTACCTCGGCACTCCGGTACCCAGCCCTCCTCTGCTCCGTTGACCTATCCTCCGCGGTGGCGGCGGAACAGCCGGATCAGTGGGTCGAAGCGGATGTCCGCCACCCGTTCCTTCATCGGAATCAGGGCGTTATCGGTGATCTTGATGTGCTCCGGGCACACCTCGGTGCAGCACTTGGTGATGTTGCAGAACCCAAGACCGTGCTCGTCCTGCGCAGACTGTTTGCGATCCACGCCCTCCTCCTCGGCGGCGTCCAGCGGGTGCATGTCGAGCTCAGAGATCCGCATGAGAAAACGCGGTCCGGAGAAGCTCGTCTTGTTCTCCTCGTGGTCGCGGATCACGTGACAGGTGTTCTGGCACAGGAAGCACTCGATGCACTTGCGGAACTCCTGCGAGCGTTCCACATCCACCTGCTGCATCCGGTACTCACCGGGCTGCACACCCTTGGGCGGCATGAAGGAACGCACCTCGCGCGCTTTCTGATAGTTGTACGAGACGTCGGTGACGAGATCGCGGATGACCGGGAAGGTCCGCAAGGGGGTGATCGTCACCGGTAGCTGCGGCGGCAATGTGGACATCCGCGTCATGCACATCAGGCGCGGTCGGCCGTTGATCTCGGCGCTGCACGATCCGCACTTACCCGCCTTGCAGTTCCACCGCACCGCGAGGTCAGGCGCCTGGGTCGCCTGCAGGCGATGGATGACATCGAGGACCACCTCCCCCTCATTGACCTCGACGTCGAAGCCCACGAGGTTCCCGCCGCGGGTGTCACCCCGCCACACCTGGAAGCGCCGCTGGTTGCCCATGTCAGTCCGTCCCTCCCGGGAGCTCCTCGGCGGTGAAGTACTTCTTCAGCTCGTCATACTCGAACAGCTCGACCAGGTCCGCACGCATCGGAACCTGTTCCTTGCGCTCGACACGAACACCGGCCTCGACATCATCGGTATGCCACGTGCACACCAAGAGGAGATGTCGCCACTCAGGGTCCATCACCGGATAGTCGTCTCGGGTGTGCCCACCTCGGCTCTCGGCGCGCTCCAGCGCGGCCCGCGCGACGCACTCGCTCACCGCGAGCATGTTGCGCAGGTCCAGCGCGAGGTGCCAGCCGGGATTGAACTGACGATGACCCTCCACCACGACATGTTCGGCTCGCCGACGCAGCTCGCGGAGTCGTTTGAGCGCGAGCTCCATCTCGTCTGCCCTGCGGATGATTCCGACCAGGTCGTTCATGGTCTGCTGGAGCTCAAGCTGGAGCGAGTAGGGGTTCTCAGCCTCCATGCCGTCGGTTCCCGTACGGAAGGGGCTGATCGCCCGCTGTGCCGCGGCCGCCACCTCGGCCTCGCGGACCGACGGTCGGAGCCCGCCCAGGGAGTCCACGTAGGTCGCCGCGCCGAGGCCGGCCCGGCGACCGAACACGAGCAGGTCCGACAGCGAGTTACCACCCAGCCGGTTGGAGCCGTGCATTCCACCGGCAACCTCACCGGCCGCGAAGAGTCCGCGCACCGAGGCTGCTGCGGTGTCCGGATCGACCTCCACTCCGCCCATGACGTAGTGGCAGGTGGGGCCGACCTCCATGGACTCCGCTGTGATGTCGACGTCGGCCAGTTCCTTGAACTGGTGGTACATCGAGGGGAGCCGCCTCATGATGACCTCAGCGGGCAGCCGGGTCGAGACGTCGAGGAAGACCCCGCCGTGCGGCGACCCACGACCCGCCTTGACCTCGGAGTTGATCGCACGCGCGACCTCGTCACGAGGTAGCAGCTCCGGTGGCCGGCGGTTGCTGTCCGGGTCGTCGTACCAGCGGTCCGCCTCACGCTCTGAAGTCGCGTACTGGTCGGAGAAGACCTCGGGGACGTAGTCGAACATGAAGCGCTTGTTCTCGGAGTTGCGTAGCACCCCACCATCGCCTCGGACCGACTCAGTGACCAGGATCCCCTTCACACTGGGCGGCCACACCATCCCGGTGGGGTGGAACTGGACGAACTCCATGTTGATCAGCGTCGCGCCGCAACGCAACGCGAGGGCGTGCCCGTCCCCGGTGTACTCCCAGGAGTTGCTGGTGACCTTGAAAACCTTTCCGATGCCGCCAGTGGCCAGCACCACGGCAGGTGCGTCGAACCGGATGAAGTGGCCAGTCTCCCGCCAGTAGCCGAACGCCCCGGCCACCGCGTCGGCGTCTGTGAGCAGGTCCGTGATCGTGCATTCGGCGAAGACCTTGAGGTTAGCCTCGTAGTCGCCATGTTCGGCGAAATCCTCCTGCTGCAGCGAGACGATCTTCTGCTGCAGCGTACGGATGAGCTCCAGACCTGTGCGATCACCCACATGCGCCAGCCGCGGGTACTCGTGCCCGCCGAAGTTGCGCTGGCTGATCTTGCCGTCCTTGGTGCGGTCGAACAGGGCACCGTAGGTCTCCAGCTCCCATACCCGCTGCGGCGCCTCCTTCGCGTGCAGCTCGGCCATTCGCCAGTTGTTGAGGAACTTGCCCCCGCGCATGGTGTCGCGATAATGGACCTGCCAGCTGTCCCGTGGGCTCACATTGCCCATCGACGCCGCGATACCTCCCTCGGCCATCACGGTGTGGGCCTTCCCCAACAAGGACTTGCAGACAACGGCGGTGCGTTTGCCCAGCTCACGAGCCTCGATCGCGGCCCGCAGCCCGGCGCCGCCCGCGCCGATCACCACGACGTCGTAGTCGTGCCGCTCAATCTCGGTCATAGGTACCGATTCCTCATCAGTTGAACAGGCGCAGGTCGGCTATCCAGCCCGCAGAGACGGCCATGATGTAGAAGTCCGTGAGCATCACAGTGATCAGCGACGCCCACGCGAACTGCATATGGCGACCGTTGAGCTTGGACAGATGCGTCCAGAACCAGTACCGCATGGGATGCTGGGAGAAGTGCTTCAGCCGGCCTCCGAAAACGTGCCGGCACGCATGGCACGACAGTGAGTACAACCACAGCATCGTGACGTTGACCAGCAGGATCAACGAGCCCAGACCAACGCCGAAGCCACCGTCGGCGGGGAAGAACGCCGAGACCGCGTCATACGTGTTGATCAACAGCAAGGCGCTGGCGAAGTAGAAAAAATACCGATGTAGGTTCTGCAGCACCAGCGGGAGGCGGGTTTCCCCCCTGTACTTTCTCGCCGGCTCGGTCACTGCGCATCCGGGCGGAGACAGGAGAAAAGCCCGGTAGCCGGCCTTGCGGTAGTAGTAGCAGCTGGCCCGGAACCCGGCGAGGATCGGGAAGATCAGGATCGGCAGCGGCAGCGCCAGTGGAAACGCTGGCAGCGGCGTGCCGAGATGCGACGAGCCCGGCGCGCACGAAACACTCAGGCACGGTGAGTACAACGGAGTGAGGTAGTGGTACTCACCGACCCAGTAGTCGTTCCGCATGAACAACCTGACCGTCGTGTAGACGATGAAGACCCCTAGCACGATGGCGGTTACCAAGGGCGACACCCACCAGCGGTCGGTGCGCAGGGTCCGCGCCGGGACTGCTGCCCGACCGGACTGTATCCGACCGGGTTGGGCGAGGTCCGATGGCGAGGACGATGAGGTGGTTGTCATGAGGTCGATTCCGGTCGGGGCTACAGGCCAGTGTGTTCAGTTCAGGTCGCGGTGGCAGCCTCAGCCAGCACCATCACCACGGGTCGGCGGGCCGCGCGGCGATAACTCACAGTAAGCCGAACCCATGGCACAGGTCCAAGATATGGTCATGCTTGTCTTGATAGCGATAAGCTATCATGGTGCAGCTACAGCAGCTGGTCTACTTTCTGGCCGTCGCTCGGACCCGCCACTTCACCCGGGCGGCCGCGCTCACGCACGTCGCCCAGCCCTCGCTGAGCAGACAGATCCATTGCCTGGAGCGCGAGCTGGGCAGCGAGCTGTTCCATCGAGCCCGGGGCAACGTGACGCTCACGCCGGCTGGGGAGGTGCTCGTCCCCCTCGCCAAGCGGATCCTGGCCGACGTCGAGACCGCCCGGTTGCAGGTGCACGAGCTGGCTGAGCTTCGCCAGGGCCGGCTGCGGCTCGGTGCCACCCCCAGCCTCTGCACCGGGCCGCTGGCCCACGCACTCGCCAACTTCGGCGCCCGCTACCCAGGCATCCAGCTCATCATCGACGAAAGCGGGTCCCGAGACCTGGTACGCCAACTCGCGGAAGGAGCCATCGACCTGGCGATGATCACTTCCCCGGTGCACCGAGGGGACCCCACTCTGGACACCATCCCGATTCTTCGCGAGCAGCTCACCGTCGCCGTTCCACGCACCATGGACCTCGACTTCGACTCGTTTCGGATCGGGGACCTCCGGGACCGCCCCCTGGTGATGTTCCGGGAGGGCTATGACCTCAGGTCAATGACCCTCACGGCCTGTCAGCGGGCAGGGTTTCAGCCACGGTTCGCCATCGAAGGGGGCGAGATGGACGCGGTACTCAGCTTCGTCGAAGCCGGCCTCGGCATCGCCGTGGTCCCCAGCATGGTTCTCCAGGGCCGCCCTCAGCTTCGTGGTGTGCCGTTCATGCCTCCCCCTCCGATCCGGACCATCGCGCTTGCCCACCGCACCGACGTGCACCCAACCCGAGCCGCTGAGGAGTTCCGCGCCACGCTGGTGTGGCTGCTCAACAGTGCACACGCTCAAGGCAGCCTCCCCGCTGGCGTCGAACTCGTCATGCCCGGCGGAACACCCTGTGGTCAGTCGGGACATGGCTCGACCTCGGCGGCCCAGTCACCCAGGCCGAGCTCCTCACGTACCACGCGCCACGCCAGTCCCTCCGAGTAGCCTTTGCGGGCCAGCATCCCGCCCAGTTTGCGAGCCAGGATCCTTGCGTCCCGCACGGTGCTGGTCCGTATCCTGCGCCGGACCAGTTCGCGGGCCCGCAGCTCCTCATCCTCGGGCCGTACCGTCGCCACGACCTCGCGGACGATCTCATCTGGCACTCCCCGGCGCCGGAGCGCGGTACTCAGCGCTCGCCTACCCAGACCACGATGGCGGTGCCCAGAGTGCACCGCCGACTCGGCGAAGACGGCGTCATCCACCAGGCCCACCTCGACCAGGCGGTGCAGCACTGGCTCGCCGACCTCCTGGGGAATCCCGCGCATGCGCAGCGCATCGGCCAGCTCGGCCCTGCTACGCGGACACGCAGCGAGTAACCGGAGACAGACCTCCTGCGCCTCCGCCGCCGGACTGATGGCCTTGGCGTCCGGGGAGTCCGTCACGGCAGCTCCGTCGACGCCAGGACTGCGCCTCCTCATCGGAGCCCCTGGCGTCGCATTACAGGCCGGGACATCAGAAGTCCACCGGGGCCGGCACGGTCTGGTCGTCGTCGAGCTTCGCCCCGATGCCGAGTTTGTCCTTGATCCGCTTCTCGATCTCGGCAGCGACGTCGGGACTGTCGCCGAGGAACTTGCGCGCGTTCTCCTTACCCTGACCGAGCTGGTCACCCTCATAGGTGTACCAGGCGCCTGACTTGCGAATGACGCCCTGCTCCACACCCAGATCGATCAACGAGCCCTCCTTGCTGATCCCATGGCCGTACAGAATATCGAACTCCGCTTGTTTGAATGGAGGAGCGCAGTTGTGAACCAAGACATCGTTCGCAATAAAGTTGTGCAGCTCGTCGACCTCGATATCGAACGTCCGGCACCGGCGCGAGGTCAGGACTGCAACGATCCGTGAGTAGCACAGTCCCTCAGCAAGGATCTCCTGAAGAAATACGTCGTCGAGTGCGTTAGCGAGACACGCCAGCCGATCCCTGCGGAGCCGACTCGCACCCAACACCTGCTTCATCCCACCCTGCGGGGTACCCGCCCGTTCACCGATCAGCTGGGCCGCCTGCTGGGCAGTGACGCCGCGACTCGCGAGGTGGCTGAGCACCGGCTCTGTCACCTCCTCGGACAGGTAGATCCGCTGAGATCCCCGATACCGGCCATCGAGCGACGCAAGCTCCTTGACGAGTACGGCCCCACGAGGGCCCCACATCGGAACGCCAGCGGCGAACGTACTGACGTTGTCGGCACCAGCGATACGCACCTCCCAGCTGGGCAGCTTCCCGCTGACTCGACGACCGCAGATCAAGCTACTCCGCTGCGCTCTCGGGTCTCGACGGCTCACTGTGCTGCCGATCCCCCACCGCAACAGGAGCCAATGCAGCTGCTGAGCGAGCTGAGCCGATGTGGTCGTGTACCCCAGCCGGATCTCACCGGTCTGTTCCCGGCTCACGTATCCATCGGTCTCAAATAGACCGAAGAGCAGGTTGGCGACCACCTCGGCGGAGACATCTGGAGCAAAAAAAAGCGTCGGTATCTGCTTCTCTGACGCTAGCCTGCCCCAGATCCCGGCCTGACGGCACAGCTCGAGCACGCCGTTCTTCTCATCCGGACGATGCGAGAACGCCACCTGGAGACCGTCAGAACGTCGCTTCGCGTCGCACCCAAGCCGCGCGGCAATCGTGGCCGCGTCGGCATGGAGCGCGTATGTGACGTTGATGAACGTGACCGGTGTCTTACCGCCGACGTAGCCGTCACCGATGAGATAACCGAGCAGACGAGCGTGTTCCGGTGTAACTGGCTCGGCGTCTCCGAACCCCAGGAACTCGCGGGGTCGCGCCACCCGATCCCCAGCCACGAGTTGACCTGCCGGGCGCCAGCCAGCCTCGGTGAGGATCCTGTGGTCCGGTGTTACCCACAGCTCGGTGCCATCCCTCAACCGAAGACCCATCACGTCTTGCTCACCCTGGTCGAACCAGGAGACCACCGGTCGGCTGCGCAGCATCCCCGCCTTATCAGCGGCGACCACGTGCACCGGAAGCCGGCCATCGACGACGTCCTCGATCAGGTGCGTCTGACCCGTTACGGGGTCGAACAGGCGAGTCCCAGCGGCCACGCACTTGTTCTTCACCACCTTGACGCGAGTCCGGTTGCCTACCGCGTCCGAGCCGTCCTTGAGCGTCTCGATCCGGCGGATATCCAGCCGTACCGAGGCGTAGAACTTCAGCGCCTTGCCGCCACTGGTGGTCTCCGGGGAGCCGAAGAAGACCCCGACCTTCTCTCGGAGCTGGTTGATGAAGATCGCCGTAGTGCCCGAGTGGCTCAGCGCACCGGTGATCTTTCGCAGCGCCTGGCTCATCAGACGGGCCTGCAGGCCGACGTGCGCGTCACCCATCTCGCCCTCGATCTCCGCCCTCGGCACGAGGGCCGCCACCGAGTCGATCACCACGACGTCCAGCGCACCGGAGCGGATCAGCATGTCCGTGATCTCCAGCGCCTGTTCCCCGGTGTCGGGCTGGGAGACCAGCAGGGCGTCGGTGTCCACTCCGAGCGCCTTCGCGTAGTCGGGATCCAGCGCGTGCTCGGCGTCGATGAACGCGGCGATCCCGCCGGCACGCTGTGCGTTAGCCACAGCGTGCAGCGCGACCGTCGTCTTTCCGGAGGACTCCGGGCCGTACACCTCGATCACCCGGCCGCGAGGCAGGCCGCCGATTCCCAGCGCCACGTCCAGCGCGATGGAGCCGGTAGGGATCACCTCGATGGGCGCGCGGCCCTCCTCGCCGAGGCGCATCACCGAGCCCTTGCCGCATTGCTTCTCAATCTGGGCCAAGGCGATCTCGAGCGCCTTCTCCCGGTCCGGTGCTGGTGCCATCTGACGGTCCACCTCGCTGATCGGTTCTGCTGGGTCGGGGTCGACGCTAAGCGGTAGGACCGACACTTCGCGGCGACACTCGCCGGATCTGTGGACAGGCATCCGACTGTGGACAACATCCTAGGCGAACGCATGTTCGACGCCAGAGCGACACGCCGGTGCGCTACCCGGCTGCGCCCATCGGCACCACGGCCGAGCCGAAGAGGCCGACACACCGGGTTAATCACAGGCAGAGACGCCGGCAAGGGCGGGTCCGTGTGCTCAGCGCCGTTCCTCGGGAACGTCGAATGTGGAGCACACCACAGCCCAGACCCGCTTGGTGTCAATACCCGCCTCCAGCGCCCCGTTCACCGTCCGACCACCGAGCTCGGCGAACACGTGGTCATGGGCCAACGCGGCCGCTCTGACCGCACCGAACTCCTCGTTCATCCGCTGCCGGAAGTGCGTGATCCGCATTTCACTAAGGTTAGGTACCCACCTCCGGCTATCGTGATGGGGTGCTCGCCCAGGGAGGTCCGACACAGGGAGATCCGACGGGGCTGTCCTCCACCGCTGGACAGCTGGTGATCCTTTTCGGCCTGCTCTCCGCTCTGCTGGTGCTCATCCGCTGGTGGTGGCAACGGGGCCGCTGATCCGCGCATAGCGGCGCTCCCTGCGCTGCGGCGGCGCGGCGCGAACGTGGGCGAACGTGGTGGCCGGCTGCGGTCAGGCAGCGACCCGGGGCCAGGTCGACGTGCCGGCAAATGGTGCCCTCCCACGACCGACGCGGGCATAAGCTGCACAGCGGCGCGCTGCACAGCTCGCCATCGAGTGGAGGGGGGCCACCACTGTGACCGACGTATTCCGATCCGGCGACCACGAGCAGGTCGTATTCTGCCGCGAGGAGTCCTCCGGGCTCCGCGTCATCATCGCCATCCATTCCACCGCGCTGGGGCCGGCACTCGGCGGCACCCGGTTCCACCCCTACGTCAGCGAGGAGGACGCCCTCGCTGACGTACTGCACCTGGCCCGCGCGATGTCCTACAAGAACGCGCTCGCCGGGCTGGACCACGGCGGTGGCAAGGCCGTCATCCTCGGCGACCCGACGCGGGACAAGACCGAGGTGGTGCTGCGCGCTTATGGGCGCTTCGTGCAGTCGCTGGGCGGCCGCTACATCACCGCATGCGACGTCGGAACCTACGTCGAGGACATGGACATCGTCGCCAGGGAGTCCGAGTTCGTCACCGGGCGCTCGTTGGCCCACGGTGGCGCCGGCGACTCGTCGATCCTGACCGCCTTCGGTGTCTTCCAGGGCATGCGCGCGGCGGCCGAACACGTCTGGGGTGCGCCTACCCTGTCCGGGCGTCGGGTGGGCATCGCCGGCGTCGGCAAGGTCGGGAGACACCTCGTTGATCACGTACTCGCCGACGGCGCGGAGGTGATCGTGACCGACGTCAGCGAGCGGGCTATCGAGCAGGTCCGCACCGCGCATCCCGAGGTGGTGGTGGCGCCGAGCACTGAGGCTCTCGTACGTGAGCCGATCGACGTGTACGCCCCGTGTGCGCTCGGCGCGGCGCTGGACGATCCCACGGTGACGGCGCTGCGCGCCGAGGTCGTCTGCGGTGGCGCGAACAACCAGCTTGAGCACCCCGGTGTGGAGAAGCTCCTCGACCAGCGGGGCATCCTTTACACACCCGACTATGTGGTGAACTCCGGTGGAGTCATTCAGGTGGCTGACGAGATCGGGGGCTTCGACTTCCAGCGGGCCAAAGCCCGGGTCGCCAAGATCTTCGATACCACTCGGGAGATCTTCGCGCTGGCCGAGCGGGACGACGTGCCGCCCGCCGTCGCCGCCGACCACCTAGCCGAACGACGGATCACCGACGTGGGCCGGCTGCGCAAGATCCTCGTCAACGCCCGCCCCGCTATACGCTGGTGATCTCCACCAGCGGGGTGATCCAGGGTGCCGGTTACCCCGCTCGGCCCGCTCAATGCGGCACGAGACCATCATGGGGGTGTGCTTGAGCGTTTCTGCCCAGCCACCCGGGACTGGTTCGCGGGAGCGTTCGCCGCGCCCACCCCCGCACAGCTCGGCGCCTGGAACGCTGTCGCCGACGGGCAGCACGCCCTGGTGGTGGCGCCCACCGGGTCGGGCAAGACCCTCGCCGCGTTCCTGTGGGCGCTGGACCGGCTGGCCGTCACGGGGCCCCCGGACGAGCCGACGAGGCGCTGCCGGGTCCTCTACATCTCCCCGCTCAAGGCCCTTGCGGTGGACGTCGAGCGCAACCTGCGTTCCCCGCTGGCGGGCATCCGGCAGGCCGCGCACCGGTTGGGGCTGCCCACGCCGGACATCCGGGTGGGGATGCGCACCGGCGACACCCCGGCCGACCAACGCCGCGCCTTCGCCCGCACCCCGACCGACGTGCTCGTCACCACGCCGGAGTCGCTGTTCCTGCTGCTGACGTCGGCGGCCAGGGAGTCGCTGCGTGGGGTCCATACCGTGATCGTCGACGAGGTGCACGCTGTCGCCGCCGGCAAGCGCGGTGCACATCTGGCTTTGTCCTTGGAGCGGCTGGACGTTCTACTCGAGAAACCCGCCCAGCGGATCGGCCTGTCCGCCACCGTGCGTCCCGTCGAGGAGGTCAGCGCCTTCCTCGCCGGAGGCCGACCGGTGCGGGTGGTGCAGCCTGCGTCGGCCAAGACGGTCGAGATCGCAGTGCAGGTGCCGGTGCCGGACATGTCGGTACCGGGTGAGCTGACCGGGGAGGCCGACGGGTCTGTGGAGCGCCGTGCGTCGATGTGGCCTGCGGTCGAGCGGCGGATGCTGGACCTGGTACGCGCGCACCGCTCGACGATCGTGTTCGCCAACTCGCGTCGGCTGGCCGAGCGGCTCACCTCGCGGCTCAACGAGCTGGCCGTCGACGAACCGGCGGCACCGCGAGACCGGATGCCCGCCGAGCTGATGGGTCAGGCCGGGCTCGCCGGTGGCGCTCCCGAAGTGATCGCCAAGGCGCACCACGGCTCGATGTCGCGTGAGCAGCGAAGCCTGGTCGAGGAGGAGCTCAAGGCCGGCCGGTTGCCGTGCGTGGTCGCCACCTCGTCGCTCGAGCTGGGCATCGACATGGGAGCGGTGGACCTCGTCGTGCAGGTCGAGGCACCCCCGACGGTGGCGTCAGGTCTACAACGGATCGGCCGGGCCGGCCACCAGGTGGACGCGGTGTCCCGGGGCGTGGTCCTCCCCAAGTTCCGCGGCGACCTGGTCTCGTGCGCGGTGATCGCTGAGCGGATGGCCAGTGGGGCGATCGAGGCGCTGCGCTACCCGCGTAACCCGCTGGACGTGCTCGCCCAACAGGTGGTGGCCATGGTCGCGCTGGACCCATGGACCGTCGACGGTCTCGCCACAATGGTCCGCCGCGCCGCGCCGTACTCGGCTCTGCCCGACTCGGCGCTGCACGCCGTCCTGGACATGCTGGCGGGGCGCTATCCCTCAGAGGAGTTCGGTGAGCTGCGCCCGCGGATCGTCTGGGACCGGGTCAGCGACGAGCTGCGTGGGCGACCAGGAGCGCAGCGGTTGGCGGTCACCTCCGGTGGCACCATACCGGACCGGGGACTGTTCACCGTGATGACCCCGGGCGGTGCCGACGGGGCGGGCTCGCGGGTCGGTGAGCTCGACGAGGAGATGGTGTACGAGTCCCGGGTGGGCGACACGTTCCTGCTCGGTTCCACCTCGTGGAAGATCGTGGACATCACCCACGACCGGGTCATCGCGCTGCCCGTGCCCGGTGAGCCGGCTCGGATGCCGTTCTGGAAGGGCGACGCGCCGGGTCGGCCCCTAGAGCTGGGGCGGGCGCTGGGCGCGTTCGTCCGCGAGCTGAGCGGCGCCCCGATGGACGCGGCGCGCGGCCGCATCGAGGCGGCCGGCCTTGACGGCTGGGCGGCCGACAACCTGCTGACCTACCTGCGCGAGCAGCGCGAAGCCACCGGGCGCCTGCCCGACGACCGCACCGTGCTGGTGGAACGTTTCCGCGACGAGCTGGGTGACTGGCGGATGGTGGTGCATTCCCCGTTCGGCGCGCAGGTCAACGGGCCATGGGCGCTGGCAATCGGCGCCCGGCTGCGCGAACGGCGAGGTGTCGAGGCGCAGGTGGCCAGCGCCGACGACGGTATCGTGCTGCGACTGCCGGACGCGCTCGACGCGCAGGGGACCGAGGTGCTCCCCACCGCTGAGGACGTGCTGCTCGACCCGGACGAGGTGGCACAGCTCGTGACCGCCGAGGTGGGCACCTCAGCGCTGTTCGCCTCCCGGTTCCGCGAGTGCGCCGCGCGGTCCCTGCTGCTGCCCCGCCGCGACCCGAGGCGCCGCACGCCGCTGTGGCAGCAGCGGCAGCGGTCGGCCCAGCTGCTCACCGTCGCCTCGAAGTACGAGCGGTTTCCGGTGGTGCTGGAGGCGATGCGGGAGTGCCTGCAGGACGTCTATGACCTGCCTGGCCTGCGCGAGCTGATGTCGGAGGTGCGCGCCCGACGGGTGCGGGTGGTGGAGGTGACCACCCCGTCGCCCTCGCCGTTCGCCCGCAGCCTGTTGTTCGGTTACGTGGGGATGTTCCTTTACGAGCTCGACGCCCCGCTGGCCGAGCGTAGAGCCGCCGCGCTCGCGCTGGACTCCACGCTGTTGGCGGAGCTGCTGGGTGCCGAGGCGATCCGCGAGCTGCTCGACCCCGGGGTGCTCGTGGACGTGGAGGAGCAGCTGCAGCGCATCGATCCGGCTCGGCATGTCCGGGACGTCGAGGGCACCGCAGATGCGCTGCGCGCGCTGGGTGACCTCACCGAGACCGAGGCCGCGCGGCGCGGGGTCGCCCCAGAGTGGCTCGCCGAGCTCAGTGCTGCCCGCCGGGCGATCACGGTACGGATCGCCGGCGAGCGGCGCTGGATCGCTGTCGAGGACGCCGGGCGGATGCGCGACGCGCTAGGCGTGGCCTTGCCGGTAGGGATACCGGAGGCGTTCACCGAGCCGGTGACGGACCCGCTCGGGGACCTTGTGCTGCGCTATGCGAGAACGCGCGGGCCGTTCACCGCGGTCGCCGCCGCGGGTCGGTTCGGGCTTGGGGTCGCGGTGATCGACGCGGTACTGGATCGGATGACCAGGGCCGGCACTCTCATCCGTGGCGAGCTGCGCCCTGTCGAGCTGGCCGGTGTGGGCACGGAGTACTGCCACACCGAGGTGCTGAGGCGGTTGCGACGGGCGTCGTTGGCCCGGTTGCGGGCCGAGGTGGAGCCGGTCGAGCAGGCCGCCCTGGGCAGGTTCCTGCCAGCCTGGCACGGCATCAGCTCCTGGGACACACGGCCTGAGGGCTCCGGACCGGCGCGACGGCTGCGCGGCCCGCCCACCCCCGAGGACGTGCTCGGCGCGGTGGAGCAGCTGGCTGGCGCACCGGTGCCGGCTAGCGCGCTGGAGTCGCTGCTGCTCCCGGCCCGGCTTCCCGGCTACGTCCCCGCCCTGCTCGATGAGCTCACTATTTCCGGCGAGGTGAGCTGGGTCGGCTGCGGGTCGCTGCCTGGGGTCGACGGGTGGATCGCGCTGGCTCCCACCGAACTGGCTGATCTGCTGCTACCAGAGCCTGACGAGCAGCTTGCCCTCACACCGATACACCGCTGTGTCCTGCGCGCTCTGGGCTGGGAGCCCGCCGGTGGTCCGGCCGGGGGTGGCGCCCTGTTCTTCCGGCAGCTTGCCGATCGGACCAGTCGTCATCTGCTCGACGGTGGTGACCCGGCGGCCGGTGACGCCGACGTGGTCACGGCGGTGTGGGACCTGGTGTGGGCGGGGTTGCTCACCAACGACTCGCTGGCGCCGCTGCGGGCTCTGTTGTCCGCTCGCCCGGCTGCGCACCGACCACGCCGGTCCGTACCGCGAGGACGGTACGCTCGCCTGGGCGCGGGTCGGCCGCAGATGCCCTCCAGCACCGGTCCACCAACGGCCTCGGGCCGTTGGGCACTGTCGCCGGTGCCTCCGCGGCCAGTGTCACAGCCTGACCCAACCCGCCGCGCGCACGCCCGGGCCGAGGCGTTCCTGGAGCGCCACGGGGTGCTTACCAGAGGGGCTCTGGACACCGAGAGAGTCGGCGGTGGCTTCGCTGGTGTCTACCGGGTACTGCGGGCCATGGAGGAGTCCGGCCGGTGCCGACGCGGGTACGTCGTCGAGGGACTCGGAGCCACGCAGTTCGCCGTCCCCGGCGCCATCGACCGGCTACGTGCTGTGAGCCAGCCCAGCGACGACGGTGCCACCACGGTGGTACTCGCCGCCACCGACCCGGCCCAGCCCTATGGAGCGGCGTTGCGGTGGCCGCCCACGGTGGGTGACGTGCGACACCGGCCTGGACGCAAGGTCGGAGCGCTGGCTGTCCTCGTCGACGGTGCCGCAGTGCTCTACGTCGAACGCGGCGGCCGGTCGGTGCTGTCCTTCACCGAGAACAGTGAAACCTTGCGTGCCGCTGTACAGGCCCTAGCCGGCGCGGTGCAGCGAGGTTGGTTGGGTTCGTTGTCCGTGGAGCGCACCGACGGCGAGGCGGCGCTGGAATCTGCGCTGGCCGACCTGCTGCGGGACGCCGGGTTCCGTGTCACTCCTCGCGGACTGCGGATGCGCGCCTGACGAACCGGCCGCCGGAGCAGCTCACTGTGTTGCGGGGCGCAACAGCGTCCAGAGAAGCCCGACAGCCTCTTGATCACCGGAGATTCGGACTGACTGGTCGGGCAACCGGCCCCACGACCAGAGGTAGACCTCCATGGGCTCTCCACTGACCATCGCGTCCGCTGCGCGGGCGTCCGCCTCATCCACCCGCCGAGCGGTGGAGCGGCCCGGCTCGAAGATGGCCAACCAACGCCGATCCGCGGCCGAGAGGGCGACCACGCCCCGCTGCGGCGACGAGATCCCCAGCTCGCCGAGGCGGTGACCGAACCACAGAAACAACAGCTCGTCGATGCCATCGAGGGCTACGTCCGAATCGACTGGATGCACAGGCCCACCGGCGGCGGCTTCCACGTCGACCCGATGCACGGTGGTCTCGTGCGCCATCCGACGCCGCCAGAAGCCGTGCGTGCGATCGTCGGGCCACCACGTGTCGCAGGGTTCCGCAGGGTCATGCATGCCCAGCTCCGTCAACAGCTCGCGCAGGCCGGTTCGCACGACACCGAGCAGGTCTGCATCCGACGGCGATCGCTGCCACTGCTCGGGTCGATGCCCGTCGCGCACCCATTGCCGGGTCTCCCGGTGCACGCCACCCACGTGCCGCAGTGTCTCCGCCAAGGTGAGATCGGGGCAGCCTGGTACCTCCGCCTGCGCCGAGGACGGTAACGCCGAGGCAGCCGCACTCAGCATCAGCTCACCCTCGATCCCGACCACGTCCAGCATCCGGCCATAGTCGATCAGCGGCCGCGGAGCCGTCATCGGGATGTCCTCGCCACCGCGTGGCCCGCGAGGGTGAGGAACTCGCCTGCCTGCCGGACGAGAGCGTCAGCATGACGGTCGGTCACGAGGCGGTGTACACCCGCCTCGGCGGCCGCCCGGGTGGCCGAAACGGCGGCAAAGAACGACGACCATTCCGCGAGTTCCGGCGCAACGGTGGCGAGCCGCGCCCACACGCTGGTCGGCCGTGCGGACTTGCGCGAGCGGCCCCGCGCCGTCAGCACCGCGGCCGCCGCTCGCAGCGCCGCGAGGTGGGCCTGTGCGTAGCGATCTACCGGATGTGTGGCGTACTCGGCGTCGAGCAGGTCCCGCCGCGCCTTCTCCAGCCGGTTACGTACGCTGGGTGGGCAGGGATGTGGTCTGTCGTAGTTCGGGCTGTCGTGCCACGGCACGACGGACGGGGTGAGCGCAGCAACAGCGGCCACGTCGGCCTCCTGGGTCGGGAGTGGTGATGGGCGACAGGAGTCGACTCCGCCGTGGGAAGCCGGCGGAGCTCGGCGGCGGTGCGCTTCCCCCGCCCCACCGCCGAGTCCGTGTTCGAACATATGTTCGAAGCTCCTCAAGGGTAACCCCTCGAGGCGTAGTCCCGTCAAGTGCCAATATCCGTCGCCGCAGCAGGCTTACTCCTGGCCGTGGTCTCATGAAGCTCATGCACTCTGTCGAGGCCGCCCGGAACGTGGTGACGTCGACCGATACGGGAGGTCAGCGGTGACCGCAATGCCGACCCGTGAACCAGCGCGGCTGGCCGAGCTGACAACCGCGCAGCTGCGTATGCGGCTCGACGAGGCGCTGAGGATCTACGTCACCGCGATGCGCTACCCGCCCGGCACCGCGCGACATCGCAGCCCGATGTGGCTGGAGCACATGCTGCGGACAGGCTGGCGATGCGTGGCCGCTTTCGACGCGGACGCCCTGGTGGGTATCGGCTACGGCTACCGAGGGGCGCCCGGCCAGTGGTGGCACGACGAGGTCCACCGCGGACTCATGCTCATCGATCCCGCCTCCGCGCGACGCGAACTCGCCGACTACTTCGAGCTGACCGAACTGCATGTGCACCCGGACGCGCAGGGCAGGGGCATCGGCAAGGCGCTGCTCACCGAGCTGCTGTCCAGAGTGGATGCCCCGCGCGCATTGCTGTCCACACCCGAGGGTCCCACCAGGGCGTGGCGGCTCTACCGAGGGCTCCGGTTTACCGACCTGCTGCGGCACTACCACTTCACCGGGGACTCCCGCGAGTTCGCTGTGCTCGGCCGCACGCTGCCGCTCTAGCTCCGTCGTTGCCGGCACATGACGGTGACGACGTCGCCATCGGCCACCCTCGCCGAGCCTCGCGACGAGCTCGCCGGCCTGATGCCACGTGGGGGCCCTGGAGCGCTTCGAGCGCCGGACCCTCCCCCCGGGTCCTGGCCCGACGAGGGATCGTCCTGCGGCACCGACGCAGCGACCGGGCCCCGGTCAACCCCCTGAAATCGGTGATCGGATGTCAGACCGGGAACCGATACCACCCGCTGAGCCGCAACCGCGGTCGCCCGAGTCAGCCGGCCGGGCTCACCGAGCGCACCGGCGCCATGCCCAGGCGGGCCAGCACAGCTCGAGTGGAGCGAGATCGGTTGAGCGTGTAGAAGTGCAGCCCTGGTGCGCCCTCGGCGAGTAGCCGCTCGCACAACTCGCTCGCGACCTCCACCCCTACCTGCCGCACCGCAGCGGGATCGTCACCCACCGCGACGAGCCGGTCGCGCACCGTCTGAGGGATCGTGCAACCGGAGAGCTCAGCCATCTTCTGCACGCCGCGCAACGCGGTGATCGGCATCACCCCGGGCACGATCGGCACGCTCGCCATATCAGCGCCCGCCGCGCTCACTCGGTCCCGCAGCCGCAGGTAGTCCTCCGGGCGGAAGAACATCTGGGTGATCGCGAACTGGGCGCCCGCTCGCAGCTTCGCCACCAGGTGTCGCACGTCGGACGCGGCGTCGGGCGAGCGAGGGTGGCACTCGGGAAACGCGGCCACGCCGATGCAGAAGTCGCCGAGCGAGCGGACGAGGCGAACCAGCTCCGCCGCGTAGTGCACGCCCTGGGGGTGTGCCACCCACTCCCCGAGCGGCTCACCCGGCGGATCGCCGCGTAGCGCCAGGACATTGTGAATCCCGGCCTCGGCGTAGCTGTCGATCACCTGCCGCAGCTCGGCCACGGAGTGGTTCACCGCAGTGAGGTGCGCCATCGGGACCAGACCGGTCTGCTGCGCAATTCGCCCGGTGATCCGTACCGTCCGGTCCCGGCTGGAACCCCCGGCACCATAGGTCACCGAGACGAAGGCCGGGTTCAGCGGCTCGAACTCGCGGACCGCTTGCCACAGCTGGCGCTCCCCGTCGTCGTCGCGAGGCGGGAAGAACTCAACCGAGAATACCGGGCGGCCACCGCCGAGCCGGTCGATGACGGCCGTCATGCGGACACCCTAGGCCGTGTCGAGAACAACGGTGCACCCGATACCGACCGAACCTGGGCGAACCAGACCCGGGGCACACTGAACCGGGGCCCCGCCGTGACCGAACCCGGACACGTGTCTACACGAACGCGCGGAACCCGGACTCGGAGCCTGGGCGGGCTAGCGGAAGATCAGCGGGTGCATCCGCTCGATGACAACCTCTGCGCCGAGGTGCACCGCGAGCTTGGCGCGTTCTTACGGGCCAAGCGCGACGAGGCGGCGCGGATCGACCAGCAGTTCGTCGCCGCGGTGGACTCGCTGAGCGAAGTCGTGCTAGGTCCCGGCAAGCGACTGCGTCCGACTTTCGCCTGGTGGGGCTGGCGAGGAGCAGGTGGCTGCCCGGCTGACCCTCGGGCGTGGGCCGTGCTGCGGGCGGTGAGTTCGTTGGAGCTGATCCACGCCTGCGCTCTGGTACACGACGACCTGATGGACGATTCCACCATCCGGCGCGGCGCGCCGACGGTGCACATCGAGTTCGCGGCCCGACACCGCGCGGCCGGGTGGTCGGGCGCACCGGAACGGTTCGGTGCGGCCACCGCCATCCTGCTCGGTGACATCGCACTGGCCTGGGCCGACGACATGTTGCGCGAGGCGGATCTGTGGCCTGAACAGCTGCACCGAGCGCACGCGGTGTGGCAGGCGATGCGCACCGAGGTGCTCGCGGGACAGTACCTCGATGTGCTCACCCAGGCCAGCGGCGACGAGGCGCCCGAGACCGCACTGCGGATCGACCGGTACAAGACCGCGGCTTACACTGTTGAGCGCCCTCTGCACCTGGGTGCCGCTATCGCCGGAGCGAGCCCCGCACTGGTGCGCGCCTACCGTTGCTTCGGCGCCGACATCGGTATCGCCTTCCAGCTCCGCGATGACCTGCTCGGCATGTTCGGCGACCCTCGGATCACCGGTAAGCCGGCCGGCGAGGATCTGCGCGAGGGCAAACGGACGCTGCTGCTGGCCTACGGACTGCGGGCCGCTGACGAAAAGCGCCAGACCGGCGCCGCTGACCTGCTGCGCGACGCCATCGGGAACCCACAGGTGGACGAGAGCACCGTGACGGAGATCCGCGAGCTGCTGATCGAGCTCGGCGCGGTGGCCGAGGTGGAGCGCCGGATCACCACGCTCACCGACTCAGCATTGGGTAGCCTGTACGCCGCTGACCTGACCGAGCCGGCCGGCGCCCGGCTGAGTGAGCTTGCCGCGCAAGCCACCTGCAGAGTTCGCTGACGCCAACCCGCGTACCGTGCACCCGTGCGCACCGTGCCCGGACCCACCGATCACGTCGTCATCGTCGGCGCCGGGCTCGCCGGTCTCTCCGCCGCGCTTCACCTGCTCGGATCCGGCCGGCAGGTGACTGTGCTCGAGGCCGAGCCCCACCCGGGTGGTCGGGCCGGACGGATGGATCTCGCCGGTTACCGTCTCGACACCGGCCCCACCGTGCTCACCATGCCACAGCTGGTCGAGGAGGCGCTGGCCTCGGTGGGCGACTCGCTCGCCGCGCGGCTGGACCTGGTGGCGCTGCACCCGGCCTACCGGGCCCGCTTCGCGGACGGGTCAGTGATCGATGTGCACACCGATGCCGACGCGATGGAGGCGCAGATCCGAGCGGTGTCCGGCCCAGCGGAGGCGCACGGCTACCGGCGGCTGCGGCACTGGCTGACCCGGCTCTACCAGGTCGAGATCGGCCGGTTCATCGGCGGTAACTTCGACTCCCCGCTGGACCTGGTCGCCGGCCGGGACGCGGTCCGCGACCTGGCCGCGCTGGCCGCGCTGGGTGGCTTCGGCCGGCTGGGTGCTCAGGTCGGCCGCTTCGTGCACGATCAGCGGCTGCAACGGATCTTCTCCTTCCAGGCGCTCTACGCCGGAGTGCCGCCACAACGCGCTCTCGGCGCGTACGCGGTGATCGCCTACATGGACACGGTGGCCGGGGTCTGGTTCCCCCGAGGGGGAATACAGGCGCTGCCCCAGGCACTAGCCGACGCGGCCGCCGACGCCGGAGCCGACATTCGCTACAACACGACGGTGACCGCTCTGGAGCACTCCGGGGAACGCGTCACGGCGGTGCACACCGCCGAGCGCGAACGGGTCGGGGCCGATGCTGTGGTACTCACGCCCGACCTACCGGTGGTGCACCGGCTGCTCGGCCGGGCTCCTCGGCGGCTGGTGCCGCTGCGTTGGTCACCCTCGGCGGTGGTGCTGCACGCCGGAGTCCGGGCGGGCACCGGACCAGGCTGGACACGGCTGGCGCACCACACGATCTCCTTCGGCGAGGCATGGGAGCGCACCTTCGATGAGATCATCTACCGCGGACAGCTCATGACCGACCCGTCGTTGCTCATCACCCGTCCGACCGCCACCGACCCGAGCCTGGCGCCTGAGGGACGTGAGCTGCTCTACATACTCGCACCCTGCCCCAACCTGCGCACCGCGCCACTGGACTGGGCCACCCTCGGACCGGCTTACCGCGATGAGCTGGTCAGCACGCTGGAACGGCGGGGGCTGACCGACCTGGGCGAGGCCATCGAACTCGAGCAGCTGGTCACCCCCGCTGACTGGGCGGCCCAGGGGCTGGCGGTCGGAACCCCGTTCTCCGCTGCCCATACCTTCGCCCAGACAGGGCCGTTGCGTCCGTCGAACCTGGTGCGCGGACTGACCAACGTCGTGCTCGCCGGATGCGGCACGACGCCCGGGGTCGGTGTACCCACCGCGCTCATCTCCGGCAAGCTCGCCGCCGCCCGGATCACCGCGGTCGGAGCTCGCCGACGCACCACCATGAGCGGCTGAACCGTGTCATCGCAACCGACCGTGTCATCGCAACCGACCGCGTCATCGCAACCGACCCATGCTGGTCCCGGCTCGGCGCAGCTGCAGCCGGTGCTGCTGCTCGACCAGCTGCGTCCAAGCCGACTGCTCTCTGGCACGGTGCTACTCGGACTGGTCGGTTCGGTCCTCCTGGCCGTCATGGCGGTCGGGGCCGGCGGCATCCTCGTCACCGACCCCCTGATCACTGGTGGCCCGCTGTCCTGGATCCGCTACGGGCACGGGCACGACCTGGCCACCGTGGTGCTCTACCTCGGCGTCGGGATGATCGTGTGGGCCTGGGTACGCCTGGGGCGCGACGTGCTGAGCGGCACCGCGACCGTGCGGCGGGTGCAGGTCGCCGGCGCGGTGTGGACGGCGCCCGTACTGCTGTCGCCGCCGCTGTTCACCCGTGACGTCTACAGCTACCTGGCGCAGGGTGCACTCGCTGTGCGCGGGCTGGACCCCTACCAGGTCGGGCCCGCGACGCTACCGCCGGGAGCCATCGCGGACAACGTGCACTACGTATGGCAAACCACCCCGGCGCCCTACGGCCCGCTGTTCATCCTCATCGCCAAGACGATGAACCGGTTGACCGGCGAGGACCTCATCCTGGGTGTGATCGGCATGCGGTTGGTGCTGCTGAGCGGGTTGGCTCTGCTCATCTTCGCGCTCCCTCGGCTGGCCGATCAGCTCGGCGGCAACCGCGCCGTCACGCTCTGGCTGGTGATCGCCAACCCGATGACCGTGGTGCATCTGGTCGGTGGACCGCACAACGATCTGCTCATGATCGGCCTGCTGGCGGCGGGCACACTGCTGGTGCTGGTGCGCCGACACGTCGCTGGGACCGCGCTGGTCACCGCGGCGATGGCGGTGAAGGCGTCGGCCGGAGTCGCGTTGCCATTCCTGGTCTGGGTCTGGGCTGCTCGCCTGCCCGGTAGCCGGGGCGCGCGACTACTGCGGGCCGGTGCAGGCAGCGTGGCGGTGTTCGGCGCGGTGTTCACCGGCATCACGTTGGTGTCCGGCGTCGGCCTGGGCTGGATCCCAGCCCTGGACGCGCCGTCGCTGATCGTCAACTGGATGTCACTGCCCACCGCCGCCGGGCAGCTCGCGCACGCGCTGGCCGCGCCGTTCGATCAAACGAGCGACCGTCCGTTCGTCATGGTCTGCCGGCTGCTGGGCTCCGGGGTCTTCCTCACCGTCCTCGCCCGGCAGTGGTGGCTGGCCAGAGACGGCGGGCCGCCGGCCGTTCGCCGGGCGGCACTTATGCTGCTGTGGGCGGCCCTGCTGGCGCCGGCCACCCTGCCCTGGTACCTCACCTGGGCCCTCGTCCTCGGTGCCGCCCTGCCCTGGCCGCGACGTTCGCTGGCGTGGGCCGTCGCGGGGTCCACATGGCTGGTGCTGTGCAGCTATCCCACCGGGGAGCAGGCCCTGACCTCGTGGCCTTATCAGCTCGGACTGGTGGCGGTGTCGTTGGTCGCGGCAACCGCTCTGCTGCGCCGCGACCCTCTGGGGCTGCGGAGACGCGTGCACCTCGGCGATCCGGCGCAGGCGGGGGCGAGATGAGTCGCGAGCTCGATGCCGCAGGCATCACCGAGCCCGCGCTGCGCGCCTCTTATCTGCGATGCCGGGACCTCAACGCGGCGCACGGCCGTACCTACTTCTTGGCGACCCGGCTGCTACCACCTGGGCGACGGCCGGCGATCCACGCACTGTACGGGCTGGCCCGCTACGCCGACGAGATCGTCGACGACCTCGCCGACACCCGGCCGTGGCCACAGCGCCTCGCGGAGTTGGACACCCTGGAGCGGCAGCTGCGTGAGGGGCTTGCGCGGCGCCGCTCGGACCACCCGGTGCTGGCGGCGCCGGTGCACACTGCGGTCCGCTACCAGATCGACCCGCGGCACTTCGCGGACTTCATGGTCTCGATGCGGATGGATCGACCGGTGGAGCAGGGCGGAGTGGCCGGTTATCGAACCTTCGACGAGCTGGGCCGCTATGTGCACGGCTCGGCGGCGGTCATCGGGCTGCAGGTACTGCCGGTGCTGGGCACCGTGGTCCCCCGGGAGCTGGCTGAGCCGCACGCCGCCGCGCTGGGTGTCGCCTTCCAGATCACCAACTTCCTCCGCGACATCGGGGAGGACCTCGACCGCGGCCGGGTTTACCTGCCCGCCGACGAGCTTGCGTCATTCGGGGTGGAGCGCGAGCTGCTGAGATGGTGCCGCAGCACCGGAGCGCCCGAGCCCCGGGTGCGCCGCGCGCTGGCCTACCTGGTGGCGCGCACCCGAGCGATCTACCGGAGGGCGGCACCGGGGATCCCGATGCTCGCCCCGGCGTCCCGGGCCTGTGTGGCCACGGCGTTCCGCTTGTACGGCGGCATCCTGGACGAGATAGAGCAGGCCGGTTACCACATACTGGCCCGTCGGGTGGCGGTGCCACCTCACCGTCGGCTCGCGGTCGCGCTGCCGGGCCTGAGCCGGGCGCTGCTGGCGCGGGCGCTGCGATAGGCGCGTGCTTGAGCCGAAGGCTGCCGACGTCACCGTGAACGTGTTCCGAGAGGTGTGGCACACCTCTGAGTTCAACCGGCTGCGGACCAGCCTCCGTCGGAGGCGATGAGTGGCCGGTGATCCAGTCGGCCTCGTCGCTGATCAGCCATGCTGCGCGCGGCGTCCACGAGCCCGGCGGGGGCGTCGGGGTCGGCGAGGTCAACACTGACGTGCCTGACCTGGCCGCCCCGCTCGCAGAGCTCGACGAACGCAGGGACCTGCTCGTGGCTGTCGGCGATGCGGTGGGTCACTGTCCTCGATCCGCGGTGCCGGCCCGCGTCGTGGCGGGTTTCTGAGCCTGAAGCCCTTCATCGGCGACGAGAAGCCGACCGGCACGGCGGGTCGCCGCCGGGCGTGCGAGTACCCAGATCACGCCGACCAACAGCCACGCTGCAGACAATGCGGGATAGGCGCCGGCGGCGCCGGTCGGGTACGGCCAGGTGTTGCGGAACAGCGTGTAGCCGATCAGCAGCAGCGCCAGCGCCGGGATGACGATCTCCCAGATGGCGACGTGGCTGCGGCCGGAGAAAAACAGCAGCCGCGTCGCGCCGATCGTGGCGAGCGCGTAGGCCACCAGCACGACCAGGGTTCCGACAGCCCCGGACGCGGCGAACAAGTCGAACGGCTTGTCGCCCAGCACGAACCACGTGCCACCGATCACCAGGTACATGCCGATGACGACCGCGGCGGCCGCGCGGACCGGCGTCCCACGCGTCACGGAGAGCGTCCCGAACGGCGAAAACCCGACGCCATCCCGGGCGAGCGCGAACAAGAGCCTCGCGGCACCGACTACACATGACAGTGCGCAGCTGAAAGCGCTGATCGCCGCGCCGATCGTGATAGCCTCGCCCACCCAGCCCGCTACGTACCGCGAGCCGAGACCACCCAGCAGCGATCCCGAACGGGTGAAGGCCGCCACTCCCTCGGCATCGGCGCCGAAACCCATCATCGCCACAGCCGTGACGAACACGAAGAACAGGCCACCGAAGGCCACCGTCCCGAGGATCGCCCGAGGGATGTCCTGACGGGGCGTGCGTGTCTCTTCGCCCAGCGTCGCGGAGACCTCGAAACCCGCGAAGGACAGGAAAGCGAAGACCACTCCGAGGAACACCGCCGAGACGCTGGTGCCGGGCGGCACGGTGAACACCGACAGATCGACCGAGTGAGCCTGCGGCGTGCTACCGGTCACGAGCCGGAGGAGAATCACCACCGCCACGATCACGATCAGCGCGACGGTGCCACCCTCCACCGACAACAAGAACCTGGCCGTCCCCCGAACAGGGGCGATGGCCAGCGAGAACACCCCGGCCAGCGCGATGGCGCCGATGAGGAAACCCAACCAGGACGGCTGGTGCGTCCAGAGCCCCACGTCATCCAGGAAGGTCGCGCCGAAGATACCGGCCGCCGATGCCGTGGTGACCCCGAACAGCGCATAGGTGCCTAGCAGCGCCCATCCGGCGACGACACCCGTGCGAGCACCCAGAGTCGCCCCGACGAAGCCGTAGACACTGCCCGCGTGGTGGAAGCGCTGGCACAGACGCACAAAGGTATAGGCGATGAGCAGCACTCCGACGGTGGCCAGGGCGAACGCCAGCGGAACAGCACGCCCCACCGTGCCTGCGGCGGCTTGAGGGTTGAGGTTGACCGCCGCTGAGGGGGCCATCAACGCCACTGAGACGCCGAGGACCTCCCACACGCTCAGCTCACGACGAAGGTGAACACCGGTGCCCGGTGGTGAGTCAGCAGACATCGCGTTGTCTTCCCCCAGTGGTGCGGACCGTCAGTCATAGAGAGACGCGGACGTCCTCCTGAGTACCACGCCGGGGGCGTCATTCCGACTCCGCCAGCCGGTAGACGCGGTGCGCGTTACCCGCACCCACCATCCGCGCGACACGTACCGCATCAGCGCTCGACCACTCCCCCGACCGCACCCACTCGCCGAGGACGCCGGCCATAGCGCCTCGCCACAGCACGGCGCCGAGATGATGCAGCTCGGCCGGTCCCCACGCATCTGAGGAGAACAGCAGCTTGCCGAAGGGGGCGACTTCCAGCGACTCCGCGACCACCGCACGAGACCGCGCCCCGGTGTAGTTCACCGCCAGCCCGACGTCCAGGTACACGTGAGAGAACGCGTGGGCCAGATACCCGGCGGTGCGGTGATAGGGGTAACAGTGCAGCAGCATCACCGGCACCTGGCGGTCCTGCACCCGGCGCAGGAACTCGGTCATCAGCGACGGGTCGCAGCGGTGCAGGGTCAGGTCGGGGTCGCCGTACCCGGTATGGAACTGTATTGGCAGACCGCGTTCGACACCCACCCACAGCAGGTGGCGCAGCAGCACCGGATCGGTCAGCCGCATCCGGCCGGCCTCCTGCTCTCCTCGCCGTAGCCACCGCCCGGCGGCGCGACGCACCTCGGCGACGCTGGGCGGAGCTGGATCGAAGTCGAGGCCGTACCGGTAGGCGATGACGGACTTGAGCCCGACGGCATGCCGAGCCCGCTCCTCCAGGGTCCAGGCGAACCGGTCGGCGAACTCGACTGCGGGCACGCCGCTCGCCGCCACCTCCTCGGCGACGGACTCCAGCCGCACGATCTCCGACGCCCTCGCGCCGGCGGCGGCCGCCATCTCGGCGGGCCCGAGGATCTGTTCGGCTCGGTAGCCGGTGTCGACCAGGAACCATCCGACGCCACTGGCGAGGAGAAGTCGACGAGTCACCTCCCGCGCGCCGAGCTCCCGCCGGCGGGCGAGGTAGGCAGCGGCGTCCACATGCGGGGGCAGGTCGAGCACCGGTGCGCACCAGCGGCGGACCGCGAAGCCCAGCTGCGAGTCCAGGTGCGTCGTGCCCGCCGGCGCCGCCCACGAGGACTCGCTCATGCCGGCCTCGAACGCGGCACCGTCGACATCACCCGGCATGGCGCCGTGGACGTGATGGTCCACCAGACGCAGAGCGTCCAGCGCGGCGCGCGGCGCGTCAGCGCTCACGTCGACGTTGTGGTGCGCTCCCCGGCCTCGCGCGGACCGCGCTTGTGCACCATGTGGCAGGTGTACCAGAGAGCTGGCGGGTCCCGCTGACCGAATGGAGCCGCCGCAAGGGCATCCCGCCACCGGTAGCTCACCTCACCGCCCGCTCGGGAGTCGCGGTGGCGCGGGGTCTCCTGCTCGACCTACTGGCCACCGGCGACCACGAGGGCACCGAAGCGGCCATGGAGCAGTTCGTCGCGATGCACCAGGCAGCGATGAAGGAGTATTCGTAAGACATGAGGAACCTGTCCGGGGCTGGGATCGAACGCGCGAGCGGGACCCATGGCCACTGACGCGGTCAACCATCACGCCGGCCATCCGGGATTCGCCGGCGTGACCGGACTGTTGACCGGGCTCACCATGATCGTCGGGAGGCGCGCCGTCGCCCGCCTCCTGGGTGGACCGACCAGCAGGCCGAGTCCTTCGCGGCCCAGTGCCGGGCGGCCGGCTTCGAGGACGTGCGTGTCGAGAAGCGCACCCCCGGCCGACGTGCCGTCCTTGTGATCAGGGCCGTGGCGACCATGAGCGCGCGACACTAGGAACTCGCCGCCGTGAGCTCGTCGAGCGAGGGCACGGTATGGTTGGTCGACGCGGAGATCCGTAGGCCGACGAACCGGGCGTCCGCGGGGCGGAAGCGAAGCTCGTCGTGGGTGCCCTCGGTGCGGCCACGCACCTGGGCGACCACCGTCCAGTTCTCTCCGTCCTGGGAGACCACGAGGTCGTAGTCGGTCGCGCGCAGGGTTTGCACCGGTCCAGGGAACGGCGGCACGTTGGGAGCGGGCGCGGGTGGCCACCGCCGGCCCCAGTCGACTGTCGCTGTGCTGATCGTCTGCCGGTGCGCGAGCGGTACGTTCAGGCTCGCGGGGAGCCGGGTGGGACGCCAGTCGGTCGCGGGACTGCCGTCGACGGCGGCCAGCGGACCGGTGCCCGGCTGGTTGCTGGACGCTTGGGCGGCGTGGCATCGAACGAGATCGGTGGTCGTCGTGCGGTCGGGCCGTCGGGTCGGCACGGTGAGAGGATGGCCCGACAGAACGGTCTGCGGGTGGCCGGCCACCGTCACGGGGAGCGGTCCGCCGGAGTCGATGGACACCTGGGTCTGCTCGGCCCTGATGGCGACCGTGAACCGGTTCCCATGCCAGGCCAGGTTGTGCAGCACCACGCCGTCGAGCGGCGCGGTCAGGCTGGGGTCGAGCCGCACCGCGTCAGCGTCCCAGCGCAGACCGGAGTAGCCGTAGAGGAACTCCTGCAGGAACCCGCCGATGCCGGTCATGAACGTGACAGCGCCCCCGGTTCTGGTTTCGGAGAACTGGTAGAACACGTCATGCATGAAGGGTTCGACACTGCGTTGGGTGTACACGAAAGACGAGCAACCAGGTGATCCGGTGGCGGCCGTGTCGATCGTGTTGATCGCGTCGTCCATCGACGGGCCGCCCAGGTCGCTGCGGGGCACGTAGTAGTCGACGTCGCGCTGCGCGGTGGCCGCCGACATCGGGTACCGCCACGGGTACTGCAGCATCGTCACGTCCGCCTGTTTGACCAGTTGGCCCTGGTAGCCGGCGAACTCCGGATGGGTTCCCGATGCCGGCTCGTAGAGCGGCGAGAGCCCCTCGGCGATGATGGCCCACTCACCGGGCGCGGAAGCCTCGACCACACGGGCGGCCTGCGTGGCGATTCGCAGGGTGGTGGCCGCCGCGACGTTCGTGTACGCCTCGTCGTCGACGTCCGGGTTCTCCTCGTCCGGGCCGGTGACGTGGGTGATGTGGTAGCTGCCGTCGGCGTGCCGCTGCGCCCGACCCGCCCAGAACGTGGCGGTCTGCGACAGCACCGGCCAGCCTCGAGCGACGAGCCAGCCTCGGTCGCCCGTCGCCAGGTAGTACTGCCACTGGGCCAGCGCGACGTCGGCGGTGATGTGCTGCTCGTAGCGGCCCTCGCTGTTCACCGACACCGGCGGCAGGACCTCCTCGGTGCCGTCCAGCGCAGTTTCCCACGGGAAGCGGGCGCCGGAGAACCCGGTTTCCTGGGCATGCGCTGTGGCCGCACCGAGCCGCTGGTAACGGTAGTTGTTCATACCGACCGCAAGCGCGGGATGCTGGGCGAGCAGCGCCGGGTACATCCACGTGTCGGCGTCCCAGAAGATGTGGCCGTCGTAGCCGTTGGAGGACAGGCCGGCCGGCGAGATGCTCCAGTCGATGCCCTCATGCGTGCTGGACCAGAGGTAGAACTCGCTCGCGTTCACCTCGGTGGCCAGTGTGGGGTTGCCCAGGATGTCCACCCGGCCGGCCCACAATGCGTTCCAGGCGGCGGTGTTCTCCGTCATGAGGCCGTCGAAGCCGATCGCAGCGGCGGCCGAGGACTGCTCTCGCGCGGCCGAGTCCGGCAGGGCGTGCGAGGTGGCGACGCCGATGTACTTGGTCACGGTATAGCTGTGGTTCTCGGTCACGGGGAAGGCGACATGCTGCCCGATGGTCTGCTTGGCGATGTCGCCCACCGGTGTGAAGGCGGGTGACCGGACATCCTCGCTCAACCCGAGTCGGCTGGAAAGCCCGGCGAGGACGCCGAGTCCTTGGCTACGCACGGTTTCCCAGTACTGGTGGGCCATCTCGTCCCACCCGCTCGTAGCGCCGGTGCTCGCCGTGGCCGGGGCGCCGTCGATCAAGTCGATGATCGTCGCGGTCCCCGTCCATCGCGGTGTCAGCTCTAACCGCACGGCCGCGACCCCGGTCCGGGCGCGGTCGGTGAACACCACGTACCGCAGATCGCTGACGTGCCCGTTCGGTGCGGCCCAGCGTGCGGTGGTGGTGATCGATCCGTCGCGCAGGTTGAGTTGCTGTCGCCAGCCCGTGACCTGACCGGGACGCGGCGCGAAGTCCCGCCCGCCGTCGGTGAAGCTCAGCGTCGACCAGGTCGGGATGTTCGCGCGTTGCTGTACCCGCCCAGCGGGCTGGGCGTAGAAACCGGCGACCTCGGACTGCGCCGGGACGACGCCACCGGTGTACCCCTGGCCGGCCGGCGGCACCCGCACGCCGAGATAGCCGTTGCCGGTGAAGGTGGGCGCATAACCGGCGCCGGTGTCGGTGGCCGTGAGAAGGTAGGATCCGCTGTCCTGCGGCTGCGCCGCATGCGCGGCCGGAGACGTCGGGAGCATCAGCACCCCGCAGAGCAGCACCCGAAACCAACGGTTTTTCGTTCCACTGGCGATGCGCATCGGCCGGGCCCCTTTGCCATGAGTGTAACGAGGTATCCTGGGATGCCCTACAACGCCCCATTCCATGATCGGGTTCGCCCGGAAGCGAGACTCCCCCACCGATGCTGGACCGCCCGGTCATCGACGCCCTGTTCCCCGCCGGCCTGTCCGAACCCGAGCACTGGGAACAGCGCTACCCGTCGCGGCGGCTCCCCGAGGGCGCTCAGGTCACCCGGTTCTGCCCCTCGCCGACCGGGTTCATGCATATCGGCGGCGTCTACGTGGCCACCATCGACCGTGACATCGCGGCACACTCCGGAGGTGTCTACCTGGTACGAGTGGAGGACACCGACCAGTCACGCGAGGTCGAGGGCGCCCTGACCCAGTTCGCCCGCGCGTTCGACTACGTCGGCATCTCCTCCGACGAGGGCGACGAGCACGGCGGCTACGGCCCCTACCACCAGTCGGCCCGCGAACGCGTCTACCTCACCTACGCGCGAGAACTGCTGCGCCAGGGCAAGGCGTACCTGTGCTTCGCCACCAAAGACGAGCTCGCCGACATCACCGCCCGCCAGCAAGCCGCGAAGATCCCCACCGGCTACTACGGACCATGGGCCATCTGGCGCGACGCAGACCACGCCGCCGTGCGGGCCAAGCTCGCCGAAGGCGCTCCGTACGTGGTGCGCTTCCGCGCCCCCGACAACGCCGCCGGGCAACGGGCTCGTTTCACCGACGCGATCCGGGGCGAGTTGGAACACGAGGCCAATCGCAACGACACGGTCGTCCTGAAATCCTCCGACCAGTCCCCTCGGCTGCCGACCTATCATTTCGCGCACGCCGTGGACGACCACCTGATGCGCGTCACACTGGTCATCCGCGGCGAGGAGTGGATTTCATCGGTCCCACTGCACCTCCAGTTATTCGACGCACTGGGCTTCGACCCGGTGACCTACGCGCACATCGCGCCGCTGATGAAGCAGATCCCCGGCGGGAAACGCAAACTGTCCAAGCGGGCAGACCCCGAAGCCGGCGTCGACTTCTACATCGAGGCCGGCTACCCCGCCGAGGCCGTCCTGTACTATCTGCGGGGCCTGGCCAACGGGCGGCTCGCCGAGCTCCCACTCCACGAGGCACTCGTCACGCCCATCCGGCTGGACCAGTGCGGCGTCGCCGGCCCGTTGGTGGACCTGGTCAAGCTCGAGGACATCAGCGCTGACCACATCGCCACCCTGCCCGGACACCAGGTTCTCACCGCCGTCCGCGCCTGGGCAGCCCAGTTCGACACCGACCTGGCCACTGTCCTGGACGCCGAGCACGATCTCGCCCTGCGCGCGCTGGCCGTGGAACGCGACGGTGTCGACAATCCCCGCAAGGACCTGCGCAAGTGGTCGGACTTCCGGGCGGCCTACGGCTTCTTCTTCCCGCAGCTGTTCACCCCGTTGTCCGGTCCCACGGACGAACGCCTCATCCCGCTCGGTGTGGCTGCCACCATCACCGCGAGCTTCGCTCATGACCTCGCCGAGGGCTACCAGCACCTGGACGACCCCCAGGAATGGTTCAACCAGATCCGCGAGCTCGCCGCGAAGCACGGCTTCGCGCCCAATACCAAGGAGTACAAGAAAAACCCCGACGCCTACCCCGGCTCGGTCCGCGAGGCATCCCAGCTCGTCCGCGTCGCGCTCACCGGCTCCACCCGGAGCCCCGACCTGCACGCCATCACCCAGGCGCTCGGCGCCGCGGAGGTGCTGCGCCGGCTGCGCCCGCTGGCCGGCTAGCCCTGAGGCGCGTTCCATACGACGATCGGGAAAACCTACCATGACGTAGGAAGTTCCTACTGGAGAGTAGGAAATGGCCTCGGGAGGTGCCGGATGGCCGGCCAAGGAGTGACCGATCCGCCGCGCGTGCGCCGCCGGCAGCGAACGTTGGCCGCGTGATGGTCAGCGACGTGACCAGCACCGATGGCGTGCCGCTGCGGGTGCACCAGTCGGGAGCGGCGGGCACTCCCACGGTGGTCTGCGTGCACGGCTACCCCGACGACCACACCGTGTGGGACGGCGTTGTGGCCGAGCTGGCATCGCGTTACCACCTGGTGTGCTACGACCTCCGAGGAGCCGGTGAGTCCGGGAAGCCCCGCGACCGCCAGGCGTACCGGCTCGACCAGCTCGCCCGGGACCTGGCCGTGGTGGTCGAGGCGGCCAGCCCGGACCGTCCGGTCCACCTGCTGGCTCACGACTGGGGAGCGACTCAGACATGGCACGCGCTGACCGGTCAGTGGCTGCGCGGCCGGGTCGCGTCCTTCACGTCGATCTCCGGGCCTGGTCTGGACCACGCGGGCCACTGGTTGCGGGCGCGGCTGCGCCGGCCGACGCCGAGGGCGCTGCGTGAGCTGACCACCCAGCTGGTGTCGAGCTGGTACATCGGCTTCTTCCAGCTGCCGCTGCTGCCGGAGTTGGCCTGGCGCGCCGGACTCCCCCAGCGCGCGCTGGCCCTGGCAGGCCGCGCCGGCACCCCTGCGGTGACCGACGGGGTGAACGGCCTGCGGCTGTACCGGGCGAACATGCTGCCCCGGCAAGCGAGACCCAGGCCCCAGACGATCGACGTTCCGGTGCAGGTCCTCGCGCCCCACCGGGACCCGTTCGTGTCGAGATCACTCCAGACCGACGTCGGGCGTTGGGTACCCGACCTCGCGGTTCGCGAGCTGCCCGGCGGTCATTGGCTGCCGCACAGCCATCCGCACACCGTCGCGCGCTGCGTGAGCGAGCTGGTCGACCACGCCGAAGGCGGTCGTGAGTCGCGCACCCTGCGCCGCGCACGCCGCACCGGGCCGCACCGGAGGCGGTTCGAGGACACCCTCGTGGTGATCACCGGGGCGGGCAGTGGTATCGGCAGGGCCACCGCGCTCGAGTTCGCTGAGCGGGGCGCTGAGGTGGTGGTCACCGACATCGAGGCGCGGGCGGCCGAGCGCACCGCGCGGCTGGCCGGCACGCTCGGCCCACCCGCGAGCGCGTACACCGTGGACGTGTCCGACGGCGGCGCGGTCGAGAAGTTCGGCGCGGTCCTGCTCGACGAACACGGGATCCCTGACATCGTGGTCAACAACGCCGGCATCGGCATGGCGGGGCCGTTCTTCGACACCACGGTGGCCGACTGGGAGCGGGTCATCGACGTCAACCTGTGGGGCGTCATCCACGGTTGCCGGGTCCTGGGCGGGCTGCAGGTCGCCGGTGGCGCGGGCGGCACCATCGTCAATATCGCGTCCGCCGTCGCGTACCTGCCCACGCGGGCGCTCCCGGCGTACGCCACGACCAAGGCCGCGGTACTCGCGCTGAGCCAGTGCCTGCGCGGCGAGCTGGCCGATGCCGGCATCGGCGTGGTGGCGATCTGCCCTGGTTTCGTGCACACCGACATCGTCAGCACCACCCGGTTCGTCGGCCTCGACGCCACCGAGGAGCACGCGACGAGGAGGCGCGCGACCGAGATGTACCGTCGGCGTAACTTCACCCCGGAAAGGGCGGCGCGGGAGATTCTGCGCGCGGTGGAGCGCAACGCCGCCATCGCCCCGATCACCGTCGAGGCCAAGGTCGGACTGCTGGCCTCCCGGCTGACTCCCGGGCTGCTGCGGGCGCTGGCTCGTGCCGAGTGGACGACCTTTAGCGGACGCTGACCAGGTCGACAATGAAGACGAGGGTCTCACCGGGTTTGATCGTGGCGCCCGCGCCGCGGTCGCCGTAGGCCAGGTGCGGCGGGATGGTGAGCCGCCGCCGCCCGCCGACCCGCATACCGACGATCCCCTCGTCCCAGCCCTTGATCACCCGGCCGGTACCGAGCCGGAACTCCAGTGGGGAGCCTCGGTCCCAGGAAGCGTCGAACTGCGTCCCGGTGGAGTGCGCGACGCCGATGTAGTGCGCCCTGATCTGCGAGCCGACGATGGCCTCAGGGCCCTCACCCACTACCTGGTCCTCGACCACCAGCTCGGTGGGCGCCGGTCCCTCGGGCACGGCCACATCGGGACGGGTCAGCTCGCTCACGTCGTCATCCTCCTCGCACCCCGCCGCCGTCGGCGAGTTCCCCATCCTGACAGCCTCCCGGCGCGCCTGGATGGGCTGGCCCCCGGCGCCCGCTGCCGGCTGCGTAGGGTTCGGGCATGCCGCATGTGCGAATCGGCACCCGCGCCAGCCCGATGGCCCTGCATCAAGCCGAGCAGGTCGGCGCCGCCCTGGAAGCGCTGAACCCCACGGTCACCACTGAGCTGATCAAGATCACTACCAGTGGCGACCAGTGGATGGGGGACCTCGCGAAGCTCGGCGGCAAGGGCGCGTTCGTCCGCGCGATCGACCGCAACCTGCTCGACGGCTCGGTCGATCTCGCGGTGCACTGCCTCAAAGACATCCCCGGCGAGGTTCCGGTGCCGGAAGGGCTGACCTTCGCCGGCTACCTGCCCCGGGAGAACATCCACGACGCCGTGATCTCCCGCACCGGTGACCCACTGGCTGAGCTGCCCCCCGGTGCCGTCATCGGCACCAGCGCGGTGCGCCGCGCCGCCCAGCTCCGTCTGCACTATCCGGGCGTGGTGATCAAGCCGTTGCGGGGCAACGTCAACACGCGCCTGATGCGGCTGGACGAGGGCCACTTCGACGCGATCGTCGCCGCAGTGGCCGGGCTGTACCGGGTCGACGAGGCTGAGCGGATCACCGAGATCCTGCCGCTGCGGACGATGTGCCCGGCGATCGGCGCGGGCATCATCGCGTTGCAGTGCCGCGCCACAGACACCGCCGTGCGTGCGCTGAGCGCCCGGCTCAACGACGCCGAAACCGACCGGCACGCCACCGCCGAGCGTGCCATGTTGCACGCGCTGCAAGGCCACTGCAACTCCCCCATCGCGGGCTACGCCAGCACCGAGCCCGACGGCAAGCTCGCCTTGCGCGCCAAGGTGTTCAGCCTCGACGGCAGCCAGTGGCTCGACTCCCACCACTGGGGCGTGCCCGAGGACCCGGCGGCCCTGGGCTACTTCGTCGGCGCTGACCTCCTCCGTCAGGGAGCTCGAGCGCTCATCGACGCCACCAGGCACTAGCGCCCAGCCCCAATCGACGGTCACCGTCACGCCGGCGCTGTCATCGTCGCATCGCTCTAGACCTCGTGGGGTTCGTCGCCGTCCCCCGCTCAACTGCTGGACCCTGTCCTGTTCACCTTCGGGACGCACTGTCCTGTCGGTGACATCCGCGCCACGGGGAAACGTCGCGCGCGGAGCGAGCGGTGATCAGAGGTCGGTCACGGCGTGGTTGGTATGCCACCGGTTCGCCTGTCACCGACATGTGCTCGGACAGCCGTCCGCGCATCCCCGCGTTGTGAAGGATCGCGAATGCGAATAAGGAACCTGCTCGTGATCGCGGGCACCTGCCTGGCCACTCTCATCCTCGGCGTGGGCACGGCCATGGCCGCCACACCGGCACCGACACCGGCACCGGCCACGAACGCTCTGATCGTCTGCCCGCTGGACACCGCCGTGCGCTTTCCCTGCTGCCCCGGCCCGGTTTCCATCCCCTGTCGCTGTCCCCTCGCCACCGGTTCCAACCCCACTCCCGTCTACTGCTGCTTCTGCTGTGGAGTCCACCCCGTTCCCGCCGGTCCCAACCCCGGTCTCATCTACTGCTGTCCACCCCCCACTCCCGTTCCCACCGGCCCCCAACCGGCTCCCGTCTACTGTCCCGCTGACACAAGTGCGTAATCGTTGAGGGGCCCGTCGTAGCGGCCTCATCAGCGAGAAACGATCAAGGGCACAGGTCTGGCCGCGGTCCTCGGGATGACTCCAGCCCCCGAGGACCGCGGTCAGGCAGGGGTCAGCCGCCGAACAGGGCTGGATCTTGACAAGTAGCTGGTACAGGCCGTACGGGAACGGCACGCCCACCCACGCCCAGGCCAGCGTGGTGAGTACCACGCGCGGTCTCGAAGCCGCATGCGGCACACCAGGAACACCACCTTGTCGGCGTTCGTGGTGAACGTCAGAGCCAGGTGGAGCAGCGCGCCGACACCCAGGTACATGCGGTAGATGTTCTTGCGACTGAGCACGTCCGAAGTGGACGACCAGACGAAACGGCCGAGCATGTTGGCCAGCGACAGGACCGCGACGAAACCCGCTGCCGCAGCGGTGAGCCCGCTGCCTCGGGGGAAGAAGTCGGTGTAGATCGGCGCCGCGTTCCAGGATGCCGATGCCCGCCGTCACGTTGGAGCACAGCACCACCCACAGCAGCCAGAACTGGGGGTCCGGATCGCGTTACACGCGGCGACGTCACCCGAACTGGTCAGCCCGCCCAGCGGGTGCGCCGTGGGCTCCCGCCCTGCGGGCTTCCAGTCCTGCGCCGGTACCCGGATGAGCAGCCATCCTAGCGACATGAACACCGCATAGACGACGCCGTGGATCAGGAACGTCTTCGCGATACCGCCCGGGTCGGGGTGCGCGCCGGTCGCGCCGAATGCGGTCAGCATCGTGCTCGACCACGGCGACGCGATCAGCGCCCCGCCGCCGAAACCCATGATCGTGATACCGGTGGCCAGACCCGGCCGGTCGGGGAACCACGTGATCAGCGTGGAGACCGGGGAGATGTAGCCGATGCCCAGCCCGATCCCGCCGACGACGCCGTACCCGAGGACCACCGGCCCGTACTGCCCGATCGACACCCCCAGCGCGGAGATGAGGAACCCACCGTAGAAGCAGCACATCGAGATGAACATGGCCCAGCGCGGGCCATTGCTGTCGACCTTGGTGCCGAACAGCGCCGCGGACAGGCCCAACATCACGATCCCGAGCGTGAACGGCAGCGCACTGGCCACCCCGGAGATACCCAGTGACGTCTCCAGCGGCTTCTTGAACACGCTCCAGGCGGAGACCTGGCCGATCGCCAGATGGACCGACAAGGCGGCCGGGGGACCAGCCACCGGCTCTAGCCCGGTGCGGCGACGACCCGCGAACGCTCGAAGTATCTGGCGGTCACCGGTGGCTCTCCTCCCCTGCGTGAACACCGTGAACATCCCAGACGCTACTGACAGGAGCCGCGACGCGGCGAGGTGATACTCGTTGACGTGATCTACGGGTGCCGTGCCGCGTAGAGGTCAGGAGAGAACGGATGACGAGCGCAGAAGGAGCGACACCACCCGCGAGTGCCAGGATGCGCCGGGTGGCGCTGGCCAGCTGTGTGGGAACCACCATCGAGTTCTACGACTTCTTCGTCTACGGTACGGCCGCCGCGCTGGTGTTCCCGAAGGTCTTCTTCCCGGCGCTGGGTTCGACCGCCGGCACGGTGGCCTCGTTCGCCACCTTCGCGGTGGCGTTCATCGCCCGGCCGGTCGGGGCGGTGAGCTTCGGGCACTACGGCGACCGGATCGGCCGCAAGCGGACGCTCATCTCGACGCTGCTGCTGATGGGCGTGTCCACCGTGCTGATCGGGCTGCTGCCGGGCGCGGCCACGATCGGACTCGCGGCCCCCCTCCTGCTGGTCGTGCTGCGGTTCGCGCAGGGTTTCGCGGTGGGCGGGGAATGGGCCGGCGCGACAGTGCTCGCCGCAGAGTACGCACCGCCGCGGCGACGGGGGCGGTATGCGATGTTCCCGCAGCTCGGGCCGGCGATCGCGGTTGTGCTGTCCAGCGCGACCTTCCTGGTCACGAGCCTCACCCTCGGGAATACCGACCGCTCGTTCATCGACTATGGGTGGCGGGTCCCGTTCCTGGTCAGCATCGTGCTGGTCGCAGTGGGCCTGTACGTCCGGCGGAAGATCGAGGAGACGCCGGTCTTCCGGCAGGCGCAACACCAGGTTCCGAGGCCACACGCCCCACTGCGGGAGGCGCTCACCCATGCGCCGAGGGAGGTCCTGCTGGCGGCCGGGACCATGACGGTCATGTTCGCCCTGTTCTACACCGGCACGACCTACCTGACCAGTTACGGCACCAGCCCCACAGGTGCCGCGCTGAGCCGCACGCTGGTGCTGTCGCTCGGGATCGTCGCCGGGGCGGTGACGGCGCTGAGCACCGTCGCCTCGGCGGTCGCCTCGGACCGGCTCGGCCGGCGAACCCTGGTCCTCGCCGCCTGCACCGGCGCGGCGGTGTGGTCGCTGCTGCTGTTCCCGCTGCTCGACATGCGCTCCCCGGTGGCCTTCGCCGTCGGCCTGGTCGTCACCGTGGGGTTGCAGGGTCTCGCCTACGGTCCAGCCGGAGCGTTCCTGCCCGAGACGTTCCCGACCCGGTACCGCTATACCGGGGCCGGTATGAGCTACAACCTGGCCGGCATCGTGGGCGGCGCGATGCCGCCGCTGGTAGCCGGGCCGCTGGCGACGACATTCGGCAGCTTCGCCATCGGCGTCCTGCTGTGCGCGCTGTCGCTGCTCAGCCTGTTGTGCACGGCGGCCCTCCCCGAGACGAAGGACCACGACCTGCAGCAGGCCCAGCTGAGCGCCGCAGCCGTCCAGTGATCCCAGCAGGCCTACACTCCCTGGTAGGAAGGCCAGGCGAAGGAGGTCCGCGATGACGACACCCGCGCAGGCCGACGCGACCCCTGCGGCGGTCACCGACCGGGCGGTCAGTGTGGCGCGGATGTTCTTCGACCGGTTCGCACAGACGCCGGATCGGGAGGCGTTCCGCTACCCAGCCGGGGACCGTTGGGTGTCCCGGACCTGGCGGGAGGCAGCCGAGCAGGTCACCCGGCTCGCCGCCGGGCTGGTCGCGCTCGGCGTCACCGGGCAGCAGCGGGTCGCGATCGCGTCCGAGACGCGTTACGAGTGGGTCCTGGCCGACCTCGCGATCATGTGCGCCGGGGCAGCCACGACAACGGTCTATCCCTCGGCGATCTCCGGCGATGTCACGTTCATCCTCGCCGACTCCGGCAGCAGAGTTGTCTTCGCCGAGGACGACGACCAGATCGCCAAGCTACGCGAGCAGCGCGACGCGCTGCAGTCGGTCCGCGCGGTCGTCACCTTCGACGGCGCACCCGACGACGGCGACGACCCATGGGTGATCTCTCTGGACGGGCTGGCCGAACTGGGCGCCGCATACCTCGCCGAGCATCCCGGCGCCGTCGAGGAGCGAGTCGCCGCGATCGACCCGGACCACCTCGCCACCCTGATCTACACCTCGGGTACCACCGGCCGACCCAAGGGAGTGCGGCTGCGCCATTCCTCATGGACCTACGTGGGGGCCGCGGTCGCTTCGCTGGGCGTGCTGCAGGTCGACGATCTGCAGTATCTGTGGCTGCCGATGGCCCATGCGTTCGGCAAGGTGCTGCTGAGCGCCCAGCTACAGGTGGGTTTCGCGACCGCCGTCGACGGACGGATCGACCGGATCGTGCCCAACCTGGCTGTCGTGCGCCCGACATTCATGGGCGCAGCTCCGCGTATCTTCGAGAAGGCATACGGCCGTATCGTCGCCACGGCACATTCGGCCGGCTGGCCCAAGTCCAGGATCTTCGACTGGGCATGTGGAGTCGCGCTCGAGGTGTCCCGCCTGGTCAGGCAGGGCAAGCCGGTGCCGTGGCGGCTGGCTGTTCTGCACAAGCTGGCCGACAAGCTGGTCCTGGCCAAGGTGCGTGACCGGTTCGGCGGTCGGCTGCGGTTCTTCGTCTCCGGCGCGGCGGTCCTGTCCGAACAGATTGCGGAGTGGTTCCATGCCGTCGGCATCCTGATCCTCGAAGGCTACGGTCTCACCGAGACCGCCGCCGCCACGGTGGTCAACCGCCCGGACCGGGTCAAGCTCGGCACCGTGGGGCTGCCGTTGCCCGGTACTCAGCTCACGATCGCTGAGGACGGCGAGATCCTGATCAAGGGTCCTGGCGTCATGGACGGTTACCACCACCTGGACCAGGACACCAGCCATGCGCTCACCGGCGACGGGTGGCTGGCCACCGGTGACATCGGGGAGATCGACGCCGACGGGTTCCTGCGGATCACCGACCGGAAGAAGGACCTGTTCAAGACCTCCGGTGGCAAGTACGTCGCGCCCTCTCACATCGAGAGTCGCTTCACCGCGATGTGCCCGCTGGCCAGCCGGATGGTCGTGCACGGTGACCAGCGCAACTACTGTGTGGCACTGATCGCGCTGGACCCCGACGCGGTGGCGAACTGGGCCGGTCACCACGACATGGCCGGAATGCCCTATGCGCAGGTAGTGACCTCCCAGGCGATGCACAGCACAGTCGAGGGCTACGTGCGAAAGCTGAACACACAGCTCAACCGCTGGGAGACGATCAAGAAATTCGTCATCCTCGATCACGACCTCACGGTGGACTCCGGCGAGTTGACCCCCAGCCTGAAAGTACGCAGGCCTGTCCTGGAGACCAACTACCGCGAGACCCTGGACGCCTTGTACTCGGTGTGAGCCGCCGGGAACGCCCTTTCTTCCCCTCTTCGCCGTTAGCCACCGTGACTGCGGACGGATCTGGCACCAGGCGCGGAGTGGTCACAGCCGAGCGTGGTCTCAGGGGTGCGCTGGCGCGGACCGGGCCAGACGACGGCGCAAGGTGGCCTCGGTGGCCGGCCACTCGGAGGTGATGACCGAGAACATCGCGGAGTCGCGGAGCAGACCCTCCTCCCCGGGCGCGTGCGATGGCGACCAGTGGCGAAGGACGCCCTCGAAGTGCGCCCCCAGGCCTTCCAGGGCGCGCCGGGACCGGTGGTTGCGGGCGTCGGTCTTGAGGTCGACCCTGACCACGCCCAAGGTTTCGAACGCGTGCTCGAGCAGCAGGAGCTTTGCCTCGACATTGATGCCCGTTCGCTGGGCAGAAGCGCCCAGCCAGGTCCAGCCGATCTCGATGGCGCACAGTTCGGAGCCGCCTGGCCAGAATCGGGGATCCCAGTAGGCCGTGCACCCCACAGCCCGCCCATCGCCCAAGCGGATCTGGGCGAACGGCGCCGACTGGCCGGCCTCGGCCCGTTCGAAATGCGCGGCAAGAAAGCCCGCTACCTCCCACCCGCGGGGGACGCCGGTGAAGTCGTACGCGCCGCGGTCTTCCTCCGCCGCGACCGCCAGATCCTCCATGGCTCACCGACAGCGGCTCCAGCCGGACCAAGGAGCCATGCAGTGCCGGGACGTCGGCCAGAACGTTCACGTGTGTTCCTCATCGATCCTGGCGTTGGCACCTTGCGACGAGCGCAGGTTGCCGGACCGTCACCGGGCCAGGTCCCTCAGACCCTCTGGATGACTACAGGACGTGGACCGTAACCAACGCCCTCGCCCGGCGTCAACCGTTCGTCTTCGGCCGGAACGTCTTGGGTCATCAAGGTACTGATATAGACCATCGCCGTCTGTCGTCAATGGCGGCACAAAAGATGGTACGTTGAGGCTTATTCAGGGCAGCGCTATCGATCTTGTGAGACACCCGATGAGCTGCAACGATCAGCCGTCGATCAAGATCGCTGAATAAGCCTCGTTGAGCCCGAAGCTCACCAGGGGCGGATGACGCTCGTAACGGACTTTCACGGTACGGGCCGGGAAACATCTCGCTCGGTCATCTCGCTACACGGGGTGCCAGCGGACCGGTCCAACACGGATGTCCGGCACGGAGCGGCAGCGCTGGGGTACCGGTTGACGTGCGGAGGGTTGCTGGTCGCGGGCGGGGCGTCGGCTCCGGTCGTAGGCGGCTCGGCGGGTGGGGTCGCGCAGGATGGCGGCTGCGGCCACGGCGGCGGTCAGTGCGGCGGAGTCGGAGTCGGGATGGATGTCGGGGTGGTGGGCGCGGAGCAGGCGTCGGTAGGCGTGGCTGATCTGGTCCTGGGAGGCATCGGGGGTCACGCCCAGGACGGCATACAGGTCGTGATCGTCAGGTGGCATCGCGGCTGTCCGTCTCGGGTGGGGCAAGGGGTTCCGGGGTGTTCTCGGCGCTGGGTTCCAGCGCGAGGGCCGACCAGGCGGTGGCCAGGGCGCTCAGCGACAGGAGGCGTTCCTCGCCGGCGGCCAGATCCCCCTCGGGGAGCAGGGCGACCCAGAACGAGCGGTGGTCGTCGCCGGTGAGTATGGCGGTGACCCGGCCATGGACGGGGTTGCGGTGGCAGGCGGCGGTGACGTGGACGTAGCGGTTGCCCGAATCCTCGGCGCGCCAGGCGCAGATGCTCGGCTCGGGCAGGGCGTGCGCCCAGGCCAGCAGATCGGAGGGGTTGGCGACGGTGGCGGTGAGGTCACCGACGATGTCCAGTTCGCTGCTGAGCCGAAGCAGCGTGGACAGCTGGTGCGCATCGATGGATGTCGACATGGTGCGTCTCCCGTGCCAGGAGGCGGCCTGGTGGCGCCGCAGGGTCGGGTCACCGAGGAGAAGTCGACCCGGCACAAACGCGCCGGGCAGCCCGGTGCGAGCTACTTCGCGAGCAGTCTACATCGGCCATGATCGTTTCTCGGGAACTCGCGCGGATCGGTTTCGCAGGTCGGCGCCCTCAACAGTGGGGGTGCGGTGCGACGTGCGCGGCACCCCCACTGTGACGGGACCAGTGATCCGCCGGGTCCCTGGTGGCGGGTCGGGTCAGGAGTGGATCTCCTTGGGTGTGCTGCCTCCGGTGATCTCGATCTTGCGGGGCTTGGCCTTGTCGACGATGGGGATGCGCAGGGTCAGCACCCCGGCGTCATAGCCGGCCTCGACGCGGTCGGTGTCCAGGGTCTCGCCGAGGAACAACTGCCGGGAGAACACGCCGCGGGGCCGCTCGGCGACCTGCAACTCGACGTTCTCCCCGTAGGTCGGGACGCGCTCGGCTTTGATGGTGAGCACGTTGTGTTCGACGTTGAGGTCGATCGAGGAGGGGTCCACCCCGGGCAGATCGAAGTGCACGACGAACTGCTCCCCCACCCGGTAGGCGTCCATGGGCATGACAGCCGGGCGTGAGGGGGTGCCGTTGGTGCCGAACAGCTGTTGGGTCAGCCGGTCCAGCTCCCGGAACGGGTCGGTACGCATCAGCATCGTGGGTCTCTCCTTCCTGGGCGTGGTCACGACACGAACGGTACACACCGCTGTAGCGGTGCTTCCATATTACCGCTGACTGACAGTCGCGTGAAGCTGCTTCTGGCGAAGGATGAATATTGATGCATGTAGACTCAGGTCATCGAAGTCTCCCGGGAGACACTGCTGGTCATCGGTTGGTCGACCCGAGGGTCCGGCGTCCTGCCACTACCCGCGTCTCAGCCCCCGGCCATCGCTTCTCCCCGCACTCGCGACACCAGTAGCTAGGCAAGCCAGCTACGGTACTGTATGGTTCCATCCGCTACAGCACGATGTTGTTTCCTTCGCAAGGAGGTGATAGCTGCGGACTGTGACACTAGTGGTGACGGTGCCTTGCGCTCTCGCACCGCGAACACCCGGCTCCGGAGTTACCGGACCGCGCGGCGATGACCCGACCCCTGAGGGGGTTTTCGCCGCCACGGAGAGCGCCCTCCGCCCCGGTCGACAGCATGGGGGCGGAGCCACCTAACGCTGGGTCCTGGCCGCCGCGAACAGGGTGGCGGCCAGGACCCCGTCGCGAGGCCGAGGAACGGGTGACACCACCGCAGGGCATGCAGGACAAACTCGATGACCGGGACTACCCCGCCTACACCATGGGCCTGGCCGCCGACCTCCTCGGCGTGCAACCGGCCTTCCTGCGCAGCCTCGACGCCGTCGGGCTGCTCACCCCGGGCCGCTCCGCCGGCGGGCAGCGCCGCTACAGCCGGGCGGACCTCACACTGGCCACCCGGGTACGCGGACTACTTGATCAGAACATGCCACTGGCCGCCGCCATCCGCATCGTCAGCCTCGAACACCAGCTCGTCGCAGCCCACCGCCGCATCGCCGACCTCGAACAGAGCACCGGCCAGCCCCCAGTGACGCCGGCCGTTAACGAAGCCGAACGGGCAACAAAGTAGCCTGCTCAGCAGCAGGCTGGGGCGACAACGGTAGACGCCGATACCCCGGAGCGGCCCACCTGGTCCAGACGGGTCGCGACTAGCACGTCGCCGGTGCGCAGCGCCTTGCACAACGCGTCGATCGTGTCGAACACCAGCGAGCTCCTGCCCGAGCCGGAGACGCCGGTGAACACCGTCAGCCGGCGCTTCGGGATCTCGACGCTGACGTCCTTGAGGTTGTTCTCGCGCGCGCCGTGCACGCGGATCAGATCGTGGTTGTCGGCGACGTGCAGCGCAGGCGACTGCGTGTCCGTCCTCCTCGTGGCCATGCTCATCGTGTCTCCATCGGTGAGGCGGGCCGCCTTCGCGATCTCCGTCGGCGTCGCCTGGCTCGATCTGACCGGCTTCGAGCAGTACGTCTGGTCCTCCTTCGTCGGCGCGTCGATCTCGAGGACCTCGACTTCCTCGAGGACCTCGACTTCGCCCTCGATCATGGGCACGTCGCGGCCATCGGGGTCGGTGACGGTGGCCACCAGGCGGCCGCCACCGACGTCGTGCGCGGGCTCCTTCACGGTGCCGTCTGTGCACGTCATAGCTGCGACCGCCGGACGGCTCGGCGCAGCTCCTGAATGCGGATCAGGTTGCCCGCAGGATCGCGGACGGCGCAGTCGCGAACCCCGTACGGCTGCTCGGTCGGCTCCTGGACGACCTCGGCGCCGCCGGCCTGTAGCAGCTCGAAGGTGCCGTCGAGGTCCTTGGTGGCCAGGAGGATAATGGCGTAGGTGCCCTTGGCCATCATCTCGACGATGGTGCGGCGCTCGTCGTCGGTGATGCCGGGGTCGGCGGCCGGCGGATGCAGGACGATGGACGTGCCGGGCTGGTCGG
>JAFAUB010000115.1 GCA_019243635.1 Pseudonocardiales bacterium
TCCCTGGATGACCTGGACCGCCGTGTCGCCGAGGTCTGGGACGAACTGGAGCGCCGAACCAGAACCTGACCGGTGGCGGGCCCGAGCCCGGTCACCGCGTCACCGCGAACAGGGACGCGGAATGTCATCCCCCGGCCTAGAGTTGAACCCTCGGAGGTCTAGGAGGTCAGGGTCGTGCGTCCGGTCACCGATTTGCAGCGCAAGGTCGCGCCGTTCCAGGTCATCACCGACATGGTTCCGGCGGGCGACCAGCCGCAGGCGATCGAGGAGATCTCCCGGCGTGTCACGGCGGGGGAGACCGACACCGTGCTGCTCGGCGCGACCGGGACCGGCAAGACCGCCACCGTGGCCTGGATCGCGGAGCGGCTGCAGCGGCCGGTGCTGGTGATGCTGCCCAACAAGACGCTCGCCGCCCAGTTCGCCAACGAGCTGCGCGAGATGCTGCCGAAGAACGCGGTGGAGTACTTCGTCTCCTATTACGACTATTACCAGCCCGAGGCGTACGTCCCGCAGACCGACACCTACATCGAGAAGGACTCCTCGATCAACGACGACGTGGAGCGGTTGCGGCACGCCGCCACGATGTCGCTGCTCACCCGGCGAGACGTGGTCGTCGTGGCCTCGGTGTCCTGCATCTACGGGCTCGGTACCCCTCAGGAGTACCTGAACCAGTCGATCCATGTGCCCGTCGGTGGGGAGATCGGACGCGATGCGCTGCTGCGTGCTCTGGTCGACATCCACTACACCCGAAACGACCTTGCCTTCTCCCGGGGGACGTTCCGGGTCCGCGGTGACACGGTGGAGGTCATCCCGGCCTACGAGGAGCTCGCGGTCCGCATCGAGTTCTTCGGTGACGAGGTCGAGTCGCTCTACTACCTGCACCCGCTCACCGGGGAGGTGGTGCGGGAGGTGCCCGAGCTGCGAATCTTCCCGGCCACGCACTACGTCGCGGGCCCGGAGCGGATGGAGCGCGCGATCACGGGCATCGAGTCCGAGCTGGCGGATCGGCTGGCCGAGCTGGAGAAGCAGGGCAAGCTGCTGGAGGCCCAGCGGGTACGGATGCGCACTCACTACGACGTGGAGATGATGCGTCAGGTCGGGTTCTGTTCCGGCATCGAGAACTACTCACGGCATATCGACGGGCGCGCGGCCGGCTCCGCGCCGGCCACCCTGCTGGACTACTTCCCCGAGGACTTCCTGCTGGTCATCGACGAGTCACATGTCACGGTGCCGCAGATCGGCGGGATGTACGAGGGTGACGCCTCTCGCAAGCGCACCCTGGTGGAGCACGGTTTCCGGCTGCCCTCCGCGTTGGACAACCGGCCGTTGAGCTGGGAGGAGTTCCAGGACCGGATCGGCCAGACGGTGTACCTGTCGGCGACCCCGGGGCCGTATGAGATGGCCCAGTCCGGTGGCGAGTTCGTCGAGCAGGTCATCCGCCCCACCGGTCTGGTGGACCCGGAGGTCGTGGTGAAACCGACCCGGGGCCAGATCGACGACCTGGTGCACGAGGTGCGCATCCGCGCCGAGCGCGACGAACGGGTACTGGTCACCACGTTGACCAAGAAGATGGCTGAGGACCTCACCGACTACCTGCTCGAGCTCGGCATCCGGGTCCGCTACCTGCACTCCGAGGTCGACACGCTACGCCGGGTGGAGCTGCTGCGGCAGCTCCGGCTGGGCGAGTTCGACGTGCTGGTGGGGATCAACCTGCTCCGCGAGGGCCTGGACCTGCCCGAGGTGTCGCTGGTGGCGATCCTGGACGCCGACAAGGAGGGGTTCCTGCGCAGCGGCACCTCGCTGATCCAGACCATCGGCCGGGCCGCGCGTAACGTGTCCGGACAGGTGCACATGTACGCCGACCGGGTCACCGACTCGATGCGCCGGGCCATCGACGAGACCAACCGGCGTCGGGCCAAGCAGGTCGCCTACAACACCGAACGCGGGGTCGACCCGCAGCCGCTGCGCAAGAAGATCAACGACATTCTCGAGCGCGTGTACGCCGAGGCGAGCGACACCTCGGAAACCGTGGCTGTGCCGGTCGGAGGATCCGGCCGCAACGCCTCCCGGGGCAAGCGCGCCGCTGGCGAGCCGGGGCGGCCCCGGGGTAGCGCGGGCGTGCTGGAGGGTCGGGACACCACGTCGATGCCTCGCGCCGAGCTCGCGGACCTGGTGCAGCAGCTCACCGACCAGATGATGGGCGCAGCCCGGGAGCTGCAGTTCGAGCTGGCCGCCCGGCTCCGGGACGAGATCGCCGACCTCAAGAAGGAGCTCCGCGGCATGGACGTCGCCGGGCTGCGCTAGTACGAGGACCGCGGTGACGAGCCGGCGTCAGCCGAGATCCTCCTCGCCCAGGCGGTGCACCCGGACGAGGTTGGTCGAGCCCACCGTGGCCGGGGGGGAGCCCGCCACGATCACCACCAGGTCGCCTGGCTGGTAGCGTCCGATCGAGAGCATCGCCTGGTCCACCTGCCGGACCATCGCATCGGTGGTATCCACCTGGGGTACCAGGAAGGTCTCGGTGCCCCAGGTCAACGCGAGCTGGCTGCGCACCTGAGACTCCGGGGTGAAGGCCAGCAGCGGCAGCTGGGTGTGCAGCCGGGCCAGCCTGCGGACGGTGTCGCCGGACTGGGTGAACGCGACCAGCGCCTTGGCCTCCAGCCGCTCCCCGATGTCGCGAGCCGCGTAAGACAGCACACCCCGCTTGGTCCGCGGCACGTGGTTGAGCGGCGGAACGTTCGGCGAGCCGGCCTCGACGGCCTCCACGATGCGGCTCATCGTCTCCACCGACTCGATGGGGTAGCGACCGACGCCGGTCTCCCCGGACAGCATGACCGCGTCGGCGCCGTCGAGCACCGCGTTGGCCACGTCGGAGGCCTCTGCCCTCGTCGGCCGGGCGTTGGAGATCATCGAGTCGAGCATCTGGGTGGCCACAATGATCGGTTTGGCGTTCTCTCTGGCGACCTGGACGGCCCGCTTCTGCACCAGTGGCACATGTTCCAGGGGCAGCTCGACCCCGAGGTCCCCCCGCGCCACCATCACCCCGTCGAAGGCCAGCACGATCGCCTCCAGGTTGTCCACCGCCTCAGGCTTCTCCACCTTGGCGATCACCGGCAGCCGGCCGCCCGACACCTCGTCCATCGTGCGGTGCACCAGGTCGATGTCAGCGGGGGAACGCACGAACGACAGCGCCACCAGGTCCACCCGCAACCGCAGCGCGAACTCCAGGTCGGCGATGTCCTTCGTGGACAGCGCGGGCAGCGAGACGCCCATCCCCGGCAGGGACAGACCCTTGTGGTCGCTGACCGAGCCGCCTTCGAGGACCTCGCAGACCACGTCGGTGTCGTCGGTCTTGCGCACCAGCAGGGCGACCTTGCCGTCGTCGATGAGCAGCCGGTCGCCGTCGCGGGCGTCCTTGGCGAGCCCCGCGTAGGTGGTGGAGACCCGGTCGTGCGTACCGACGACGTCCTCGACGGTGACCCGCACCACGTCGCCGGTGCGCCACTCCACCGGACCGGCCGCGAACCGTCCCAGGCGGATCTTGGGTCCCTGGAGGTCGGCGAGGATCCCCACCGCCCTGCCCGCCTCGTCGCTGGCCTCCCGAACCATCGAGTAAACCCGTGCGTGGTCGGCGTGGGTGCCGTGGCTGAAGTTGAGGCGAGCAACGTCCATGCCGGCCCGGACCAGCTCCCAGATCTTCTCCCGGGTCGCGGTGGCCGGACCGATCGTACAGACGATTTTCGCGCGTCGACTCATAACGGACAGACTAGCGGTCCGTCTGGACCGACTCCGTGGCCGCCAGGCGTCCGGCAGGTGTCGATATTCCGGCTACTCTCCGGCGTGGGCGCCTGAGCGCCCGACACATCCCGGCTAGTCGGGCTAGGAGACGAGCACCGCCTGCTGCCGCGCCGCGAGCGTTTCCGGATCCTCCCGACCGCGGCGGGCCAGCGTCAGGTAGAGCACCGCGCCGAGGAACACCACGGTCGACGTGACCACGTTGATACGCACCCCGAAGACCATCGTGGCCCAGTCGACCCGCATCAGCTCAATCCAGAACCGGCCCGCGGTGTAACCCGCGACGTAGAGGGCGAAGGCCCGCCCGTGGCCCAGCCGGAAACGCCGGTCAGCCCACACGACGAACGCCGCGACGCCCAGGTCCCACAGCATCTCGTAGAGGAAGGTGGGGTGGACGATCTGTGGACACTGGAAACCCTCCACCGGTGGACGTGGACAAGGGACGGCGATCCCGTTGACGACGCCCGGACCGAGCGCGCCGGTGTTCGGATCCAACCGGTCGCAAATCTCCAGTCCCCAGGGCAGCGAGGTGGGGCCGCCGTAGAGCTCCTGGTTGAACCAGTTGCCCAGCCGGCCGATCGCCTGAGCGACGACGATGGCCGGCGCGACCGCGTCCGCCAGCGCGGGAAGCGGGATGCCCCGGCGTCGGCAGGCGATCCAGGCTCCGAGACCCCCGAGCGCGACCGCCCCCCAGATGCCGAGCCCGCCCTGCCAGACCTCCAGCGCGCCGAGCGGGTTTCCCCCAGGCCCGAAGTACTTTCTCCAGTCCGTGGCCACGTGATAGAGCCGGCCACCCACCAGGCCGAACGGCACCGCGAACACCGCGATGTCGGTCACCGCCCCCGCCTGACCACCCCTGGCCCGCCAGCGACGCTCTCCCCACAGGATGGCCACGATGATCGCGACGATGATGCACAGAGCGTAGGCGCGGATCGGTACCGCCCCCAGGTGCCACACCCCCCGATCCGGACTGGGAATGAAGGTGACGAACGTCGCGCTCAGCACGGCCACACGGTATCCCCCACCCACAGTGCCCATTCAGCGGGCTCAGCGTGGTTATCGATGCGCTGATAGGCACGCTGAGCCCGCTGAATGCGGCTACCGGCTGGAGGGCGTCAGGCGGGTTGGGGGGCGGGGCGGCGGACTCCGGTGGCGAGGTCGGCGGCTAGGGCGCGGACTGCGGGGGGGCCGCCGTCGGCGGCGGCGGTGACGAAGGCCGAACCGACGATCACGGCGTCGGCGAACGCCGCCACCTCGGCGGCCTGCGCACCGTTGCGCACCCCGAGCCCGACGCCCACCGGCAGGCCCGGCGCGTGCTCCCGCGCCCGGCCGACCAGCTCCGAGGCGGTGCCGCTCACCACGTCCCGGGCACCGGTCACACCCATGACGGAGCTCGCGTAGAGAAAGCCGCGGGTCACCGACGCAGTCATCGCCAAGCGCTGGTCGGTGGACGAGGGGGCCACGAGGAAGATCCGGTCCAGGTCGTGCGCGCGCGCCGCGGCCAACCAGTCCTGAGCCTCGTCGGGAATCAGATCGGGGGTGATGACGCCGAGTCCACCGGCCGCGGCGAGGTCCCGGGCGAAGGCGTCCACGCCGTAGTGGTGCACCGGGTTCCAGTAGGTCATCACCACTGCCCGCCCACCGGCACCAGCGATCGACTCCACCACCGAGAGCACATCGCGCAGCCGCACCCCGCCGCGCAGGGCGGCGTCCGCGGCGGCCTGGATGGTCGGCCCGTCCAGCACCGGGTCGGAGTAGGGCACCCCGACCTCGACCAGGTCGCAGCCGCCGTCCAGCATGGCGTACAGCAGCGACCGCGAGTCGTCCACCGTCGGGTAGCCGGCGGGCAGGTAACCGATCAACGCGGCCCGCTGCTGCGCACCGCAGGCCTCGAACATCGGCGCGAGCCGGGCGGTCACGGCTGTCCCTCCAGCAGATCGAACCACTTCACGGCGGTGTCCACGTCCTTGTCACCCCGGCCGGACAGGTTGACCAGCAACAGGGCTCCCGCCCCCAGTTCCGCCCCGAGCTGCAGCGCCCCGGCCACCGCGTGCGCCGACTCGATCGCCGGGATGATCCCCTCGGTGCGGGACAGTAGCTGGAAGGCGTCCATCGCCTGCGCATCGGTGATCGGCCGGTACTCGGCCCGCCCGGTGTCCTTGAGCCAGGAATGCTCGGGCCCCACTCCCGGGTAGTCCAGCCCCGCCGAGATCGAATGCGCCTCCACGGTCTGCCCGTCGGAGTCCTGCAGCAGGTAGGACAGCGCGCCGTGCAGCATCCCGGGCGCACCGGCGGACAGCGCCGCGGCGTGCCGGCCGGTGTCCACCCCGTCGCCGGCCGCCTCGAAGCCGACCAGGCGTACCGCCGGGTCGTCGAGGAACGGGTGGAAGATGCCGATCGCGTTGGAGCCGCCACCGATGCAGGCGGTCACCGCATCGGGCAGCCGGCCGTAGCGGGCCAGCATCTGCTCGCGGGCCTCCAACCCGATGACCCGGTGGAAGTCGCGCACCATCACCGGGAAGGGATGCGGCCCGGCGACCGTGCCGAGCACATAGTGCGTGGTGTCCACGTTGGTCACCCAGTCCCGCAGCGCCTCGTTGATGGAGTCCTTGAGGGTGCGGGATCCCGTCGTCACCGGCACCACCTCGGCACCGAGCAGCCGCATCCGGGCCACGTTGAGCGCTTGGCGCTGGGTGTCCACCTCGCCCATGTAGACCACGCACTGCAGCCCGAGCAGCGCGCACGCGGTCGCGGTGGCGACGCCGTGCTGGCCCGCTCCGGTCTCCGCGATCACCCGCGGCTTGCCCATCCGCTCGGTGAGCAGCGCCTGGCCCAGCACATTGTTGATTTTGTGGGACCCGGTGTGGTTGAGGTCCTCCCGCTTGAGCACGATGCGCGCCCCACCGGCATGCTCGGAGAGCCTGGCGGCCTCCGTGATCGGTGAGGGTCGGCCGGCGTAGTCGGCGAGCAGGCCGTTCAGCCGGGCGGTGAACGCCGGGTCCGACCGGGCGTCGGTATAGGCGGCGTTGAGCTCGTCGAGGGCCGCGATGAGCGCCTCGGGCACGAACCGGCCGCCATAGCTCCCGAAGTAGCCGCGGGCGTCGGGCTGGGCGGTGGTGGGCGCAACGGGCTGGATGCTGACCATGTCACTTACCTCACTCACCGGGCCGGCTTGGGACACGAGGGGTGCGACCCTGCGGTGACCAGCTGGGTGACCGCGGCCTTGGGGTCGCCGCTGGTCACCAGCCCCTCACCGACGAGCACCGCGTCGGCACCCGCACCGGCGTAGGCCAGCAGATCCGCTGGTCCGCGCACCCCGGACTCGGCGACCCGCAGCACGTCACCCGGCAGCCCCGGCACGATCTTGTTGAAGACGTCCGGGTTCACGTCCAGGGTGTGCAGGTCGCGGGCGTTGACCCCGATCAGGGTCGCGCCGGCCTCCAACGCGCGGTCGGCCTCCTCGGCGGTGTGCACCTCGACCAGCGCGGCCATCCCCAGCGACTCCACCCGGTCGACCAGCGCCTCCAGCGCGTTCTGCTCCAGCGCGGCGACGATCAGCAGCACCACGTCCGCGCCGTGCGCCCGTGCCTCGTGCACTTGGTAGGGGCTGACGATGAAGTCCTTGCGCAGCACCGGCAGACCCACCGCGGCGCGCACCGCGTCCAGGTCGGCCAGCGAGCCGCCGAAGCGCCGACCCTCGGTCAACACACTGATCATGCGCGCGCCAGCCTCAGCGTAGTCGGCGGCGAGCGCGGCCGGGTCGGGGATATCGGCCAAGGCTCCCCCGGACGGGCTGCGGCGCTTCACCTCCGCGATGACACCGATCCCGGGCCCCCGCAGCGCGGTCAGGGCGTCCCGGGGAGCCGGCATCCGGGTGGCGCGCCGCTTGATCTCAGTGAACCCGACAGCGGCTTCGCGATCAGCGAGATCCGCTCTGACCCCTTCGAGGATCGCCTCCAAGACGCTCAAGCCTCTCCCCTTCCGCCCCTGCGCAGCCGGGTCTCGATGCTAGCTCCGGCCCGCGCGACGCCCCGTCACCGGGGGTGTCCCGACGCGGTAGGGTCCTCACCGGCGTCCATCCGCTCCCAGAACCGTCCCTCCGGGGGCACGTCCCCACCTGACCGGGCGGTCGGCGCCTGGTAGCGGCGACCCAGCCGCGGCATCCGGTGCCCCCGCACCCCCAGCGCGACACCCGCCGTGGCGAGCAGTAACGCCCCGCCCGCAGCCAGTGCCGGTCCCGCGAACAGCACAGCCGAACCGAGCGGGACCGACCGAGCGGGCAGCTGGGCTGCGGCTATCGCGGCGCCGGTGAGCCAACGCCCGTCGGCCACCCGCAGCACCGCCACGATCGGCGGCACCGCCGCGGCCAGCAGCAAGGCCCCGAGCAGCCCTCGCGCCCACCCGGCGGTCGCCAGCGCCGCGGCCACCGCGGCGAGCGCCAGGACCGCCAGCGGGCCCAGCACCGGCAGCACCGCGGACCCGTCCACCCGCACCGGGACGATGCCGTGTAGCGGCACCTGGACAGCGAGCTGGGCCCACCCGAGCGTCGCCGCGCCGCCGAGCATCACCGACGCCGCGACCAGCGCCGTGATGGTGGCCGCGAGCGCCCTGCGCGAGGGAGCGCGCTCAGGCACGCAGCGACCCGGCGAGCTCGCCGGCGGCCAGCCGCAAGGTGCCCGCCGCCGCGATGGCGGCCAGCACCGCGCCCGCCTTGTTCAGGCACTCGGCGTCCTCGGCCACCGGGTCGGAGTCGGCGACGATGCCCCCACCGGCCTGCACGTACGCCACCCCGTCGCGGACCATCGCGGTGCGGATGGCGATCGCGGTGTCGGCGTCCCCGGCGAAGTCCAGGTAGCCGACCACTCCCCCGTACACACCCCGCCGGGTGGGCTCGAGCTCCTCGATGAGCTCCATCGCCCTCGGCTTGGGCGCCCCGGACAGCGTCCCGGCGGGGAAGCAGGCGGCCACCGCGTCGAACGCCGTGTATCCCGGCGCCAGCTCACCGGTGACCGTGGACACCAGGTGCATGACGTGGCTATAGCGCTCGACCCGGAAGAAGTCGGTGACGTGCACCGAGCCGGGAAGGCACACCCGGCCGACGTCGTTGCGCCCGAGGTCGACCAGCATGAGGTGCTCGGCGCGCTCCTTCTCGTCGACCATCAGGTCCTTCTCCAGCCGGCAGTCCTCGTCCGGGTCGGCACCGCGGCGGCGGGTGCCGGCGATCGGGTGCGTGGTGACCTTCCCGTCCCGCACCGTCACCAGAGACTCCGGGCTGCTGCCGACGATGCTGAACTCCTCCAGGTTGAGCAGGTACATGTACGGGCTGGGGTTAGTGGTGCGCAGCACCCGGTAGATGTCCAGCGGGTCGGCGTCAGTGGCGATCTCGAAGCGCTGGGACACCACCACCTGGAATGCCTCGCCGGCCTGGATCGCCTCCTTGGCCGCCTCGACCGCGGCGTGGTGCTGCTGCGGGCTGCGGCGGCGCAGGAACTCCGGTGCCGGCCGGCTGAACACGGCCGCACTGCCCGGTGCCGGCGTGCACAGCTTCTCGACCATCGCGTCCAGGCGGGCCACCGCGTCGTCATAGGCCTCATCAACGTGGCGCGGGGAGTCGTCCCCCTCGCCGCCTACGGCGGATGAGCAGGTATCGAGCATCGCGTTGGCGATCAGCGTGACGGTGCCCTCATGGTGGTCCAGCGCGGCGAGGTCGGTGGCCAGCAGCATCACCAGCTCGGGCACCTCGAGGTCGTCCACCGCCAACTCGGGCAGCCGCTCCAGACGCCGGACCGCGTCGTAGCCGAGGTAGCCGACCATCCCGCCGGTGAACGGGGGCAGGCCGGGCAGCGGCTCGGTGCGCAGTGCCGCGACGGTCTGCCGCAACGCCTCCAGCGGAGTACCCGCCCACGACCCCCCCACCCCGGGAAGCCCTACCGGCGGCGTCCCGCGCCAGACCGCGCGACCACCGGACTCGGTGAGCGTGGCGGCGCTGTGCACCACGACGAAGGACCAGCGCGACCAGGATGAGCCGTTCTCCGCCGACTCGAGCAGGAAGGTTCCGGGCCGGCCCTGGGCAAGCTTGCGGTACACCCCCAGCGGGGTCTCGCCATCGGCGAGCAGCGTCCGGGTCACCGGGATCACCCGGCGATCAGTCGCCAGGGCGCGAAAACACTCCCGGTTCGGCCGTAGCCGCCCACTACCGGTGTCGGAGATGCTGACCATGGAACCATTGTGCCCGCCGTTGACTCCAGGATGTGCTCTGGCATACCTTTTCATCTACCGTTGAAAAGAGGAGCTGGGCATCATGGCGGACGAGCGCGGCGGCCGGGGCCGTCCCCGGGGGCGCCGTCCCGCCGGTGAGGACACCCGGGCGACCCTGCTCGCCGCAGCCAGAGTGGAGTTCACCGAGCGTGGCTTCGACAGTGCCACCGTACGAGCGATCGCCCAGCGGGCCGGCGTGGATCCCGCGATGGTCAACCACTGGTTCGGCGGCAAAGACGGGCTCTTCGTCGCCGCCATGGAGATCCCGGTCGACCCCGGGAGGATCGTCCACAGAATCCTCGACGGGGACCCTGAGCGGTCCGCCGAGTGGATCTTACGCACCTTCCTGTCCGCCTGGGACGCCGATGGCGGTGGGGCACTGACCGCTCTGCTGCGCAGCGTGGCCAGCCACGAGGGAGCCGCTCGGATGATGCGCGAGCTCATCGGCCGAGTGATCTTCGGTCGCGTCGTCTCCTCGGTGGCTCCGGACCAGCTCGAGCTGCGCGCATCGCTGTGCGGCACCCAGATCGCGGGGCTCGCCATGATCCGCTACGTGATCCGCCTGGAGCCGCTGGCCTCCGCCGACCACAACACCGTGGTCACAGCGATCGCCCCGACCCTACAGCGGTACTTGACCGGCGTCTTGTGAGTGGCGATGCGACCTATAGGTCGCATCGCCACTCACAAGCACCGACCTGCTGAAACAGGTTGGTTCCCCAGTGTGGCAGGCTGGGCCGACCTGGTCGACGATGAGCAGCAGGGCGTCGCCATCGCAGTCCAGCCGTACCTCGCGCACGTGCTGGGCGTGCCCGGAGGTCTCACCCTTGACCCAGTAGGCCTGCCTGCTGCGGGACCAGTAGGTGGCCCTGCCGGTGCTCAGCGTGCGGTGCAGCGCCTCGTCGTCCATCCAGGCCACCATCAGCACCTCACCGGTGCCGTGCCGCTGCACGACGGCGCACACCAGCCCGTCGGCGTCGCGTTTCAGCCTCTCGGCGATCGCCGGGTCCAGTCCACTGTCCAGCCCGCTCACCGGACCGTCACCCCCGCGCGGCGAAGGCCGTCTTTGACCTCGCCGATCCGCAACCGCCCGAAGTGGAAGACGCTGGCGGCGAGCACCGCGTCAGCGCCGGCCGCCACCGCGGGCGGGAAATGCGCCACCTCGCCCGCGCCGCCACTGGCGATCACCGGGACCGCGACGACCGCCCGCACGGCCGAGATCATCTCCAGATCGAAGCCCGTCTTGGTGCCGTCGGTGTCCATCGAGTTGAGCAGGATCTCCCCCACGCCCAGCTCCTGCCCGCGAGCAACCCAGGCCACCGCGTCGATCCCGGTGCCACGCCGCCCACCGTGAGTGGTCACCTCGAAGCCGGAGGGGGTCGGTGGCTCGCCGGGTGGCACCCGCCGGGCATCCACCGAGAGCACGATGCATTGCGCGCCGAAGCGGTGACTGGCCTCGCGTAGCAGCTCGGGGCGGGCCACCGCGGCGGTGTTGATGCTCACCTTGTCCGCGCCAGCCCGCAGCAGGCGGTCCACATCGGACACCTCGCGGACACCCCCACCGACGGTGAGCGGGATGAAGACGCACTCCGCCGTGCGGCGGACCACGTCATAGGTCGTCTCCCGGTCCGCCGAGGAGGCCGTGACGTCCAGGAAGGTCAGCTCGTCGGCGCCCTGCGCGTCATAGGCGCCTGCCAGCTCGACCGGATCGCCGGCATCCCGCAGCGCGGTGAAGTTCACCCCCTTGACCACCCGGCCGGCGTCGACGTCCAGGCACGGGATCACGCGCACGGCAACGGCCATCCGCTCAGCCTATGCTGCGGGGTCCGGTTTCCGGGCTGGGGTCAGCGGGCGGCGGCCAGCGCGGCGGGCAGGGTGAGCGCCCCGGTGTAGAGCGCCTTGCCGATGATCGCGCCCTCCACACCGTCGGGGGCCAGCGCGGCAAGCGCGGCCACGTCACCGGCCCCGGAGACCCCGCCGGAGGCGATCACGGGAGCCTTCGTTCGGGCGCAGACCGCGCGCAGCAGATCCAGGTTCGGGCCGCGCAGCGTTCCGTCCTTGGTGACGTCGGTGACCACGTAACGTGGACAGCCGTCGGCGTCCAGGCGCTCGAGCACCTCCCAGAGGTCCCCGCCGGACACGGTCCAGCCGCGGGCGGCCAGGATGTGGCGCCCGTCGACGATCCGGACGTCGAGCCCCACCGCGATCCGCTCGCCATGCTCGGCTATCACCGCGCGGCACCAGGTCGGGTCCTCCACGGCGGCGGTACCCAGGTTCACCCGGGCGCACCCGGTGGCCAGCGCGCGCCGCAGCGACGCGTCGTCCCGGATACCCCCGGAGAGCTCCACCGCGATGTCCAGCCTGCCGACGACCTCGGCCACCAGCTCGGCGTTGGCGCCCCGACCGAACGCCGCGTCCAGGTCGACCAGGTGGATCCACTCGGCTCCCTCGGCCTGCCAGACCAGCGCGGACTCCATCGGGTCGCCGTACCACGTCTCGGTGCCGGCCTCACCCTGGGTGAGGCGGACGGTCCGGCCGCCGGCGACGTCCACCGCGGGCAGCAGCACGAAGCTCACCGGCCCACCCTAGGCCCGTCGAGGGCACCGCTCGCGCGGCGGCGCTCACCGAGGCCGGCGGCGTAGTCTCGGCCCGGGTGGGCGTCGACCGCGGGAGCTCCATGGATGCGGTAGCCGAGCAGGACCGATGGCGGGTGCGCATTCGCGACGCTGATGGCGCTGTTCTGGGTGCCGGCATCCTGCTGGGCACCCGCTACGTGCTGACCTGTGCGCACGTCCTGCTCCGGTCCGACGCGCACGATCTCGGCGCCGTGAACACCGTCCCCGCCATCGATGTGATCATCGACTTCGTCGGTCTGCGCCCGGTGCGGTCAGCGAGAGCGCGGGTCGCGCACGGCGGATGGGTACCGCCCAACGACGCCGACGGCGGTGACATCGCCTTGCTCGAGCTCGACGCGCCGCAGCCCATCGGCTCGACCACCCCACTGCGCCGGCTATCCGTGACCCGCGGCCGCGCCGTCTACACCTGTGGGTTTCCCCGAGGCCTGGAGAACGGCATGTGGGTGGACGCGAAGCTGTCCGGACGCTGCGGACCGGGCGGTGAATGGGTGCAGATGGACGCGACATCGGCGGGCGGGCCGGTGCGCGCCGGTTTCAGCGGTGCGCCGGTTTTCGATACCGTGACACAATGCGTCATCGGCATAGTGGTCGGCAGATACACCGATGAGGAGTCCGGGCTTTCCTACCTGCTGCCCGTCGAAACGATCGTCAGACATCTTCCCCGGGTGGGTACATGGGTAGGCGGCGCCAAGGCAGCGGATCCGAGCCTCGTCGAGAGGCTCGGATCGCAGGTTCTCGACGATGACCTCGCCCGAAAGATCGTGTCCTGGATGGAGCGACACCGGGCGACAGAGAACATTCAGATCATCATCACGGGGAACCCGGACGCGCCGGGATCAGCCACGGTACGCCGCACCATCAGCCTCGCCGACCGAGAACAGCGACCCAGCTCAGCGGATCCGCTCATGACTCAGGCCCCCCAGGGGACCGTCCCCTCGCCGGGCAGCATCGACCTCGCCGTCGACGTCACCGGCAAGACGCCGGCAGAGGTGACTCGGCGCATCGCCGAAAGGGCCGGCATCCCGGTCGACCACCCGACGGAACCAACCGCCCAGCTGTGGGACAGTCTGCCACCGATGACCATCGTGGTGGCCGGCATCGACGACGCCGAGCAGCCCGAAGCACTGCTGACCGGAGTGCTCGAGCCGCTCGCGAAACGGGGCCACCGCCTGCTGCTTACTTTCCGCCAGCCGTTGTCGCCCAGCCTGGATGTCGCCAGATCCTTGACCGACTCGGCGCCCTTGTTCTCTGATCCGGACGGCCGCACGCCCACCCCGGACACACCGGATAACGGGCAACCGGGCACAACGGAATGGATGTGTGCAGGTCTGGTGCCACTGCCGATCCTGAACCTTCCCGATCCCGCCACCAGGATCCTGACCGATCCGAAGATTCCTGAGCAGGGCTGGATCTGCGGCAAGGATGGCTGCACGGCCGAGGTCGGGCGCAGCCATGCCGGTGAGCCCGCCCGCGTCGAAGGACGCTGTCCGCGGTGTAACGCCCCCTTCTCCACCCCGAGGCTGAGCACGGGTGATCTCGTGGCGGACCAGTATGAGGTCGTCGGCAGTGTGGCTCGAGGTGGCCTCGGTTGGGTCTACCTGGCCAGGGATACGCACCTGGATGGCAACTACGTCGCCCTCAAGGGGCTGATCAATACGAACGATGCGCGGGCGGTCGCACTGGCGGTGTCAGAACGACGCTTCCTCACCACGCTCGACCACCCCAACATCGTCCGTATCTTCAACTTCGTCACCCATCCCGAGCCAAACTCCGACGAGCTGACCGACTACATCGTGATGGAGTACGTCGGTGGGCTGTCACTGGCCGAGGTCAAGGACCTGGCCGCGAAGCATCAGGATCCGTTGGGCGGACCGCTGCTGGTCGAACATGTCCTCGCCTACGGCATTGAGATCCTCGCCGCGTTCGAGTATCTGCACGGCCACGGGTTGCTGTACTGTGACATGAAGCCGAGCAACGTGATCAGGAGCGCGAACCGTGTCAAGATAATCGATCTCGGCGCGGCACGCAGGATCGGCGACCGCCAGTTGCCGATGGTCGGGACACAACATTTCCAGATCAGTCGCGAGGAGATCCGCACGCGTGGCCTGACGGTGCAGTCCGACATTCACACGGTCGGGAAGACGCTCGAAGAGTTGTTCAGCGTGACCGCGGATGTGCACAAACCCCCCACTGAGCCGGACAATGATCGAGTCTCGTTCGGCATCGAATCCTTCCGCCGGGTACTGCAGCGGGCGACCCACGAGCAGGCCGACAACCGTTTTCCCTCTGCGGCGGCGATGTCCCAGCAGCTCAGAGGCGTGCTGCGGGAGGTTCTCTCACTACGAGACGGACAGCCACGCCCCGAGCCCTCAGCCGTGTTCACGGTGACGGCAACCCTGCTCGACGCCGGGCTTGGCATGGTGCCGCCACTGGATAGCTGGACGACCAACCCTGCCGCCGAGCACGTGACCGTGCTGCTCGACGGTCGGCCGAGCGCGACCGCGATCGCCGTCGGCCTGCCGGCGCCCCAGGTGGATCGGGACGACCCAGCGGCGAGTTTCCTGGCAACAGTGAGCGCGACCGAGTCGCGCCGGCTCATCGACACGCTCGCGACGTTCCCGCAGGAATCCGTCGAGATCCAGTTGTGTGAATGCCGCGCGCACCTCGAGCCGGCCGACCTTGAGAAGGCCCAGGGATGCCTACGCGAGGCCGAGAGGATTCTCGGTCAGGCCGCTGACTATGACTGGCGCATAGCCTGGCACCACGGGCTGCTCACGCTGGCGAACGGCGAGATCACCGACGCGGAGTCGAATTTCGCTGAGGTCTACCGAGCACTGCCAGGAGAAGACGCACCGAAGCTGGCGCTCGGTTTCTGCCACGAGCAACTGGGCAACCTCGACGACGCCCAGCATTACTATGAGGCGGTCTGGCGCCGAGACCGTTCGCAGGCCAGTGCCGCGTTCGGCCTCGCCCGCATCTGCCTGCGCCGTGGCACAAGGAACGAGGCCGTGACGATCCTCGACGAGGTACCCGACGTCTCCCGGCACTACGACGCGGCCAGGATCGCCGCAGTTCGAATCCTATCCGGACGCCTGGTGGCAAGGCCCGGAAACGGGACCCGCCTGCCGACCGCCACCGAGTTCAGTGCGGTGGTCAGTCGACTGCCGTCCCTATACCTGGATGGAGGCGATCCGCATGGCGCCGCTCGGGAGCGCCTCACGGCGACCGCGCGCGAGGTCGCGCTGGACTGGGTCCGCGAGACAGGGGATGACCAGCAGTTGAACGGCCATGATGTCCTCGGTGACCACGTCAGCGAGCGGGGGCTTCGTGAGCTGCTCGAAAGTTCCTTCCGCGCGCTAGCCCGGCAAGCCCGCAACTCCGACGACCACGGCATCCTGGTCGACCGGGCTAATAAAGTCCGCCCCTGGACCACGCGGTGACGACATGGCTGACCCGGTGACCGCGGACGCGGTGGCTGCGCCGCCGCCAACAGCGCCAAAAACCACGACAGGCAAGACCCTGTGGGTCCTGTGCGCACTCCTCTTGGTCACCACCATGGTGGTCGGCGGCATGTGCTGGTGGGTATTTCAGAGGGTGTACGGCACCGTTGACACAGTACGGGACACCACGGCTCCCGCGATCCTGGACGTGCTCGCGGCGCGAGACGCCCTGGTGAAGGCCGACAGTGCGGCCGTTGACAACTTCAGGAGTGGTGAGGTAACGCTCAGTGGGCCGGGCCTGGAGTACCAGCACCAGCTGACGTTCGCCAGTCAGCGTCTGGTCCAGGTCGCCGAGCGCAACGCCGCAGGCAGGGGCAGCCAGCGGATACAGTTGCTGGAGGCACTACTGGAGAATTACTCGGGCTTGGTCGGGCAGGCCGGCGCGCACGCCGGAACCCCTTTGGGCACGGCCGACCTGTGGTCCGCGTCACACCTACTGCATGCCGGAGACAGTCCGATCCTGACCGAGCTCAACAACCTTGTGGGTGATCAGACCAGGGTACTGAACGATCACATCGCCGCAAGTTCGATGACAGCCGAGAACCTTCTTCAGTGGGTCGTACCGATTGTCCTCCTGTTCGTGCTGCTGGTGGTGACCCAGGTGTTCTTGAGGCGCCGATTTAGGCGTGCCGTGAACCCGTGGCTGCTGCTTGCCACAGTAGTTCTGGTCGGACTGTCCATCGTGACGTCTCTCGCGGTCGTCTCCCAGCATCGACTGGAAAGTTCCCGGGACACCCTGAACGAGGTCGTGCGCCTCTGGCGGGATCAGCCATCCGCGGCAGATGTCCGAGGACAGCAGGCACTGAGCGAACTGATGGAGAGCGAATGCACGGGTGTGAACGGTGGGTGCGGTCCCACCGTCGACCAGTTCGTCTCCCATCACAAGTCCGCTGGCAACACCACTGCAGAGATCTCCGACGAGCGCGTAGCCAAGCGGGTCGGAGACTTCAACAACCGCATTTATGATGCTGGCGAGAATGCCAGCTGGAAGTACTTCATCCCCATCCCGGCCGGGCTGATCTTCTTCATGTTCATCCCACTCGGGCTCTGGCCACGGATAGAGGAATACAGGTATCGACCGAGATGATGCGCACCAGGCGTCGAGCATCCTCCCTGTTCATCGTGGCTATTCTCACCAATGCCATTCTCGCGGCGTGCTCCACCCCAGACTCCGCCGGCTCGGTTAGCGTACTGGGTTCCTGGACCGACGGGGAGCAACAGAGCTTCGAGAAGGTGCTGAAACAGTTCACCCTGGACACCGGCGTGCAGGTCAAGTATCAGGGTACGCGCGCCGTGGACGAGGAACTGGCTTCGGAGATGCAGAACGGCACGCCTCCGGACATCGCGATTCTGTCCAATCCCGGCGGTCTGCGACAGTACCTGAACAGCAACAAGCTGCACAGCCTTGACGACGTGACCGAGAAGCCCGAACGGGACGCATATATCAAGCAATGGCCGGAAGTGCAGAGACTAGGTACGGGTAGCCCGTATGGGGTAGTGGTCAAGGTGAGCCTCAAGAGCCTCATCTGGTACAACCCGAGGCAGCGCCCCGCGCCAGAGGTTCGGACCTGGGACCAGCTCGTCACCCTGGGCGAGACCATAGCCAGGACAGGCGGTAGGCCGTGGTGCATGGGCATGGGCTCGACCCCGATCTCCGGCTGGCCGGGCACGGACTGGATCGAGGACATCCTGCTGCACCAGTTCGGTACAGGAATCTACCAACAGTGGGCTTCCGGCAAGCTTTCCTGGACATCAGAGCAAGTCAAGAAGGCATGGCGTGAATGGGGTACGATCACGGCTTCCGCAGGATCCAGATCGGCGCTGTTGACCGACTGGACAGACGCGGGACGTCCGATGTTCACGAACCCACCAGGATGCTACTTGGATCACCAAGCTTCGTTCATCATGGCCAGTTACCAGAATGGCAGAAAGGATAAGCTGAAGCCGGGGGCTGATTTCGACTTCTTCCCCTTCCCCGCTGATGCCGCAGCCGGAGCTTTTAAAGTATCGGGTGACATGGCAACCATGTTCAACGACACCCCGCAGGCGCGACAACTGATCAAGTACCTGGCAACCGCCGAAGCGCAGGCGATCTGGCCACATAGTGGTGGCGGCGGCTTGTCCGTGAACAAGAAAGTGAATCACGACGTCTACCCGGACAGCGTCAGCAAAAAAATTGCCGACACGCTGACCAACGCCACCACGCTGTGTTACGATGCGGCCGACCTCATGCCAACGACCATGCGTGACGCGTTTCGCCACGCGGTGTTGGAGTACCTGAGCGACCCCAACCAGCTAGACCAGCTTCTCGACGAACTCGACAAGGTTCGACTGGGAATAGCGCCCGCGGAATGGCTGACCATGCGGTGCGGACATTAGTGGTCGTTGTCACCAGCGGCACGATAGGAAGAGAGGTGTGACTGTGCCGGAGCTGGCCCGATTCGGACTCGAAGGCGGGGGTTCGGTACTCGTCGACGTCGACGAGGAGCCAGGCGTGGCACGGGTGTCGCGGCAAGGAAGGATCCGCGAAGCCAGGGCGACTTTCGAGACGGCGCTGGGCGAGGTCCGCGACGCGGCGGTCGTCGCGTTGACCCAGTTCCAGACCATGGCCAGGCACCCGGACGAGGTGGAGATCACTTTCGGTGTACGACTGGATGCGGAGGTCGGCGCGGTGATCGCCAAGACGGGTATGTCGGGTAACTTCGAGGTCAAGCTCACATGGAGGTCACACACCCCCGATACCCCTTGAAGGGGGTCAGGTTCTCTGAACCGCCTCGGCTACAGCGTCGCGATCCAGTTGCTCAGCAGGTGCGCGCCGATGTCGCCGGACTTCTCGGGGTGGAACTGGGTCGCCCACAGCGGCCCGTTCTCCACCGCGGCGACGAACGGCTCGCCGTGCTCGGCCCAGGTCACCAGCGGTGGCGCCAGCAGCTCTGAACTCTCCAGCTCCCAGCGGCGGGCGGCGTAGGAGTGCACGAAGTAGAAGCGGGCGCCGGAGTCCAGGCCGGCGAACAGCCGCGAGCCCACCGACGGCGCGACGGTGTTCCACCCCATGTGCGGCAGCACGTCGGCCTTCAGCCGCTCCACGGTCCCGGGCCACTCACCGCACCCCTCGGTCCGCTCCCCGTGCTCGACGCCGGAGCTGAACAGCACCTGCATCCCAACGCAGATCCCCAACACCGGGCGGCCACCGGCCAGCCGGCGACCGATGATCCGGTCACCGCGCACCGAGCGCAGCCCGGCCATGCAGGCGGCGAAGGCCCCGACCCCCGGCACCACCAACCCGTCGGCGTTCAGCGCGGCGTCGGCGTCGGCGGTCACCGCCACCTCCGCGCCCGCCCGCCGCAGCGCCCGCTCAGCGGACCGCAGATTCCCCGACCCGTAATCCAACACAACCACCCGTCTCACCCCCCCAGCCTGCTCCACCCGCATTCAGCAGGCTCAGCGGGGTAAATAAGATGCCCATGACCCCGCTGAGCCTGCTGAATGCGTCATCCTGTCGATGTGACGATGCACGACGGATCTGGGTTGCGCGAAGAGGACCTGATGCGGCACTTGGCGGATCTGGTCGCGCGCAGTTACGAGGGCGCCACGTCGTGGCCAGACCGGCTGAGCGTGTTCCACCGGGCGGTCGAGCTGCTCGATCCGGTGGTTCGCGGCGTCCTGGCCGAGGCCGACGCGACTTTTCTGGAGAACACCGGCGAGATCACCCGCCGCAGCGTCGAACAGGGTGATGGCAGCGTGGGCGAGCGCTGGGAGCTGTCCTGGCCCCGGCAACGGGAAGCCGTGTCCCGGAACGGTGGTCCAGTCGCGCCAGTCCAGGTGATCGCCTGGTTCCGACGCAGCTTCAACCACGCCCATCTGCATGGCTCAACCGCCGGGGACTGGCCGTTGCAGGTGACCAGCATCAAGGACGCCACGCGGCAGCTACCGATCATACGGGCCATTGTCGAAGCGGAGCTGCACCAGCGGATCTACGAAGGGCGGTATCCGGTGATGCCGGTCGCGGTGCGCAAGTACGGCCTTCCACCCGCTGAGCCCGCTCCCTAGCGAGCTATCCCACAAAGGCCATGGGCGGAAGCGCCCGGTCACAGCACGCCTGTGGTGGCGGGCACCCCACCGGCCCGCAGGGCGGGCTCGACGCGTCGGTCACCGGTGCGCGGGCTGAGCGGGGTTACCCGCCTCGAATAACCCCGCTCAGCCCGCTCAATACGGGAAGGGGTGTGATCGTTACGCTCCGCGCGATGTCGATGCGCCGTGTTGCCGTGATCGCCGCATTGGCGATGCTCGCGCTGGCTGTTCCGCTCACCGCGGTCGCGGCGCCCGCACCCGAGCCCCCGGCCACGCCGTTGTCGGCCTACCGGGTGCCGGGGGTGACCACACCGACTGCGCGCGCCATGGTGGCGCGTCAGGGCGTAGACGTGCTCGGCGGCGGTCGCGACTATCTGGAGGTCCGGGCCACGCCCGCGCAGGCGGGTCGGTTGCGCGCCGGCGGGCTGCGGCTGGTCCCCCTTCCCGCGGTGGCACCAGTGCCGGGGCTGGTGGCACCAGTGCCGGCGAGTTCCCGATCGGGTACCGGGGTTATCACACCTACCGCAAGCTCACCGCTGAGCTGGACTCGCTGGCCGCGGCGCACCCCCACCAGGTGGCGGTGTCCAGCTACGGCCGGTCGGCGCAGGGCCGTCCACTGCCGCTGGTGAAGATCAGCGACGATGTGCACGCCGACTCCCACGAGCCCGAGGTGCTGTTCACCTGCGCGCAGCATGCCCGTGAGCACCTCACCGTCGAGATGTGCCCGCACATCGTGCGGCGGCTGGCGGAGGGCTATGGCACCGATCCGGCCATCACCCGGCTGGTGAGGTCGAGAAAGATCTGGGTGATGCCGATGGCCAACCCGGACGGCGCCGAGTACGACATCGCCAGATGGCCGCCACCGACGGCTACACCCCGGAGCAGTCCAGCCACCTCTACATCAACGACGGGTCGATCGGCGACTGGATGTGGGCGCGGCACCACATCTGGTCCTACACCCTGGAGATGTACCCGACCAGTCTGACGCGCGGTGGCTTCTACCCACCGGCGAACGTGATCGAGCGCGAGACCGCCCGCAACGACGCGGCGGTGGACCTGCTGCTGAGCTACGCCGACTGCGTGCTGCGGATCATCGACGCGCACTGCGCTGGCCACTAGCGCTCACGCCAGGTCCAAGCCGAGATCCAGCGCCGGGGCGGAGTGGGTGAGGCCGCCCACCGACAGGTAGCGCACCCCGGTCTCGGCGTAGGCCCGCGCGAGGTCCAGGGTCAGCCCGCCGGAGGCCTCCAGCTCGGTACCCGAGCCGGCGGCGCGGCGGACCGCCTCGGCGCACTGCGGCACGGTCATGTTGTCCAGCAGTACCAGCGGCACCCCGGCGGCCAGTGCTTCGTCCAGCTCCGCCAGCGTGCCGACCTCCACCTCGCAGGGCAACTGCGGGGCCAAAGCCCGGACGGCCGTGATGGCCGCGGTCACCGAACCAGCGGCGATCACGTGATTGTCCTTGATCAGAACCGCGTCCCCGAGACCCATCCGATGGTTGAGCCCGCCGCCACAGCGCACCGCGTACTTCTGCAGCGCGCGCAGCCCGGGGAGGGTCTTGCGGGAGTCCCGGATCGACGCGCCGGTGCCGGCCACCGCATTCACCCACGCCGAGGCGGCGGTGGCCACCCCGCAGAGGTGACACAGCAGGTTGAGCCCGGTGCGCTCAGCGGTGAGCAGGCCGGCCACCGGGGCACGCACGGTGAGCGCGACGTCCCCGGCGGCAAGTCGGTCACCGTCCTGGCGCCCAGCGGTGACCTCGTATCCGCCCGTTCCGAGCACCGCGTCGAGCACGGCCAGGAATACCGGCAGTCCGGCGAGCGTGCCGGGTCCGCGTGGCGAGACGGTCGCCGTCGCGACAGCGCCGGCGGGCACGCAGGCCGCGGTAGTGACGTCCGGGCCATAGCACAGGTCCTCCTCCAGCGCGGTGCTGACGACCCGGTGCATCTCCTGGACATCGAGTCCCGAGACCTCGCCGCTCACGCCACCCCTCCCACCGGCATCGGCTGGGCGACCATCGGGACGCCTTCGGCGTCGAGCATCACGGTGATGCTGCGTCGCCAACGCACCGCGGCGCGTGGATGATCGGTGCGGAGGTGGCAGCCGCGGCTTTCGGTGCGCGCGCTCGCGGCGGCGAGCACAGCGGCCGCAGCCAGGGTGAGCCCGGCGTCCTCGGCGTCGCGCGGGGTCCGTAGCCGTCGCCGCGTGGTGGCGCGCGCGACCGCCGAGGCGGCGGCCAGCCCTGCGGCGTCCCGCCCGATGCCGGCGTAGGCGCTCATCGAATGCCGCACCGCGTCGCGATCAGCCACCGGGTACCTCTCGCGGGGTGGTAGCGGCGGGCCGGGGCGCGGAGACACCGCGAGGTCGGCCGCCACCGCCACCGCGGCCCTGGCCCCCATCACCAGCCCCTCCAGCAGGCTGTTGGAGGCCAGCCGGTTCGCGCCGTGCAGACCGGTCCGGGCCAGCTCCCCAGCGGCGTAGAGCCCGGGCACCGTCGTCCGGCCGCTGGTGTCGGTGACCACGCCGCCACACTGGTAGTGCGCGGCCGGGGCCACCGGAATCGGCACGCGAGCCGGGTCCACGCCGCAGGCCATACAGGCCGCGTGCACTGTCGGGAAGCGATGGCGCAGCACCGCGCCGCCGAGGCGGGTGGCGTCCAGCAGCACGTGGTCGGTACCCGTCTGGGCCATCCGAGTGGTGATCGCGGCGGCCACGACGTCCCTCGGCGCGAGCGCGCCGAGGGGATGCACGCCGGTCATCACCGGGAAGCCGGTGGTGTCCAGCAGCACCGCGCCCTCGCCCCGGATCGCCTCGGTGACCAGCGGCTGCCGGCCCCGCGCGCCCGCTCCGACGTACAGCACCGTCGGATGGAACTGGACGAACTCCAGATCAGCGGTCATCGCCCCAGCCCGCAGCGCGAGCGCCAGCCCGTCGCCGGTAGCACCATCGGCATTGGTGCTGACGGCGTAGAGCCGGCCGAGGCCTCCGGTGGCGAGCAGTACAGCCCGCGCGCGCAGCACCCCCGCGCCACAACCGTCCCCGAGCAGCGCGAGCCCGGCCACCCGGCCGGTGTCGTCGCGCAGTACGTCGGTGACCGACTGCCCCTCCACCAACGGCAACCGCCCGTCACGGGCCGCGCCGACCAGTGCCCGCTCGATCTCGGCTCCGGTGGCGTCACCGCCTGCGTGAACCACCCGGAAGGCCCGATGCCCGCCTTCCCGGGTGCGCTCCAGGTCTCCAGCGTCGCCGTCGAAGACGGCACCGCAGTCCCGCAGCGCGCTGACCGCAGCCGGGCCGGCGGCCAGGATCTCCCGGACGGCGACCTCATCGCACAGCCCGGCACCGGCCGCCAGCGTGTCCGCCACGTGCGCGTCCACGCTGTCACCGGTACCGGGCAGCACCACCGCGACACCACCCTGCGCCCATCGGGTGTTGCAGTCCCCCACCGCGGTCTTGGTCACGGCCACCACCCGCAGGCCGAGCTCGGCGGCACGCAGGGCTGCGGTCAGCCCAGCGACGCCGGTGCCGACCACCGCGAGGTCCACGGTGAGCTGCCGGCTCGTCATTCCTCGCCGCCCGGCTGACCGATCTCGATCATGCGCCGCACCGCGCCCCGGGCCCGCCGCGCGATGTCGGCCGGGACGGTCACCTCCTCGACACCCTCGCGAAGTGCGCGCAGCAGTGCCGCTGGAGTGATCATCTTCATGTAACGGCAGGATGCCCGGTCGTTCACCGCGTGGAACTCCACCCCGGGAGCCGCGCGCCGTAGCTGATGCAGCATGCCGACCTCGGTGGCCACCAGCACCTCGCGGGCCCTGGTCGCTCGGGCGGCGTCGAGCATGCCGCCGGTGGACAGGACCCGCACTCGCCCGGCGGGCACCGCACCCTCGCCGGCCAGGTACAGGGCGCTGGTCGCGCAGCCACATTCCGGGTGGATGTACAGCTCGGCCTCAGGCGCGGCGGCGGCCTTCGCGGCCAGCTGGGAGCCGTTGATCCCGGCGTGCACGTGGCACTCCCCGGCCCAGACGCGCAGGTTGCTCCGGCCGGTGACGCGTTGCACGTGCGCGCCGAGGAACTGGTCGGGCAGGAACAGCACCTCCCGCTCCACCGGGATCGAGTTGACCACCTCGACGGCGTTGGAGGAGGTGCAGCAGATGTCGGCCTCGGCCTTCACCTCAGCGGTGGTGTTCACATAGGCCACCACCGCGGCTCCCGCGTGCTCGCCCTTCCAGTCCCGCAGCTGCTCGGCGTCGATGGAGTCGGCCAGCGAGCAGCCCGCCCGCGCGTCCGGGATGAGCACCGTCTTGTCCGGTGCGAGGATCTTCGCGGTCTCGGCCATGAAATGCACGCCGCAGAAGACGATGGTGCGCGCCGCGCAGTCGGCGGCGATGCGGGACAGCGCCAGTGAGTCCCCGACGTGGTCGGCGATGTCCTGAATCTCGGGCAGCTGGTAGTTGTGCGCGAGCAGCACCGCGTCGCGCCGCCGGGCAAGCTCGCGCACCTCCCGGCGCCACGCTCGGTCTGGCTCCCACCCTGGGTGGCCGGCATGGGTCCACTGCAACGCAGCAGTAGCGGACGCTGCGGTAGCGGCCATCTCCCCTCCTTCGCCAGCACAGCGCTGGTCTTCGCCCCAGTTTTCGCCTTATAGTCGAAAACGTGAATGATAACAGCGTCGGGCTCGCGGTGCACGAAGTTCTCGCCGCGGTCCTGCAGGTCCGGGACGGACAGCTGCGGGTGCTGCTGTGGCAACGGGGCATCGAGCCCGAGATCGGGCGCTGGGCGCTGCCGGGTGGCCGCCTGCGCCGCTGCGAGGACGTGCAGACCTCTGTGTTGCGCCAGCTCGCTGAGAAGGTGGACGTCCGCGAGGTGGCGCACGTGGAGCAGCTGGAAGTGTTCAGCGCGCCGGAGCGAATGCCGCACCGGCGCACCGTGGCCACCGCGTTCCTCGGGCTGGTGCCCTGCGTGGCCGACCCCACGCTGCCCGAGGACACGGCATGGCACCCGGTGACCGACGCCCTGCGGCGCCCGCCGTGCACCGCCTTCGACCACGGCCTGATCGTGCGCCGAGCCCGGGAGCGGCTGCGCGCCAAGCTCTCCTACACCAACCTCGGGTTTGCGCTGGCGGCACCGGAGTTCACCGTCTCGGCGTTGCGTGAACTCTACGCCGCCGCGCTGGGGCATCGGGTGTCGGCGACCAACCTGCAGCGAGTGCTGGCCCGCCGCGGGGTGCTGGTCGCCACTGGCGGCACCGCCGCGCCCGGACCGTCCGGCGGCCGGCCCGCGGCGCTGTACCGCTTCGCGGAACACGGCATGCGGGTCACCGACCCGTTCGCCGTGCTGCGACCGCCGGAACCCCGGCCGAGACCGGAAGAGCCGGCTCATTGCGCGGATCCGCACGCGACGTCGTAACGTGGACGGGTGGCCGAGACCGTCCCGCTGTTCCCGTTGAGCGCTGTGCTGCTCCCGGGCGCATCGCTTCCGCTGCACATCTTCGAGCCCCGTTACCGCCAGCTGACCGTCGACCTGGTGACCGGCGCCGTACCCGGGCGCAGTTTCGGAGTGATCGCGGTCAAGCAGAGTCTGGACTCGGTGGAGGAGACTCACGACATCGGATGCACCGCGGTGCTCCAGGAGGCCCGCAGGCTTCCCGACGGTCGCTTCGACATCGTCAGCCGCGGCGAGAAGCGGTTCCGACTGCTCGATATCGACGACACCTCGGCGCCCTATCTGGTCGGCAGGGTCGAGTGGGTGCCTGATGCGGACCCGCTGGCGGAGCGGTCGATGCTCCTGCCGGCGCTGGCCCGCGCCGCCCGGGAGGCGCACCGGCGGTACTGCTGCGCGGCGTGGCGGCACGGCGACTGGGAGGAGCCCAAGGAGGACGTCGACATCACGGCGCTGGCGCACCTGCTCGCCTCGGACTGCCTGCTGACTCTGGAGGACCGTCAAGCCGTACTCGAGGAACGCGACCCGGTGGATCGGTTGCATCTGGTGCGCACGCTACTGGTGCGGGAGGCGGTGTTCCTGCGGATGCTGCGAGCGGTACCGGTACCGCTGGACCAGTTCGCCGAGAAGGTCAGCCGCAACTGAGGTCGTCGCTGCCGTTCCAGGCGGTCGTGATGCAGTAGGTGACCGCGACGCCGAAGGGCTGGGTGACGATCACCCAAGCCGACTGGAGCACCGGGGGGCGCGGGAACGGCGCGCCGGTGCTCGCCAGGTCGGGGTAGCGGGCGGCGACCAGCCACAGCCCGGTACGCATCGCGAGCCACCCCGCGACCACCGAGCCGAGCACCGCGGCGAGCAGCACCAGGGGGCCGCGGCGCCGCCGGAGCAGCCACAGCGCCGCGCCCGTGAGCACTCCGGCGGCCAGCCCGAGCAGCACGAAGGTCGCCATGTCGTCGAAGGGGTGCTCGTCTTGCCCGACGAAGGGCAGCACTGCACCTGGCATGGCGGAGCGCGCAACGAACTCCGCCGGCGCGAGCCACGCCCACAGCACCCCCAGCGGCAGCCCCATCGCTCCCACCACCCCCACCACCCCCACTGCAGCCACCACATCCCCCCTCCCCACCGGACCCTCCACCCCGGGTGGCGAATCGCATTCAGCGGGCTGAGCGGGGCTATCGAGCATCGGATAGCCCCGCTCAGCCCGCTGAACGACATGTCGGCCTCATGAGGGATGAGTCTGCCGTATGGGAGGCGGGGGCTTAGTTGTCGGTGGCGTCCTCGATCCAGTCGACGATATAGCTCACCTGCTGCTCACCAGGTCGGCCTGCTCGGGTGAGACCACGATGTACCTGCCCTGCGAGTCCGTGATCGTCACATCCGGCATGCGCAGGGCGATGGTCACCGGCCCCTTGCCGCCCTGCGCCGGGATCTCCCAGGTCTTCTCGACCACGGTCTCGTTCATGATCTTGCGTTCGATGTCCACTCGGTCCATGCCGGAACCGTCGAACGTTGCAAGTACTGCAAGTAATCATCTGATCGAGTGATTGGATCGGCGTTACGCACCGTGCATAGTGCACACTCGGTAACCCCATACCTCGGTCCAGTTCCGCCAGGTCGCCACCGAGCTGCGCACGTTACGCGAGCAGGCGGGACTGTCCGGCGCGGAGGTGCCAAGCGGCTGGGCATATCGCCCAGCAAGATCAGCCGGATCGAGACCGGCAACAGCGGCCTGCAGATCGAGGACGTCGCCGCGCTGCTGGGCCTCTACCAGGTGTCCGCCACCACCCGCGACGAGCTGCTGGACCTGGTGCGCCGCTCCGAGGAGCGCGGCTGGTGGACCCGCCAGCCAGGCCTGCCCCAGCTGTGGCGCAACCTGATCGACTTCGAGGCCCAGGCCACCCGAGTCCAGAACTACGAGGCACTTGTGGTGCCAGGGCTGCTGCAGACCGCAGAGTATGCACGGGCGATCATCCAGGGCATCGCGCCTACGATCTCCGAGGCCGAACTGGACAACCTGGTCGCCGCCCGGATGGCCCGCCAAGCGCTGCTGACCCGGGCCAGCGCCCCACAATTCTTCGCAGTGGTGGACGAGGGTGCGCTGCGCCGTCCGGTCGGCGAGCCGGGGGTGATGCACCGGCAGCTGCACCATCTGCTGGGCGCGGCCGAGCAACCCCACGTGACACTGCGGGTGGTACCACTGGCAGCCGGCGCGTACGCCGGGCTGCGCGGGCCGTTCGTCATCCTGGAGTTCGCCGAGGAACCGGCGCTTGTCCACGTGGAGAACCACGGCACCTGCCTGTTCCTAGAGGAAGAGGCCGATCTGGCCGCCTACCGGCTGGTCCTGGGGACTATCCTGCATGCAGCCCTTGCACCCGCTGCAACGGTCGAGCTGATCACCCGGATCGCCACCGAACTCAGCTGAGTCCGCGGTGCGCGAAAGGCCGCACGACCATGGGAGAGGAGCCCGGGATGCCTGCGCTGGACCTCAGCGGTGCCCGCTGGCGCAAGAGCAGCCGCAGCACCGATAAGTCCAACTGCGTCGAGGTAACCGTCCTCAGCGCCGCCGTCGCGGTGCGCGACTCCAAGAACCCGACCGGCACCGTACTGGCCGTCCCCCCACCCGCCTGGACCGCCTTCACCACCGCCGCGCGCGCCGACAAGCTCTCCTGAGCCAGGGAAAATCCGGCACCGGACGCTCCAGCGGGCTCCGGAACCTGCCCAGCGAGCGCTCGGACTCGATCTTCCGACCGCCACCACCAGGCCTGTCTAGACGTCGAGGGTGAGCACACTCTGGAGCGAGCGGCGAGCCTGATCTTGAGTGCTCTCAGTGCAACAGTGGAGTCGATCATAAACGACGAGACCCACCAGGACACACCTCAGCCCACCATCTGCGCAAGCCTCGTCACGGGACCACTCCGCGCCCGCTCCACCTCGAACACTCTGCATGCGGCTGCCTACCGACTGATGCTGATGGGTGCCCCGCAGGTAGCCTTGCACCTCCCGCAGTGATCGAGCTGATCGCCCCCATCGCCGCTGGACTGGACCGACGGACCGCTCAGTCCAGCTAATGTCGTGACGAGAGCCGGGGAATAGTATCACCGTGAGTGAGCACGGCGGGTCCGGGGTGCCGGTACCGTCATCGGCGGGTGGGGCTGCCGAGAACCTCGACGCGCTGCTCACCCCGCCGACGTCGGGGCCGGTGCCGATGCGGGACCTGGCCTCGATCTTGCTCGACCCCACCCAACACTTCCAGCTCGACCTGGATCAAGCCCCGCAAGCGATCGCCACCGTCCGGTACGCCGCCCGCGAAATACGGAAACTGATGGACGAAGCCCGCCAGTTGGGTGAGATTGAGCCACCGGGGCTTGACGCGGTCAGCATCAACGCGTCGAAAGAGATCAGCAAGTGGGCGATCAGCGAGTAGCCGGGCTCGTTCCGCGTGGCGATGAAGTCCGGCGCGATCCAGCTGGAGAAGGCAGCCGACGCGCTGGAGCGATCGCTGCGGATTCACCGGCAGACCGACGAGGCCAACGCCGCGCGGACGACACAAGCTGCAACTTCGTTGTCGCCGCCGCCGAGAAACAGGCGCTAGACGTCCGGTTCACGTCGCTGCGGCAGGGGCTTGAAGAACCGTGCGGGCCAGCGAGGGCGCTCGCGGAGGCCGTCATCGGCAACCTGCCACCGCGTACCGGCTGACACTGGGCCGTCTTCGCCACCGCCGTGCGCACCGGCGATGTGGGCTGAGTCGGAAGCGCATTCCCCGCAACGTCAACGCCGGCCGTCCCGACGCAACGGCTAGGATCGCCCCTATGCCAGCGTCCGGCGATGACATCGAGACCCGCCTGACCATCGTCGAGCGCGATGTCGCCCAGCTCCGCGAGCAGACCGCGCTCGCCAGCTCTGACGCCGCCGCCGCTCGCGTAATGGCGGCCGGTGCCGACCATGACGTCTCGGAGGTCCGCGCCGAGCTGCGCGCCCACACCAGGGCCCTCAACGCCCTGCGGGAGACCCAGCTCGAGCAGGGCCGAGAGATGCGTGAGGGTTTCGCCGAGCAGAGCCGGCGAATCGACGAGCAGAGCCAGCGGTTCGCCGAACAGGGCCGCGAGATGCGTGAGGGCTTCGCCACAATGGCCACCGGCATGGCACGGATCACCGCACTGCTCACGAACCTCGGAGAGTCAGAGGGACTCAAGTAGGGCGGTCAGCGGAACCGGGGTTCCTTCATCAGGGCCTCGCTCTCGAGCTTGTGCACCCGCTCGTCGTGGCCGATCTGCCGGAACACGTCCGCGAGTGAGGCGAAGTGACCGAAGTCGTCATCGAACTCGGATCCGAATGGTTCGCTCTCCCACTCGGGATGCTCGGCGACCATTGTCATGTACTCGTGCTCCGCGTGGTCCTCGAAGTCGGCGTTGAGACGGTATGACCAGCTCGGGCGCACCACGAAGAGCAACCACGACAACTGATAGTAGACGAATGCAACCGCCTGTGGTAACCAGAAGAACTTGATCTGTGGCTGCGGTAGTCCGGCTCTCGCGATCAGCTCTTCGATGACGAGCAGGTGGAACATCTCGTTGTCCTGCTGCGCGCGGGACGCGGCGACACGCTCGTGTATGCGCCGGGCCATGCCTGTGCGCGTATGCACATGGGTGATGGCGATGAAGGCGATCTGTTCCCAGGCCTGGTAAGGAACGCGGGCGACCAGCTCGAGGACCTTGAACTTGCTGAGCGTACGAGGTTTGCCGTACACCGCGTCGAGCAGCGTGAACAGGATCCGCGCGGCGGTTCCGTACCGTCGCCGAGGCTCCTCGAGGGTCCGGGACTGGGCTCGTCGCAGCTCCTCGTGCGTGAGCCGCGGCAGCCGCCCCGAGGCGGCCGGGCTCGTGGTCTCCTCGCCGGCCATCACGATCCCTCCCTGGCACCCAGGCTAACGGGTTTGTGACGGGTGGGCGCGGTGACGCTCACCGCGCCCACCGCCGATCAACGGGCGGGGCTGACGGCCTCGATGTTGGCGATGGTGAAGTCGCGTTGGGCGTTGTGGAGGTGGCACCAGGAGCCGAGCCATTTGCCGTAGAGCTGTTGCGGCCGGATCGCCCGGGTGCTGCGGCTGCCGTTCTTGTCACGGTAGGTGATGAGCACGTCGTTCTGGTGGTCCACGGCGTCGGACAGCAGCTCCAGCTCAGCGTCGTCGAGGTGACCGTTGAGCTGCGCCAACAGCTCGAAGGTGGCCGAGTCCGCGACGGCCCCCATGGTCGCGCCCTGTGGGTCGGCGGCGAGCCTCCGGGCCAGCTCGGTGGCGGACAGCGTGGATCGCGGCCGCGTGATGACCGCGCGATCGGGTGCCGACGCCTGGTGGTCGGGACGGGCCTCGACGATCACCGTGCCTTGGGCGTCCTCAGCCATCGGGGACAGGTCGACCTCGCGCAGGCGTCTCAGTACCTCGTCGAGACTGGAGGGGCTGGACAGGACGGTAGGGGCGAGCCGGCTGAGGTGCAGCTTGCTGAGAGACCGGGTGTGCAGGATCTCGGTGATCAGGGCCTCCTCGGCGATAACGCAGGAGCGCATCCCCCGCACCCGGACCTGCCCATGCCGGCGGGCCACGTCAGTGATCAGATATTCCAGTGGCTGGGGGACCGGCCGGGCCGAGATGGCGGCCAGCTCGGTGCGCAGGTCCTGGGCGCTCCATCCGGAGTCGAGCGCGGCCCGGACACTGGCCGGGGTGAACCGCCAGGTTCTGGCGGCCCCGTGGGCCTCGGCGACGGCCGCGGCGTTCAGCAGCCGCGACACGGCCATGCTCGGCTGACCGGAGACCACTGCCGTGAGGTCCGACTGCAGGATCACGCTGCACGGGGTCTCGGGGAGCAGCGTGGCGCACCGCCGGGCCAGCTCCGCCACCGCGTCCTCCGGCGCGGACCCGGCCACGGCCAGCAGATGCTCTCCGAGCTCCGACACCCCGTCAGTGGCGATCACCCCGAGCAACTCGGCTTCGCGGACGGCGGCGGCCACCTTGACCGCCCGTTGCTCGGCGTCGTAGCCGTGCAGTGGGAAGAACCAGTCGATCTCCTTGGTCGCCGCGTTCACCGACGCGCCCGACCGGGCGGCCGACAACAGCGCACGCCGTAGGAGCCCGGCGCCCGAGGCCAGGGGTAGCGGCGGCGGATGTTCCTTGTCCCCGTGGGTCTCCCGGCTGGTCGGCGCGTGCTCGAGCCGGAACCACGCGTCGGCCAGGACGGCCCACTGCCGGCCGGGTTCCCCGGCACGCCACTGCGCATAGGCCTGCGTCGGGGCGTACCCGGCGTCGGCTAGGCCGAGCAGGTCGGCGGCGTAGGCCAGGTCGATCCACAACACCAGGACGTCCTCGGGGATCGACAGCCGTTTGGCCAGCCGGGCCCGTTCCCGAGGTCCGACCCCACCCTTCTTCAGCGCCGCGATCGACGCCGCGCCCGCCTCGTCCAGCAGGGTGGTCACCCCCCGGAGTGCCTCCTGGGCGGCGGCCTGCCCGGCCCGGCGCACCGCCGTCTCCTCGACACCGGCGGGGGGGATGTCCGGGCGCCCGGTGAGCGTCAGCTCGCGTTCGGACAGCCACGCGGCGACCGCCACCTCCCTGGGCAGCTCAGGCTGGTGGTTGACGGGCAGCACCAGTCCCGCCGAGATCAGCAGCTCGGTCGGGTCACGGTCACCGGCACCGCGCGGCCGGCGGTAGCCGAACCCTGAGTAGTAGTCGTGATAGCCGCGCCGGAGCTCGCCCAGCCGGTCCTTGGCCGGTCCCGGCAGCCCAGCGATCACCTTAGTCAGCAGCGGTAGATCCGCCATCAACTCAGCCAGCCGGGCCGCCAGCTCGGGCTTGCGCAGGCCGTCTGTGACGGTACCGAACGCGCTGAGCGCCGCGCGCAGGTTCTCCGCCAGGACCGCCCCCGCGATCTTCACCACCGGCCGGCCACCACCGATCTGCGCCGACCAGTGCGCCTCCAGCCGCTCCGGCAGGCACAGCGCCCCGGAGCTGTCCCAGGCCAGCCCCCGCCCGCACAGCTCGGCCACCGCGTCACGCACCACCCGCTCCGAGGCACCCAGCAGCCGCGCGAGACCCGGCACCCTCGCCGAGGAGCCAAGCGCAACGATGGCCTGCCCGACGATGACCATGTCCCGGTTCACCGTGCGCAACGCCGCACCCAGCGAATCCGCGCCGCCCAGCCGCTGCGCGAGCTGGCTGAAACCCCGCGGAACCGGCTGCATCAGGACATCCGGACGCGCCTGGAGCAACGCGGTCAGCGCCGTCTCACCCAGACCGGACAGGTACTCAGCAAACGACGCCGAGGCGGATGCCGTCAAGACAAATGATCTTGTACTCACGTCCGTCATTCTGCCGTCAGGCCACTGAGGGATTCGCACCGGCGGTCACTTCCGACGGTGGGCGACCACCGATGGGCGAAAGCCGGTGGACACCGCGGCAGCCGGCCGTGAGGGTGGCGCAATGGAACGCTTAGTCGACATCTCCGCCGACACGCGTCTGTGGGTGCAGGAGATCGGTGACCTCGACACCTCACCGCTGCTGCTCATCATGGGAGCGAACGCGTCAAGCATGACCTGGCCCGACGCGCTCGTGCACACGCTGGCCGCACACCACCGCGTCATCCGCTATGACCACCGCGACACGGGCCGCTCGAGCTGGGCCTTCGACGAGCACCCGTATGCGGTGAGCGAGCTGGCCGAGGACGCGGTCGCGATCCTCGATGCTCTCGATGTCGAGCGGGCTCACGTCGTCGGCATGTCGATGGGCGGTGTGCTCGTACAGCTGCTGCTGCTCGATCACCCGGATCGGCTGCGCAGCGCCACCGTGATCGTCACCGCCGCGCTGGGCGCCGGACTCGCGGCCGACCCTTACGATGACAAGGCCCCAGCGCTACCGGGACCCGACCCGGGACTGGTGCGGCTGTGGCGGCACCTCTCCGATTCCCGCAGCCGCGAGGAGGAGCTAGCCTGGCGGGTCGAGCACTGGCGGATTCTCGCCGGCTCCGCGCTGCCGTTTCACGCCGAGGAGTTCCGCCGGCTCGAAGAGCGGGTCATAGATCACGCTGGGCGCCACGACAACCCGGCCGCGCACGCCCGCGCCGCGGCGACCGGCTTCAACCGCGCGGCTGAGCTCGCCTGCGTGCGCACACCGACGTTGGTCATCGAGGGGCCCGAGGATCCCGTCAACCCCCCACCGCACTCCAGCCACCTCACCCGGCTCATCCCTACCGCACGGCTGGTCACGGTGCCGGGCATGGGTCACGCGCTGAGCGCCACGGTCGTGGGTCCGGTCTGTCAGGCGATCCTCGCGCACACCGGCTCGTAGCCCGCTCAGTATTGGCGGCGCAGCACGAGCATGGCCCTGGCCTGCATGCGCAGCTTGCCACCCGCCACGGCGTCGCGCTGCTTGCGTCGAGCGTGGGCCAGCAGCGGGTCGGTGGTGTCCACGACGATCTCCCAGCTCCGGCCGTATGCCGAGTCAGGCAGAGTGAAGGCGAGCGGCCGGTGGTGGGCATTGACCAGGAGCAGGAAGGAGTCGTCGATGATTCGTTCGCCGAGGTCGTCGTGTTCGGGAATGCCCCGGCCGTTGAGGAAGATCCCGACGGTCTTGGCGGGCCCGGCGTTCCAGTCCTCCTCGCACATCTGCCGACCGTCGGGGCGCAGCCAGGCGATGTCCTCGATGTTGGAGCCGCGGATCGGGCGGCCCTGGAAGAACCGGCGGCGGCGGAACACCGGGTGAGCGGCGCGCAGCCGGGTGAGCCGGGCGACGAACTCGGTGAGGACCTCGTTCTGCCGAGCATCGTCCCAGTCGATCCAGCTGGTCTTACCGTCCTGGCAGTAGACGTTGTTGTTGCCGTGCTGGGTGCGGCCCAGCTCGTCCCCGTGCGCGAGCATCGGAACGCCTTGGGAAAGTAACAGGGTGGTCAACAGGTTGCGTTTCTGACGTTCCCGCAGCGCGATGATCCTGCCGTCCTCCGTGGGGCCCTCAACACCGCAGTTCCACGAACGGTTGTGGCTCTCGCCGTCGCGGTTACCCTCACCGTTGTCCTCGTTGTGCTTGTGGTTGTAGGACACCAGGTCGTTCAACGTGAACCCGTCGTGCGCGGTCACAAAGTTGATCGAGGCGATGGGACGGCGGTTGTCGGACTCGTAGAGGTCCGACGAGCCGGTGAACCGGGAGGCGAACTCGGCCAGCGTGGCCGGTTCGCCGCGCCAGAAGTCGCGCACGGTGTCGCGGTACTTGCCGTTCCACTCCGTCCACAGTGGGGGGAAGCCACCGACCTGGTAGCCGCCCTCGCCGACGTCCCATGGTTCAGCGATCAGCTTGACCTGGCTGACCACCGGGTCCTGGTTGACCAGGTCGAAGAACGCCGACAGCCGGTCCACCTCATGGAACTCCCTGGCCAGGGTGGCCGCAAGGTCGAAGCGGAACCCGTCGACGTGCATGTCGAGTACCCAGTACCGCAGCGAATCCATGATCAACCGCAGCGACTCGTGGTGCCGGACGTTGAGGCTGTTCCCGGTGCCGGTGGTGTCGTAGTAGTGCTTCGGGTCGCCCTCGACCAGCCGATAGTAGGCCGGGTTGTCGATACCCCGGAACGACAGCGTCGGCCCGAGATGGTTGCCCTCGGCGGTGTGGTTGTACACCACGTCGAGGATGACCTCGATCCCCGCCCGGTGCAGTGAACGGACCATGGCCTTGAACTCCTGCACCTGCTCACCCCGAGTGCCGAAACAGGCGTAGTCGTTGTGCGGGGCGAAGAAGCCGATGGTGTTGTAACCCCAGTAGTTGGACAGCCCGCGCTCGGCGAGTGTGGAGTCGTGCACGAACTGGTGCACCGGCATCAGCTCGACCGCTGTCACCCCGAGCTCGCGGAAGTGCTTGATCATGACCGGATGGGCGAGGCCGGCGTAGGTGCCGCGGACGTCATCGGGGATCCGCGGGTGGCGCATCGTCATGCCCTTGACGTGCGCCTCGTAGATCACCGTCTCGTGATAGGGGATCCGCAGCGGCCGGTCGTCGACCCAGTCGAAGAAGGGGTTGATCACCACCGAGGTCATCGCGTAGGGCGCGGAGTCGGCGTCGTTGTAGGAGTCCGGGTCACCGAACCGGTAGGCGAACAGCGCCTCGTTCCACTCGATGCGACCGTCGATCGCCTTGGCGTACGGGTCGAGCAGCAGCTTGCTCGGGTTGCACCGCAGACCCGCCGCCGGGTCGTAGCGGCCGTGCACCCGGTAGCCGTAGCGCTGACCGGGGCCGACCCGCGGCAGGTAGCCGTGCCAGACCAGGCCGTCACGTTCAGGCAGCGCGAGCCGCGTCTCGGCGCCCTCGTCGGTGAGCAGGCACAGCTCGATCCGTTCCGCGGCCTCGGAGAAGATCGAGAAGTTGGTGCCGCCGCCGTCATAGGTCGCGCCCAGCGGATAGGGCGAGCCAGGCCAGATGTCCACAAACCCTCCCGCGAGATCCACACTGTTCCTACGGCGTGACGCAGCCGCCCGGCGATGCCTTTGTATCCTCTACGTACAGTGTTCGCCACCTCAAGCGTTCGCCATCGCGGCGCAGCACCCCGGCGAGGACTGTGGCGAAGATCGTTTGAGCTGCCCGGTCAGCGGGCAGTCCGTAGCATGGCAGGCGAAGTGGTCCGGATCCGCCGGGTCTACGACGAGGCGAGCGCCGAGGACGGCACGCGAGTGCTCGTCGACCGGATATGGCCCCGAGGGCTGGCCAAGGAGGCGGCCCACCTGGACGACTGGGTCAAAGACGTCGCCCCGTCCACCGAGCTCCGCAAGTGGTATGCCCACGACCCAGCGAAGTTCTCGCGGTTCCGCGGCCGCTACCGCGCTGAGCTTGAGACACCGGCCGGCCGGCGGGCGGTGGCGCAGCTGCGCGAGCTGGCGGCAGACCGGCCGCTGACCCTGCTCACCGCGAGCAGAGACCTCGATCACAGCCAGGCCGCGGTGCTCGCTGAAGTGCTCAAGGAGCCCTGATGGCCACACCCGGACTCGACGAAGGCGGCGAGCCCGCCTGCCGGCTACCTCGAGTCTGCCCCTCCTGCGGCCGGCTCGCCGAGCGGGACCCACCCACCGACTGCGCCCACTGCGGCACCGAGATCCCCGGCGACCAGCCCTGGCCCAGCCGGCCGGTCACCTCGTGACCGGCGCGCCGAGCAGGCGCTCGATGGCGGCCAGCTTGATGCACATGACCAGCCCGTCCAACGCCTCGCCCAGCTCCGAGAGGGGCGGATAGGTGGGCGCAAGCCGGATCACCCGGTCCTCGGGGTCCTTGCCGTACGGGAACGGCGCGCCGGCCGCGGTCAGCGCGATGCCAGCGCCGGCGGCCAGCTCGACAACCCGGCCGGCGCAGCCGTCCAGCACGTCGAGGGTGACGAAGTAGCCGCCCTCGGGCACGGTCCAGGTCACCACCCCGCTGTCGCCGAGCCGGCTGGCCAGCGCGCGCTGGACGAGATCGAACTTCGGCTTGAGCAGCGCGCGGTGCCGGTCCATGTGGGCGTGCACGCCGGCCGCGGTCTGCAGAAACCGCGCATGCCGCAGCTGGTTGACCTTGTCCGGGCCGACCGTACGCTTGGCCAGGTGCCCGATCAGCCAGTCCACGTTGGCCGGGGACGCTCCGTAGAAGGCCACCCCACCGCCGGCAAACGTGATCTTCGACGTGGAGCCGAACACGAACGGCCGGTCGGCGTGACCCGCGGCGGTGGCCAGCCGCAGGATGTCGGCGACCTCGTGGCGGCCCTCGGTCAGATGGTGCACGGCGTAGGCGTTGTCCCAGAAGATCCGGAAGTCGGCGGCGGCGGTGCGCATCCGGGCCAACCGACCGACGGTCTCCTCGGAGTACCGGATGCCGGAGGGGTTGCTGTACTTGGGCACGCACCAGATCCCCTTGACCCTGGCGTCCGCCGCGACAAGCCGCTGGACCTCGTCCATGTCCGGACCGGTCGCGTTCATCGGCACCGGGATCATCTCGATCCCCAGCTTCTCGCACAACGCGAAGTGCCGGTCGTAGCCAGGCACCGGACACAGGAACGCCGTCCCAGTGCCCAGCCCCCACGGCCGCGCCAACCCGGGCACCCCGAACAGCACGGCGTGCACCAGACACTCGTGCATCAGCTCCAGACTGGAGTTACCGAAGGCGACCAGCTGCTCGACGGGCACCTGGAGCAGTTCGCCGAAGATCTCGCGCAGCTCCACCAGCCCGCGCAGGCCTCCGTAGTTGCGGGTGTCGGTGCCGTCGCCGGCCAGGTGCTTGCCGGCTCCTGGCAGCTCCAGCAGCGGCGCGGCCAGGTCCAGCTGCTCAGCCGAGGGCTTGCCCCTGGTCAGGTCGAGTACGAGCCCCCGCGCTTGCAGCGCCTCGTACTCGCCGTACAGGTCGTCGCGGTACCGGGTCAGTTCGCTGGTAGACAGCCGGGTCAGGTTCACGTCTACATCATCCTTGGTCTGACCCGAGAACCGGAGCGGGCGTCAGCTCCGGCGGTGCGTGGTCGGTCGTCAGGCGGTGGTTGGGTTCTCAGCCGACGGACCGGCGTCCGCTAGTCTCGACAGCCAACCACCACGTGGACAAGCTCATCAGGGAAGGCCGACGCCATGACCACGCGTTCCGGTAACGAGCGGCATCAGTTCGCGAGGTACATGTCTTCGCCGAGCTCGTCGTTCACCGAGCTACTGGCGGAGCACCATCCGGATGCGCTGCCCTGGTCACGCGCGTCCGGGTCCATGGCGTCGAACGAGACACCACACGGCACGACCATTGTCGCACTCCGGTTCGCGGACGGCGTGATCATGGCCGGCGACCGACAGGTGACCAGCGGCACGAGGATCAGCTACCGGTACGGTGAAAAGGTCTACACGGCCGACAACTCATCCTGTATCGGTGTCGCCGGTGTCGCCGGGCTGGCCTTCGAGATGGCGCGGCTTTTCCAGGTCGAGCTCCTGCACTACGAAAAAATCGAAGGCGTTCAGCTCTCCCTCAAGGGTAAGGCGAACAAGCTCGCCGGAATGATTCGGAACAACCTCGAGATGGCCATGCAGGGATTGGTCGCGGTGCCGATCTACGCCGGTTATGACGCCGATTCCGGCGTCGGCCAGATCTTCAGCTACGATGCGGTGGGTGGCATGAGCGAAGAGCACGTGGGGTACCACTCGATCGGTTCTGGTTCGTTCTTCGCGCTCGGCAGCCTGAAGAAACTGTACGACGCGAGCCTCGGCGAACAGGACGCGGTCACGGTCGCCCTGGAAGCTCTGTATGACGCGGCCGAAGACGATACCGCGACCATGGGACCGGATCTGGCCCGCGAGATCTACCCTGTCGTGCACGTCGTGACCGCCGAGGGAGACCGTACCCTGTCCGATGCGGAAACCGGTGCCATCGCCCGGCGCATCGTCGAACGGCGACAGAGCGAGCCGAACGGCCCCAGGGCGACCGTCGGGCCGTGAGCCCGCACGTGTCACACCACGGACCCGCCTTCCCCGACGTTGGACCACGGCACCACATCATGGCTCATGGCGCCACACAGCGGTCATGCCCTCGCTGCGCAGCCATATCCTGTCCAGTCGTCTGCGGTGGTAACGCTGCAGGCAGCTCCCTGAGGCCTCCGGTGAGTAGACGTCGAAGACGTCGCCCCGCCGGCCGTGGACCAGGACCGCGTGACAGTCGACCTCGCCCCGGTCGTTGTCGAGGGAGACCCACACAAGGCGGCCCCGGTCCAGGGCACCGCGGATATCGGCGAGCGTGGGCTGACGGTGCTCAGTTCGCATCCTGGCGCCGAAGGCGCTCAGCTCGTGCGCCGCGCGGCACTCCCGGCGGTGCCGCTCCAGCCGATGCTGTGTCCAGTACTCCTCCCATGAGGGGCCCCACTCCCGGCGGTAGTAGCACCTCAGGTAACCGACGCCCTCCCGCAGGAACCGCTCAGGCTCATAGGCACCCACCATGTGCAGGGACAAGCCTTGCTGGAGCAGCAGACGCCGGGCCGCGACACGCTGCGCGCCGCAGCCCGGCTCCCGACCAACCTCGCGGTCAACCCACCGCGTGTCCAGGGTATCGGTGATCCCTGACATATACAGAACGTTCGCGGCGACACAGGTCAAGCATGAACTGTCGTCCACCTGAGGCAGGTCCAGCGGTTCTCGCCGGCGCCTGAGGACGGTCACGGCACGATCCCCACACGTAGTTGTACCCTCACCACCTGTGGACCTTCACCACCTTGAACCAGGCCGTCGGCAACCCTGGTCATGACGCGTTATCGAGCAGAACTGATCGTAGGGCGAGGCGCCGCAAAACTCACGTTCTGCGCGAGTGCGAGACCGCTGGAGTAGTTGACCGTGTTGGTGGCGCGGCGCATGTAGGCGCGCCAGGAGTCGGACCCGGACTCGCGTCCTCCCCCGGTCGCCTTCTCCCCGCCGAAGGCACCACCGATCTCCGCACCGGAGGTGCCGATGTTGACGTTGGCGATTCCGCAGTCCGACCCGTCAGCCGCCAGGAAACGTTCGGCCTCCTGTTGGTCCCGGGTGAAGATGCTCGACGACAGTCCCTGCGGGACGGCGTTGTTCAGCTCGATCGCTTTGTCGAGGCTGTCGTAGGTCAGTATGTAGAGCAGGGGGGCGAAGGTCTCCTCGCAGACAACGTCGGTCTGGTCAGTCATCAGAACGATCGCCGGATCGACGTAGCTCGCGCCCGGTGCGCCCGGTGTGGACCGGCGTGTGCCGCCGACGAGGAGCTTGCCGCCGTCGCGCTGAGCGCGAGCGAGCGCGCCCTGCATGGCGCCGTACGCCGCGGCAGAGATCAGCGGCCCGACCAAGGTCCGGTCGTCGAACGGGTCGCCGATGGACAGTGCCCCATACACGGAGACCAGTCGCTCGACCAGAGCATCAGCGACATCGTTGTGCACGATGAGTCTGCGTAGTGTGGTACACCGCTGTCCGGCGGTACCCACGGCAGAGAACACGATGCCGTTCGTGGCGAGGTCCAGGTCGGCCGAGGGCGTGATGACGGTGGCGTTGTTACCCCCCAGCTCCAGCAGGGTGCGGCCGAACCGCGCGGCGACACGGCCCACAACCTCCCGGCCCATCCGGGTGGACCCGGTCGCGCTGACCAGGGCCACCCGCGGGTCATCAACGACCTGCCGGCCGATCGCACGGCCGGCCAGCAGCAGGCGGTGCACATCGACCGGCGCGCCGACGTCCTCGGCTGCCCGCGCGAGCAGACGGGCCGAGGCGAGGGAGACCAGTGGCGTGAGCTCGGACGGCTTCCACACCACGGTGTCGCCACACACCAGAGCGACGGCCGTGTTCCACGACCACACCGCGGCGGGGAAGTTGAACGCCGAGATGACGCCGACGACGCCGAGCGGGTGCCAGGTTTCGGCCAGGCGATGGCCGGGACGCTCGGACGCGATGGTGCGGCCGTACAGCTGTCGAGACAGCCCGACGGCGAACTCGCAGATATCGATCATCTCCTGGACTTCACCCAGTGCCTCGGAGTGGATTTTGCCCGTTTCGATAGTGATCAGATCGGCCAGGTCACCGTGGTGCGCGCGGATCAGCTCGCCAAGCCTGCGCACGAGCTCACTGCGGCGTGGCGGCGGCGTGGTACGCCAACGGAGAAAGGCCGCGTGGGCCGCGGCGATGGACGCATCCGTTTCAGTGGTGGTCGTCGCCCTGAGCCCGAGAAGTCGCTCCCCGGTGATCGGCGAGCGCACGGCGAGATCGGTCCCCTCGTCCAGCACAACGCCGATCCGTGCCAGACCCGCATAGGCCCGCTCGGTCAGTACGACCGTAGTCGGCAGGGAACCTGCGAGTGCGGTCATGATGTTCCCTTCATCTCCGCGAATGGTCGGTGGCCTCACCGAAGCTTGCGGTCACAGCGGGCGGTGATGGCCGGCCGGTCGCCACGGCACTACTCGCTTGATCTTGCCGCTGACCCGGTCCGGTAACAAAGCGGCAACCCGCTCGACCGTGACCCCTACGCCGGCGTCGCAACCTGCCGCGGCCAGCCGGCTGACAACGGCGTCCCGCAACGTCGTACCCGTGGCGGCGGCCGCAGCGCTGGACGGCTCGTATCGGACGAGGAGCGACTCCGGCCCGGTCTGCACCACCTGGTACTGGCGAACTCCCGGCACCACGACGGACCACAGCGGCAGCTCAGGCAGCTCGACCGTCCCACCGGAGCACCGCAGCCGCAACACCGTGGTGTCCCGCCCGTGCGGGAAGCTCAGCCGCGTCAGCTCGGCGTCCCGCCAGCTCGCCACGTCGCCGACCCGGTAGCGGATCAACGGCAGCACATCCCGGTAAAGAGTGCTCACCACGACCCGGCCGGGCACCCCCGGCTCGGTCACCGGCATGCCGCCGACGTCGAGCAGCTCCACCAAGTGTAGGTCGTCGTACACTGTCAGCTCGTCGACGGTCGCGTCTTCCTGGTACCCGATGGGCCCGGTCTCCACGGTGGAGTAACTGTTGTGCGGTGGCGATCCCCAGCCGGCCGTGATCTCCCGCCGTTGCTCCGGCTGCAGTGCCTCCCCCACGCTCAGCAGGTGCGCCGCGGGCAACGCGACACCCCGCTCCGCCGCCGCCTCGGCCAGCGCGCGCAGCACGTGCGGCCGGGTCAGCACCACGTCAGGCCTGTGTTCGAGGACCACGTCGAGCAACGACTCCGGCGCGGCGAACACGTCGGCGAGTACCACGTCGAGATGCCCGCCGAGGTAGTACATCCAGGCGTTCCCGCCGTTGTGTCGATCGATCAGGCCGATGTAGAGCAGCCGCTCAGCGTCGGGGCGCGCCCCGCGCACTCCTCGCGCGACGAACGCCTCGAGGCTGCGACCGAAATCCCGTACGTGATGCAGTACCGGCAGCGGTTCATCGGACGAGCCGGACGAGCTGAACGCCAGATGGTAGGTATCCAACCTGCTACCCAGGCGGAACGGCCGGCCGGCGAACTCGGCTACTTCCGCCCTGCTCACCCCGGTTCCGGCAGCGAAATCGTCGAACCACGCGGCGAGGTGCCGCTTCTCCAACACCGGCACCTGCGTTGAAGCCGGCGAGGCCTCCCCATACAACCGCGCGTACCCGGGATTTTCCCCACGCAGCCGCCGAGCCCGTGTACGGACGGCGCGTTCGGCGCACCGACGCCGCTGCGCGGTGGGGACTGCGGCGAGTTCCGCCCGGTACGCTCGCTGCCTGGCGAACCCCTCGGCGACCAGCTCCTCCATCGAGCTCCGACCCGCCGTCCACTGCGCGGTCATCATCTTTGTGCCACCATCGCATAGCCCTCGGTAGTTCCATGCCGAACCGCCGGTGCCGGCAGTCCGACCTTGTAAAGTTCAGCCCGCGCGTGCGTGTCGATGGCTGAGATCCAGGTCTCCACCGAGTCACGCGCCGTGGGCGGCGCCGCCATCGCCGCGTACACCGGCCGTTGTCGGCAGCCGTACTTGCGCTTGATGTAGTACGTGCTGCGGCCGAAGTTCACTTGCTTCCGGCCGTTTTCCACAGTGAACCGGATCAGCTCGGAGTACAGGTAGTTGTACTGACCGAACTCCTCGAGCGAGTCGTAGTCGAAGCCGATGCACCACGGCGCTACCTCGCCTCCGGCGTCGAGGGCGAGGCAGCTCAACACCGGCTTCCCGCGGCCATACACCGTGACCGTCACCGCTGCGGGACCGAACTCCTTCACCACCGCGGCAAGGAAGCCCACATCGAAGAAGACCGGGCTGCCGTGGCGTTCCGCGGTCCGGCGCACCATCGACGCCAGCAGGTCGAGATCCGCGTCACCGCGCCGCACCTCGGCGGTGACACCGGCCCGCTCGCTACGTCGGATGCCCTTCACGATGTTGCGGCGCTTGGGCCCCGGCAGGTGCGCGAGGTAGCCCGCGAAGCTGTCCCACGGTGTATCGAGGAGGTTGGTGCAGGACAGCAGACCGGTGGTGAACCCGTGCTGACACAGCTCAGCGAGCAACGGCGAGCTCTCGGGTACCAAAGGGAAGGCCAGGATCTGGTCGGCGGCCTCGCCCTGCCACAGCGCGAGGACTTCCTGGAGCAGCAGCCGGCGTTCGCGTTCGCCCGCCGCGAGGACATCGCTCGACTGGGCGTACATGCTGTGCCCGACGAGCATGGACGCGTCGCCGATACCCGCGCTCACGTAGTGCCGCCGGAACATCTCAAGCTTGGGACACCGACGGGTCAGGTACAGCGGTGCGACACCGAGTACCCGGCCGTCGGCCTCCAGCACGAGGTGACGTGCCTCGACGTCGACCATCGCGGCCGCTTCCACCGACCTCAGCCAAGCATGCCGGTGGTAGACCGAACCGCCGTAGCGCGACACGGCGGTGTCCCACGAGCCGGGGTCTACGTCCCCGATGTCGTGCACCACCCTTACCGTGGTCATGCCTGCTCCCCTCCCGAGCGGGACCAGCCTGCGACCCCATCGGTCCACAAGGGACACTCTCGGAGGTCAGTCCTCGGCGAGCCAGATCCGCCGTAGGTGGCGGTTGCGGTCGGTGTAACCGGTGCGCGAATGGACCATCCGGTGGTTGTTCCAGATCAGCAGCGAGTTCGGCTCGAAGTCGGCCGCGACGTGCGTCTCGTTGAAGAACTCCAGCACGCGCTCCCGGACGTTCAGCAGGAAAGGGTCGTCCCGGTGCGCGACACAGTTGTAGCTGAAGCGCATCACCGGCGACCTGCCCTCGCGCTCTTCGAGCAGCGGGTGCACCGCGGTCTTCCCCAGCCCCATGTCCTGGACACCCGCGCTGGACACGAACGGGAACTTCGTGCTGGCCAGCTTCTCCCGTTCCTCCGCAGTGAGCGTCTCGAGGAACCTGTACAGATCACTCAGGGTGGTCTGCCCACCGCCGTCGGCCGCAGGCACCAGGCACCAGAGTGCGAGGTACTTCGGCGGCAGCCCCAGGAACTCATAACACTCCGTGTGCGGCATCAGCGGCTTGGTGTTGAGCGAGTGGTACAGGTCATCGAATCGTTCCTGTGCTTTGATCGACCAGATCAGCTCGCCGTCGTACTGCGGCATCAGCGGGCCGATCTGGCTCAGGTACTGGACATGGTCGAAGCCCGTCGGCACCCCGTGCAGATACACGTAACCGTGCTCATCGAGCATCTCCTGGAACCTGACCAGGTCAAGGTCGGCGTAGTCGAGCTGGCTCACCACGTTTTGTTCCTGAGTCGAAATCATGAGATCTCACCTTTCTCTTGCATGGAGACGACTAGTGGGTCGGTGTCCGAGTTCCGGTCGGCGCGCCGGCGGAACCAGCCGGTCAGCTGAGACGCGAGCACGATCACAGTCAGCCCGATCAGGGTCAGCACGACCCCGCTCAGCTGCTGCACGGTCAGCGTCTGGTCGAGCGCGACCCAGCTGACCAGCACACCGACCACCGGAACCAGGAGTGAGAACGGCGCGGTGCGGGACGGGCCGACCTGCTGGATGAGCCGGTACCAGGCATAGTTCCCGAAACCGGTCGCCAGCAGGGCGATGTAGAGGATCGCAGCCGCCGTGGTGAACGACATCCCAGTGACCGCCGAGCGCTGACCGGTTTCGAATACACCGGAGATCAGCAGCATCGGCGGGATGACCGCGACCGACTGCCAGACGGTCATGGTCCAAGCCGAGATCTTCCCTGCCTTCTTCAGCACGATGTTCGAGCCCGCCCAGCCCGCGGCGCCGAGGAGCACGCACAGCACGCCGCCCAGAGGCGCCGCACCGCCACCGGACAGAGCGATGAGCACCAGGCCGCTCCCGCTGACGACCAGGCCGGTCCACTGCAGCCTGCCGAAGGACTCCTTGAGGAAGACCCGGGCGAGCAGGATCGTGAACAACGCTTGACTCTGGATCACCGTCGCCGCCACACCGGCACCGACACCAAGGCGCAACCCCATGAACAACCCCGAGAACTGCACGACGCCGTACAGTGCGCCGACCGCCGCGATGTACCGCCACGGCAGGTCGCCTCGGCGGGTGAACGGCAGGAAGACGACAGCGACCACGAGGTACCGCAGCGCCACCAGCAACAACGGCGGGACGTTGGCCACCGCCAGGTCGGCGACGACGAAGTTCGCTCCCCAGATGATCGCGACCAACACTCCGAGGACAATGTTGCCACGCCCCATGAACTCTTGCTCCTTACGACTAGGGCAGATTAGAGAACCCGAGGAAAAAGATCGGTCGAGATGTACTTCAAACCGCTGTCGACGGCGGGAGTGACGATAGTGATGTCACCGCCGTGTTCTCGGGCAACGCGCAACGCTGCGAGGACATTCGCCCCGGTGGAGGTACCGGCGAAGATTCCCTCCTCCACGGCGAGCCGCCGAGCCGTGTCCCGTGCCTCTCCTTCGTCGACCACCAGTGCCGCGTCATAGAGTTCCCTGTCCAACAGCGGCGGCGCGAAGCCGAGCGCGATACCCTCGATGCCATGCGTTCCCGGCTCACCGCCGGAGATCACTGCCGACGTGCTCGGCTCGACCACGTAGACCTTGATTTCCTTGCTGTGGTCCTTGAGCACCCTGGCGACGCCCATCGCGCAGCCTGCCGTGCCGACACTCGCTACGAACGCATCGACGCTTCCACCGGTCTGAGCGAGAATCTCACGCCCCATGGTGCGCTGGCCGACCGCGTTGTCCTTGTTGTTGAACTGATCCGTCCAGTAGGTGCCGTCCGCTTCGGCGAGCCGGCGCGTCCGGTCGATGATCCGCGGCATGAGATCTGGGGTGATCTTGCCGCCGACACTGCGCACGACGACGACCTCGGCGCCCATCGACGTCATCGTGCGGATCTTCTCCTCGCTGAACGCGTCCGAGGTGACGATCCTGAGCTGGTAGCCCTTCACCGCACACACGAACGACAGCGAAGATCCCGTACTGCCACCGGTGTACTCGACGATGGTAGTCTCCGCAGGCCTGATCTCCCCGCGCTTCTCGGCCTCCTCGACCATCGCGAGGGCCATACGGTCCTTATAGCTTCCCGTCGGGTTGAAGTACTCCAGTTTCACCAGGATCCGGGCCCGCAGGCCTGCGGTCAGGCGCTGCAGCGGGACCAGCGGTGTATTCCCAATGGATTGCAGCGCGGTATCAGCGACGGGGCGATAGCCGGGCGAGGTCTGTGTGGACGGCTCAACGACGGTCATCTGTTTTCGTGCTCCTCACGGCGAGCGGTCTCAGGCGGCGGTAGCCGCCAGGGCTGACAGGCATCGGTCCAACCCGGCCAGACCGAAGTCGACCTGTTCTTCGGTGATCGTGAGCGAGGGGCGGAACCGCAGCCCGACGGTCCCGCACGGCAGCACCATCACCTGCTCGTCGGTGTACATCCGGCGGACGATCTCGTCCCGGGTGCCGGCGTCGAGCAGGTCGATCGCACACATCAAGCCGCGTCCCCGCGGGTTGCCGACCAGGCCGGGGTACCGCGCAGCGGCCGCCTCGAGCCCCGCTAGCAGGTACTTGCCGCGTTGTGTGACGGCCTCAAAGAGCCGGTCGCGGTGGATGACCTCAAGAATCCGGGTCGCCCGGACCATGTCGACGAAGTTGCCACCCCAGGTCGAGCTGACCCGGGAGGACACGGTGAACACGTTGTCCGGCACCAGATCTATCCGCCGGCCGCCCATCACCCCACACACCTGCGTCTTCTTGCCGAAGGCCACGAGGTCGGGTTCGAGATCGAACTGCTGGTAGACCCAGGGCGTACCGGTCAGGCCGCACCCGGTCTGGACTTCATCCAGCACGAACAGCGCGTCGTACTCCACGCACAGCTCTTGCATGCGCCGCAGGAACCCCGCGCTCAGGTGGTTGTCCCCACCTTCACCCTGAATCGGCTCGGCGATGAAACAGGCGATCTCATCAGCTGCGGCGTCGAACGCGGCTCGCGCGGCGTCCAGCGCCGCGCGTTCGGCGCCTGCGTTCACCGCACCGTGCTCGGCGAGGGGGAAGCGGAGGGCCGGTGACGGGATGCGGGGCCAGGCGAACTTCGTGAACAGCGCCGTCTTGGCCGGCTCGGTGCCAGTGAGCGACAACGTGTACCCGCTGCGACCGTGGAAGGCCCGTTCCAGGTGAAGCACCTGGTAACCCACCTCACGCGGCCCGGTGGCCGAACCGGTGCGCTTGGCCTTCCAGTCGAACGCCGCCTTCAGCGCGTTCTCCACCGCGAGCGCGCCGCCGTCGATGAAGAACAGGTGCGGTAACGCCGGGTCACCGAGGACACGAACGAACGTCGCGACAAACCGCGCGTACTCGACGGTGTACAGGTCGGGGTTGGCTGGCTTGTTGACTGCGGCGGCGGCCAGCTCGGCCAGGAACTCCGGGTCACCGGTCAGCTCCGGCGGGCTGGTGCCGAGCGGAGCGGAGGCGAAAGAGGAGAACATGTCCAGGTACCGGGTGCCTGTGATCGCGTCGACCAACCAGGAGCCGCTGCTGGCCTCGAGGTCGAGCACCAGCGGATAGCCATCAACAAGGGTGTTCCGCGCGAGTATCCGGTGCACATCGGCCGGCCCGATCACCTCACGGGCCGGTTCGGTGCGGCCGGCAACGCCCCACAAATCTTGTTTTTGCATGTGTCAGCGCTCCCCGATCACGACAAAAGCAGCAACGACGAAGTGATTGACGGTACTAACCAGATCTCAGCTTCCCCAGACCCCTACGGCCGCCAGACCCCTACGGCCGCCAGCAGCGCTACGACGGAATGCCGCGCAGTCATCTGTTGCACCGCTTGTAACGACAGTAGCAAGAGCCAAGAGCCACGTGATCGTTCCTCTCCATTTACCGGACGAGCATGGGCGGGTTGCTCCTGCCTGCTGAACATGAGGCGCGGCGCGCCTTCCAAATACCGATCGCCCAGATATCACCCGATCGTGATTCACGGCCTCGGCGGACGGCACCGACCCGAGGGTGTCGTGGAGGTCACCGCCAGCAGCCGCCGGCGAGCGTGTTTGCGCTGGTGATGGTGGGTACGGGTGGCATCAGGTCGTTGATGGTTCTCCCGCTGGCCGCGCAGGGTGATCGAGGACGAGGAGACAGGTTGCTGTTCTGGGGGATGACTGGGCTGAGGATCATGCGCGCCACGAGGCGTCCGAAGTCGAGCGGAGGTGAGAGACCTTCGCCTCCTGGCCGTCGCGGCGGCCGGGTGAAGCGAAGGGGCGTCGTGGGGCAGATGCCGCGGGAGCTGACTCCGCTGGACTCGGCGCTGCATTTCTTCGGTGCCGAGCTTCGGCATTGGCGAACGGTGCGCGAACTGTCACAAGCAGCGCTCGGGCAGCGAACCCATGACAGCGGCGCCTTGATCGGCAAGATCGAGAAAGGGGAACGGTTTCCCAGCCTCATGCTTACCCGGCGGCTGGATGCCGCTCTGGATACCGGCGGGGTACTGGAACGGCTCTGGCCCCGCGTCGACCATGAGCGAGCAACCCGCGACGCACCGGCCAGTGGTGGCGGGCCCGGCGTGGGTGACCTGGGTCTCGCGTGGTCTGCCACCCCGCACGCTACGGTGGAAGTGGTCGCGGAGCTGTGGAGGACGGACTTGGATCGACGGTCAGTTCTCGCGTCGGCAGCCTGGGTCGCCTCGGCGTTTACTGGGCCGACGCGCGAGTGGCTGCTGAACCGACGGGACGAGATCCTCAACGCTCGGTCCGGTCGACGGGTCGGTCAGCGTGACGTTGACGCGTTGTGGGCAATGTGCGGTGCTTTCACCGACGCCGACCACCGGCTCGGCGGTGGATATGCTCGTTCTACGCTTCTGCATTATGTTAACCAGGTCGTGCTTCCGCTGCTCCACGGCAGCTACGACGACACGATCGGCCGGGGACTGATGGCCGCGACTGCACGGCTGTGCGACCTGTGCGCGTTTATGAGCTTCGATTCCAATAAGCAAGGGCTGGCTCAGCGTTACTTCATCCAGGCCCTGCGACTGGCGCAGGCCGGCGGGAACCGCGCACTGGAGTGTTTCCGGTTTTATTGACACCGGTTTAGGCTGCCGGATCGGTTGGTTGTCTGTATCCTGGCTCGTATTCGTGGGGTGTCGAGTGGTTGAGGGTGGAGTGTCGGCGTCGGCGGTTGTAGTAGCCTTCGATCCACAGGAATG
>JAFAUB010000138.1 GCA_019243635.1 Pseudonocardiales bacterium
AGGCCTTCACCTGCGGAAGTCGCGCATGCTGGACCCGGATGACTCCGAGTTCGGCATGTGGTGGGTGGTGGCTTCGCCGGTGGACCACCCGCAGGACTGGCGGTGGTTGGGTCGGGAGCTGACGTCTCGGGGCGGGATTACGTTTGATGAGGTCGGGGTGTTCGTCGCGGCGTACGGGAGCCGTTGACAGTTCGCGGCGCCCGGTTCCGCCGCTCGTCGAGCAGCCCGGGCACTGTGCCCGGTCCTGTCACCGCCGGTTGGGGAGGTGCTGGCCTCTTGCTAGAACCGCACGTGACCGTCCAATGGGCAGTGGCACGGCTCGCCGGGACCGAGGCGGAAGCGTTCATCACCGGTGAGGAAGCCGCCGACGTACTCTCGGCCCGGCTGGTGCGCGCCGCGCTCGATGACAGCGGGCCGTAGGGACACCCCGGGGACGGTCTGCGGCTGCCACCCCATACAGCAACCGCACCACGTTGAAGGTGAAAAATCGATGCGTCGACGCGGCGGCCCAGCCCCGTACCTGCGGCTTGAGCTGGCTGTGAAGGTCGACCAGGCCACCGAGGCGTATCGGCTTCACGGGGACGGCCTGACCTTCGCCGAGGTCGCCGAGCGGATGAGCGTCTCGGTGACGACCGCGTGGCGTCGCTGCCGCTGGTATGAGGACTGGACCCGGCCCGCCACGATCGGCCTCCCCATCCGCCGTATTCCGCCGCAGCGCGGTACCCGGGCCTGCCCTCGCGGTCGGCCCTGCATCCCCGAGGTGGACCATCCGGAGCTGCAACAACGTCCCCAGCGTTGCGGCGCCCGGCGCAAGAGCGGCGGGGGCGACTGCGAGAATTGGGCCATGCGCGGGCAGCGGGTGTGCCGGGTGCACGGTGGTGCGAGCCCGCAGGCCCGGCGAGCAGCCGCGCGCCGGGTGGCGGCAGCTCGGCGGCGCCGGGGCATCGGGTACGCCCTGCACCAGCATTGCTAGGAGGTGATCGGGTGACCAGCGACCGTGACCGCCACGCCGCACGGTTGAGCCGGCAGCGGTGGTCGTATACGGAGATCGCCGAGCACCTCGGATACCCGGATCGGCGTGCCGCGCACCGGGGCGTTCAGCGTGGCCTGGCCGAACCGGCCGAGGATGAGGCGCTGTGGCGCGGTCTGCGGGTGAAGGAGACCGACGACCAGCTGCTTGAGTTACAGCGTGGCCTGTTCGTGCTGCTGGAGCGGCACGAAAGCTATCCGGCGACGATGGCCGACGCCCGGGTGCACATGCGGATCTTCGACACCTTGTTCCGGGTGTCGCTCGTGCGTTGCCGGTTGCACGGGCTGTTCGTGCATCCGTGGCGCTGTGACCAGTGGTGGCGCCGCGACGTGCCGTTCGATGCGTGGGTGCACCCGCAACGGCAAGCTAACCGGCTGGAGCGCGAGGCGCGTATCCCGCTGCGGCGGCGCACAGTGGAGAGTGCCCCGTGTGAGTTGGCTCCGGTGCGGCCGGTCTCGGTGCTGGTCGAGGTGGAGTCGCTCGTGCCGGTCACGGTGCGCCGACTGCTGGACCGGGTCGCGTGACACCGTCGGTCTTGAGACGGAGTTGGCCGGTTGCGGCCCCCGGAGGTGATAGCCGTGACTGACGCCGGTGATGTGGACCAGGTGGCCGCTGTGGCGTGGTCCCTGCGCGCATTATTGGCCTCGATTGACGCGGGAAAGGTGGAGGCGTCAGACGTGCAGCGCGCATACGTAGCGGGGGCGGTGGACGTGCTTGACGCGCTGGCTGGACGGGGGACCTGACTCGTCCTGTACACGATACGGACGTTTAGTGTACAGTTGGCCTATGGCCAGGAGGCAGACCAGCACCTCGACCACCGTTCGCGCGCTCGGCTACTGCCGTGTAAGCACCGACATGCAAGTGGAGTCCGGAGCCGGGCTGGACGCGCAGCGCGCCGCCCTGGAGACCGAGGCGGCCCGCCACGGATGGCAGCTGGAGATCCTCATTGACGCCGGGTTGTCCGGCGCCACGATGAACCGCCCGGCGTTGGTTGACGCGCTGGCCCGGCTGGACCGTGGCGACGCCAATGTGCTGCTGTCGGCCAAACTGGACCGCGTGAGCCGCAGCGTGAAGGACTTTGCCGGGCTGCTGGAGCGCGCGCAGCGCAAGGGGTGGCGGCTTGTCCTGCTGGACCTGGGCGACACGTCAACAGCGGCTGGGGAGATGACCGCCAACGTGATCGCCTCGGCCGCGCAGTACGAGCGCCGACTGGTCGGGCAGCGAACCCGCGAGGGCCTGGCCGCGAAACGTGCCCAGGGTGTGCGTCTCGGCCGCCCGTCAGTGCTGCCCGCGCAGGTGGTCGCCCGGGTCGTCGCCGAGCACCGCGCCGGTGCGTCGCTGCGCACCATCGCGGCCGGTCTCACCGCCGACGGCGTGAGCACCGCACGCGGTGGCGGCACCTGGCACGCCAGCGCCGTCCGGGCTGTACTGACCGGCCAGGACGCCGCCCTACTGGCAGATACGGCCTGTGGCTGACAGTTCCCGCGCTGGGACCACTCACAGCGAGCAGATGTCGGTATCAGAATGTCAATCCCTGGCTGGCCCCGGACCGTAATAGTTCGAGCATGCGACAGCGTTCCGCGCATCGTGGCTCGATGAAGACACCCGGCTGGCTGGTGCCGTGACACGGAAATGACCGGCTCGCACGCGGTGCGCGCGGCGTCACAGCCACTGGGCGACGCCACCGTGCCCGGAGCATGTGCCCTGGCGATGCGTGCTGAAGCTGTATTCACCGTCGACGCACCTGGCGGTCGCGCCAGGAGGTGGAGCCGCAGCCGCGGTGGGGCGGGGCACGCAGAGACCCTCAGAGTTGAGGTAATGGGTGCCCTCGTCGCATGACGAGCCTGTGACCGACGGCCCGGCCGACGGGGCAGGTAGGACGCCGGCCGGTGCCGGGGAACGCGCGGGTGCCGGGGCCGCTACGGGTGCCCTGGCGGGTACCGGGGCTCCGGCGGGTACCGGGGCTCTGGCGGGTACTGGGACGACTGCTACCGGTGCCTGGACGACTGCTACCGGTGCTGCTGGCGCCTGGTCCGGTGCGGCCGCGGGAACGGGAGGGGAGGGGATGACCGCGGGTGGTTGCTGGAGCGCGGGTGTGCCAGCTGGGTTTGCCAGCGGCAGCGGCGTGTCGGCGTGCGAGCTGGTCGTTAGCGGCGGCGAGGTGGCGACCCCGATACCCAGGGCCACGACGAAGAACACGGGCGCCAGGACGAGCGCGGCGACGCAGCACCCTCGGTTGGTGGCGGTGCCCTGGCGGACGCGCCGGAACGACACGATCGCCGGAATGATCGCGACGAGACAGAGTAGGGCTCCGAACACCGCCGCGGCGGGGATAACCGCGAGCAGGGCACCGAGAACGACGATGGCGAACGTGACCGCACCCAGGCCATTGCGCGGGGCTGGTTGCGGGTCGGCACTCATCGGATGTACCCCGTTCCCGCGTCATTGTTCGACCCCTTGCCGAGGATGGGCAACCCGGTGTCACGGCGACACGCGGCGCACTGGCAATGAAGTGAAGGGAAACACGGTTGGTGAACCGCGCAGACCGATCCCGAGCGCCGTTGGGCACGGGTACTAATAGCGCAAGCGGTAGCCGGGCTGGTCATCGGTGCTCCTGAGCTCGCTCTGGTGGGTCAACCCCTTTGACGCCAGTGTCGCCAGATCGACACACCCCGTTACAGCAGCGATCAGCTACCCCGCCCGGCGTGGATGGTCCGGTCGGATGGGCTAGGCCGGTCACGCCACTCCAGGACCGGCCGGCCGCCGGTTGAGCCCTGCTCCCGTCAGCCGCTCCCGGCGGCCGGCCGGGCATCTAGTCACCGCGCAACGCGAGCAATCAATCTCGCAGCTCCTGGTCGATGATCGGGGGCGCGTCATCGGCCAGCGCGCACACCCGCCGCAGCGCCCAGCGCAGCCACCCGATCTCCTCGACCGCCGCAGCAAGGTCGGCAAAGTAGGTGGCGCTGGGATCGCCGTCACCGCACGGCCCGACCTGCCAGGCCGGGCCGGGCCACCCGGCACCGGATGCCCGCACTCGCCGACAGGAGGGATGGAACCGACCGGCCGCCGGGAACCCAAGGCACGGGGGCAAGGCTGATGGCCAGCCGGGATTTACTCGTCTCGCGGGCCCCGGGCGTCGGCGTCCGCGAGGAAGATTCAGGTGTTAGCGCTCGCACTTCAGGCTGGGTGGCAGCTGGTCGTACTGGGCGTTCGTCATCACATCGCCGCACCGGGCCTTGAGCACGCCGCTGGGGTGGTCGCCCTCGGGGTAGCAGATTCCCCACTTGGCGATGAACCGCTGCCGGTCCACCTCGGCGTGCCAGACAGGCACCCGACACACCCGGGGGTTGACCCCCTCCGGCCCACGCCCCGCACCGGGAGGTGCGGCAGCTCGCGGTGTGTATAGAACTGGGATTTTCCGGGTCACCTTTTTTGGGTCGCCCTGCGCGGCTTCCTCGCGCGCTCTCCGGGGGTACCGTCTGCGGGTGTGCAGCCCACGCCCGAGGAGAAGGTGCGTGAACGTCGCCTACGTCGCG
>JAFAUB010000032.1 GCA_019243635.1 Pseudonocardiales bacterium
GCTGTGATGACAGCCCGGTAACCTTCCTTGCCTGAGGACGGGCCCCGCCGCCACACAACTGTGGCCAAGGCGAACGCCTCACCGCGCTGCGACAACTCGCGGGCACGCTCAAGGACGTCCCACCCGTCCATCGGTCACCGACCCTACCTATCCAGACCTATCCTCATCGACCCAATATTGTTTAGCCACCGTCGGTCTTGAGCGGTGGCATTCCGGAGACGTCACGCTTGTACTTCATAGCCTCCCACACACGGTGCGGCAGCAGAGGCATATCGATGTTGCGGATCCCGGTGTCGTCAAGAGCGTTATGCACCGCATTGACGAATGCGGCCGGCCCACCGACACATGCGCATTCACCAATGCCCTTCGCACCGATCGGGTGGTGCGGCGACGGCGTGACCACCTCATGCAGCTCGAAACCTGGAGTTTCCCACGCGGTAGGCAGCAGGTAGTCCATGTAGTTCGAGCCCACGCAGTTGCCCTCGGCGTCGTAGGTGATGAACTGCATGTTGGCCATCGCATAGGCCTCGGTCATGCCACCCATGATCTGACCCTCGACGATCATCGGGTTGATGCGCACACCACAGTCGTCGACCGCGACCATACGCAGCACATCCCACACGCCGGTCTCCGGATCGACCTCTACCGTCACGATGTACGCCGCGAACGGCCACGTCATGTTCGGCGGGTCATAGTACGCGTTGTTCTCCAGCCCCGGCTCCATGCCATCAGGCATGTTGCCGTAGGCCGCCATCGCGCACTCCTGGATGCTCACACCATTGTTCGGAGCACCCCGCACGTAGAAGCGGCCGAGCTCCCACTCCACGTCCTCCTCGGAGACCTCAAGGAGGTGCGCCGCCAGCTTCCGCGCCTTGGCTCGGACCTTACGGGCCACCATCGCGGTCGCGGCACCGGCCACCGGCGTGCTGCGGGACGCGTAGGTCCCCATCCCGAACGGTGTGTTGTCGGTGTCGCCGTGCTGGACGAGGATGTCCGCGGCAGGGATGCCGAGCTCGTGGGTGACGATCTGCGCGAATGTCGTCTCGTGACCCTGGCCCTGGGTCTTCGACCCGATCTTCAGAATCGCCTTTCCGCTCGGGTGCACCCGCAGCTCCGCGGCGTCGAACATCTTGATGCCGAGAATGTCGTACTCGCGGCTGTTACCGGCACCGAGTGGCTCGGTCATGGTGGAGATGCCGATGCCGAGCCGCCGGCCCTGCGCGCGGGCCTCCTCCTTCTCGCGCAGGAAGTCGTCGTAGCCGATGGCGTTCAGCGCCACGTCGAGGCACTTCTCGTACTGCCCCGAGTCCAGCAGGAAGCCGTAGGGCGTGCGGAACGGGAACTGATGGTCCTTCACCAGGTTGAGCCGCCGGAACGCCGCCTGATCCATGCCCAGATCGTCTGCGGCAGCCTGGATAGCGCGTTCCTGGAAGAACATCGCCTCGGTCACCCGGAAGGAGCACCGATATGCGACGCCCCCAGGCGCCTTGTTCGTGTACGCGCCCTGCGCGGTCATGTACCCGAACGGGATGTTGTAGGCGGCGAACGCTGAATGGATCAGTCCGAGCTTGAACTTCGTGGGCTGGGCGTCCGAGAAGAAGGCTCCGTTGTCGCTGTCACAATGGAACCGCACGGCGAGGATCCTGCCGTCCTTGCGGAGAGCAAGCTCGCCCTTGTAGTAGATGTCGCGTGCGTAGTGGGTGGAAATGAGGTTACCGGTCTTGTCCTCGATCCACTTGACCGGCCGTGTCAGCAGGATCGAGCAGAGGATGGAGCAGACATACCCGGGGTACACGGGGACCTTGTTGCCGAACCCGCCACCGATGTCCGGGGAGATGACCCGGATCATGTGCTCCGGAAGCTCCGCGACGATCGCGACTGCCGCCCGGATGATGTGCGGGGCCTGGGTCGTCATGTAGACGGTCAGCTTGGTGGTCGCCGAGTTGTAGTCCGCGATCGAACCGCAGCACTCGATGGGCGAAGGGTGCGACCTCGGGTAGTGCAGCTCCAGCTTCGAGACCAGGTCGGCCTGAGCGAAGGCCCGCTCGGTACCCTCCCGGTCACCGACCTCCCAGCGGTAGCAGATATTGTCAGTCTGCCCCTCTTTGTCGTCCCGGATGATCGGGGCGCCTTCCGCGGTGGCCTGGAAAGGGTTGACGATCGGCGGCAGCGGCTCGTACTCGACAACGATCGCCTGACAGCCGTCCTTGGCGATGTAGGGGTCGTCGGCGACCACGCACGCGATCTCCTGGCCCTGGAACCGCACCTTGTCGGTGGCGAGCACCGCCTGGGTGTCGTAGGACAGCGTCGGCATCCAGGCCAGGTTGTGCTGGGCGGCCATGTCTCCGGTGAGCACCATGTGCACACCGGGAATCTGCCAGGCCTTGCTCGTGTCGATCGACTTGATCCGCGCGTGGGCCAACGGGCTACGGAGGATCTCCATGTGCACCATGCCGGGCAACTTGAAGTCGTCGATGTAGTTACCCTTACCCCGAAGGAAGCGGTCGTCCTCCACCCGCTTGCGGCTCGAGCCCAAGCCACCGATCTTGATTTCGTCTAATGCCTGCGCCACGTCACATCTCCCTTGTCGTCGACTCTAGCCGTCAGCGACTCATTGCGGCCTCGGACCGCAGCTTCTCCGCAGCCCACAGCACGGACTTCACGATGTTCTGGTAACCGGTGCAACGACAGAGGTTGCCGGCCAGTGCCCAGCGTATGTCCTCCTCCGTCGGGTTGGGGTTCTCGTCGAGAAGTGCCTTCGATGCCATCATCATCCCGGGTGTGCAGAAACCGCACTGCAGGCCGTGTTCCTCCCGGAACCCCTCCTGAATGGGGTGGAGCTCACTGGACAAGCCGAGACCCTCGACGGTCATCACCTCGTGCCCGTCCGCCATGACGGCGAACATCGTGCACGACTTCATGGGCAGACCATCGACCAGTACGGTGCACACACCGCAGTTCGTGGTGTCGCAGCCGATATGCGTGCCGGTCAGCCCTAGCACTTCGCGGAGGAAGTGGGCCAAGAGTATGCGAGGCTCGACATCGACAGATCTCGGTTCCCCGTTCACCACGACGTTTATCCGTCGCTCTTCCACGCCGCCTCCTTGACGTCGCCGCTGCTCTGAACGTACTGGGTATTCGGGTGTCAGCGCCTCAGGCCGCGCGGGCCTGCTGGCCGCCCAGCGCACGCGTGACGAAGGTGTACACAACGTGCCGCTTGTACTCCGCGCTACCGCGAACGTCGGTCTTGGGCTGAGCCGCCTCCGCCGCCAGCCGCGCTGCCTGGTCGATCGTGCTGGCGTTGAGCGTCTTGCCGGCCAGTGCCTGCTCAGCCTCGGTGCACTGAATGTTGTTCGGCCCGACACCGGTCAGCGCGAGACCCGCCCGGTTGATCGTGCCACCGGACATCTCGAGGGCTACCGCCAGACCGACGGTAGCGAAGTCCCCGACTCGCCGCTCGAGCTTGAAGTAGGTACCCGACCGTGTTCCTCGCGGCGCCGGCACTCGAGCCCTGACCGCTATCTCGCCTGGCTGCAGGCTGTTCTGGAACGGCCCGACCACGAACTGGGAGACCGGGATGACCCGCTCACCCCGAGCGCTCCGAGCGACGACCTCGCCGCCCAGCGCCAACATCACCGACGCCCAGTCGCCCTGCGGGTCCGCGTGGCACAGGGAGCCGACCAGGGTGCCGCGGCTGCGGACCATGGGGTCGGAGATGAGCGGGGCGGTGGCGTACATGGTGGGGTGCTTGCTCCGGAGCAGCAGGGACCGTTCCAGGTCCCGGTGCCGACACAGGGCGCCGATGTGCAGCGACCCGTCGGAGTCCTCTTCGTGGTAGCCCAGACCCGGAATATTGTTGATATCGAGGACCACCGCAGGCGCCGCGAAGCGCAGCTTGATGAGCGGAATGAGACTCTGTCCTCCCGCGAGCACCTTCGCCTCGTCGCCGTACACCTGCAGAACGTCGAACGCTTCGTCAAGCGAACGCGGAGCCTCGTAGTGGAAACGAGACGGGTACATCCGGTTCCTCCTAGTCCTGAACAGCCGCGGAAACACTGCACACCCCATCGGCCGCCCGTAGGCATCCCGTCCGGACACCTCGAAGGACGATCACCTACCGCCGACCGACGGAGCCAAACCTATGATCGAGCAGATGAGGGGCTGGGCTAGGAGTCCATGAGTCCGAGTCCGTGACGCGGAGGAGAGTCGTCAACCGGCTCCACAGCCTCGGGCACGTATCCCCGACGCGGGGCGGGTGCGTCCGTCGGACGCTCCGGTTCGACAACCGCCACCGGGAGGCTCTCCTCCTCGGGGTTGGGACGAGGCTGCTGATGGGGCGGCCACGGCCCGGGCACCGGCTGACCGGCGACTCGAAGCCAGTCCACGACCTCTGGCCAAGCCCAGATGGTGGGGCTCTTCCCGGTCTTCGGCGCGTTCTCGATCAGCTCATAGATCCGGGGGTTACCTCGACTGTGTCCGTCAGACTCGATCGCCATCGCCTGTCCCCTCTCTGCCGTGCCGGCGTCTCGTGGTCTCGCCTAGGCTCCGCGCCGATATCGTGTTGTTCCTGATCTATGACGCGGATCACTAGTCCACACGGATGAGCGTGGGCGTGTCAAGAGGATCTACGTGCTCCGAACGTGGGAGCGATCCGCCCCGGACGTCCCAGGCAGGGCCATGTGTTGATAGTTGTTTTACAGTCCGGGTTGCGAGAGTATGGGGCATGGCCGGCACAGCTCCGTTGACCTTGCGCGAGGGCGACCGCAGCCGCCTGGAGGCATTGGTGCGCTCGGCGTCGGCGCGGCCGAGCCTCGCGCAACGAGCCCGGATCGTGCTGATGTCGGCGGAGGGCCTGACGAACACGGAGATCGCTCGCCGGACCGGGTCGACTCGCCCGACTGTGATCAGCTGGCGCAACCGCTATGCCGCCGGGGGCATCAACGCTCTCGGCGACCTGCCCCGGCCCGGCCGACCGGCCGTGGTGGATGAGCTCGAGGTGGTGGCCACCACGCTCGCCGACGGTGGCCGGCCACCCGCGCACCTGAGGGCTAGCCACTGGTCGTCCCGGCTGCTGGGCCAACAGCTGGGCATCTCGTTCGCCACGGTCGCCCGGATCTGGCGCAAGTGGGGCATCCAGCCGGAGCACGTCGAGACGTTCACCTTCAGCACCGACCTCAAGCGCCAGGCTCAGGCGCGCGACCTCAGCGGCCTCTACCTCAACCTGTCCCAGCGCGCCGCCGCGCTGCGCCGGGGGATCCCAGCGAGCACCGCCAAGGGCGCGGCTGCGCCCGACCCGTGGCTCAAGCTCGTCGAGGTCTCCCTGGGCATCATCACTCAGCAGGCCATCCGCCGCGGCACCTTCACCTCGGTGCGCAACCTCATCGACGCCCTGAGCGCCCTCACCGACAGCTGGCACGAACCGTCCGGCCGGACCGGCCCCGCCGAGAACGCCGCCGAGACCATCGTCGAGGACCTCGATCGTCAAACTACTTCTGACACGAACCAGGACCCGCATAAAGGATCTTCACGATTGGTTGAAAGTGGTGATTCGAGGGGGCTGGACCGGTCAGCGGGCCGAGCCCGCGACTCGAAGTCGGTGCGGGCGGAGTTCCACGGGACGAGAGGCCGGCGGTCCGGACCGGTGGACAGACCCAGCGGCTAGCCCGGTCTCACGCCACCGAGGGAAGCCGGGCCCACCGGGAGGTCTTATCCTGACGCCCATGTCGAGCGCTCGGCGGCAGGACCCGTGCCAGGGCTCCTCGCCGGCTACCGAGCCCGATCCCGCCCCGCTGCGGCCCGAGCGGGTGGACCCGCTGCGAGCAGTCATCTTCGATGTGGACGGGACGCTCGCCGACACCGAGCGAGACGGCCATCGGGTGGCGTTCAATGAGGCTTTCGAGGCGGCCGGCCTGCATTACCGGTGGAGCGTCGAAGAATACGGTGAACTGCTCACGACAACCGGTGGTCGCCAGCGCATCGAACGATACCTCCAATCCCATAGGCACTCCCCTACCGAGGCCGCCGCGCTGGCGGCGCAACTGCACCGGGACAAAACCCGCCGGTTCGCGGCGCTGGTCCGCACCGGAGCGATCCAGTCCCGGCCAGGCGCGGCGGAGCTGATCTCGGCACTGCGAGCCGAGGGCGTGGCCACCGCAGTCGCGACCACCGGCACCGGCGACTGGGTGCTGCCGTTGCTCGACAGGCTTTTCGGGCTCGACGCCTTCGACATCGTCCTCACCGGGTCGGACGTTACCGACCTCAAGCCCGACCCGGCTGTCTACCTGGAGGCGCTGGCTCGCTTGGAGCTGACTCCCGCCGACGCGGTCGCCGTGGAGGACTCGGCGAACGGGGTGCGAGCCGCCGTCCGCGCGGGGCTGCGGTGTGTGGCGGTGGTCAACGGGTACACCCGCGACGAGGACCTGTCCGGCGCGGTGGCGGTGCTCGACGACCTGGCCCGCCCGGGCGGGGTCACGGTGCTCCGTGGCGAGGCACGGCTGCGTGACGGGCTGACCGTCGCGGCGTTACGCCGCCTGATCACGGCGGTGGCGTAACGTCGAGCGGGGCGAGAAGTCCGGTGCTGGAGTCCAGGAGGTGGGACAGCTGTGTCCGGAGCGGTTCGGGTGGCGGTGATCGGGTCCGGCCCCTCCGGACTGTACGCGACCGATGAGCTGAGTAAGCATGACGCGGTGTCCGTGGACGTCGTGGACCGGCTGCCCTGCCCGTACGGACTGTTGCGCTATGGCGTGGCGCCCGACCACCTGAAGATGAAGTCGCTGGAGACCACCCTGCGCAAGATCCTGGAGCGGCCCCGCGTGCGGTTTCTCGGCGGAGTCGAGCTGGGTGCCAGCCTCAGCGCGGACGAGCTGCGCGACTACTACGACGCGGTGGTCTACGCGACCGGGTCGCCGGTGGATCGCCGGCTGTCCATCCCCGGCGAGGACCTGCCCGGCAGTTTCTCGGCAACCGAGTTCGTGGCCTGGTACTGCGGCCACCCGGACGCCGAGGTGGACGCGTTCACGTTGGACGCGCGCAGCGCGGTGGTGGTCGGGGTGGGCAACGTCGCGGTGGACGTCGCCCGCATCCTGGCGAAGACCCCGCAGGAGCTGAGCGTCACCGACATGCCCGATCACGTGCTCAAGGTACTCGGCGCCAGCGCCATCAGCGACATCCATATCGTCGGCAGGCGCGGCCCCGCGCAGGCCAAGTTCACCACCAAGGAACTGCGCGAGCTGGGCGAACTGGCCGATGCCGAGGTGGTGGTCGACCCCGCTGAGCTGGTTCTCGACGAGGCGGGCAGGGAGCTGGTGGAGACCGACAAGGCAGTGCGGCGCAACCTCGAGACGCTGCAGGAGTGGGCTACCCGGTCACGACTCGGCCGGTCGCGGCGGATCCACCTGCGGTTCCTGCTCGCTCCGGTGGCCGTGCTCGGCACCGCGGCGGTGGAGGCGGTGCGATGTGAGCGTAACGAGCTGGACGGCTCCGGCGGCGTCGCCGGCACCGGTGAGACGGTGACCCTGGCGGCGCAGCTGCTGCTGCGCTCGGTGGGGTACCGCGGGCTGCCGCTGCCCGGCGTCCCGTTCGACGAGCGGTCCGGGGTGATCCCGCACGTGGCCGGTCGGGTCCAGCGCGACGGTTGCGCCGCAGCCGGCGAGTACGTGGTCGGCTGGATCAAGCGCGGCCCCACCGGGGTGATCGGCACCAACAAGAGCGACGCCAAGGAGACCGTCGAGCGCCTGCTGCACGACCTCGACGCATTGCCCCGCGCCCCGCACCGCGAACCCGGCATGATCATCGATATGCTCAGCCGGCGGGGGGTGGGGGTGGTCACCTGGGCCGGCTGGGAGGCGATCGACGCTGCCGAGCAGGCGCTCGGGGTCGCGGCGGGACGCACCCGCATCAAGATCGCAAACCGGGAGGCGCTGCTCATCGCCGCCGCGAAGGCGCTGGCGAACTGACGTGCCGCTGTCACTCACGAGGCGCAGCCTTGCTCCCCGGATGGGTGGCTTCACGCTCATGGCGGCGCGGGGGCGCTACGGTGCGAAAGCGAAGAACTCAGAGAGGAGCCGCCGTGTTGCTGCGCCGCGTTGCCCGCCCACTGATTGCCGCTGCATCCATCGCCAACGGCGTGGACACCCTGATCAACCCGAAGCCGAAGATCGAGTCGGCCGTACCGCTGCTGGCGAAGGGTCAGGGGATGTTGCCCACCCCCGTCAACCCCGCATTGGTCGTGCAGGCGGGCGCTGCCGTGAAGATCGGTGCCGGGCTGCTGATGGCCATCGGCTGGGCGCCCCGGATCGCCGCCACGGTGCTCGCCGTGGAGCTGGTTCCGAGCACTGCCACCGAGCACCCGTTCTGGGCCCCCGGTGCTCCTGATACCCGCAAGGCCCACCAGCAGCACTTCCTGTCCAACTGCGGCCTGCTCGGCGGGCTGCTGCTGATGATCACCGCTCCTGGCGACAAGCGGTCCAGGCGCGCCAGGAAGCGGGCTCGCAAGGCCCGCTGAGCACGCCGGAGCAGCGCGTGCGGTGGGTGCCCGCACCGAGACGATGGATCGCGGCGAGGTGCGGCGCAGTGTGGTGCTGCGGCGTTGATCGTGAGTGCGACGACGTCAGTAAGCCCCCACCATCCGCATGGCGGGGACCGTCACCGCGTGCACCACACCCGTCCGCTCGGCCCCCCGAGACGGCTCGATCACCCGCGACTCGGTGACGATGGCGGTGACCAGGTCGGCAGGGGTCACATCGAAAGCGGGGTTGAGGGCGGCGGACTCGGCCGGCGCCATCCGCCAGCCCCCCACCAGGAGTACCTCGTCGGGGTCCCGGTACTCGATGGTCACCGCCGCTCCGGTGGGCGTGTCCGGGTCCAGCGTGGCGGTCGGGGCGGCCACCACGAACGGGATACCGGCCCTGGCCGCGGCCAGGGCCAGCGGGTAGGTGCCCACCTTGTTCACCACGTCGTAGTTGGCGGTGATCCGGTCCGCTCCGACGATCACCGCGTCTACCCGCCCGCCGGCGATGAGCCCCGGACCCGCGGCATCGACCACCACCTGATGCGGCACGCCCAGCCGGGCGAGCTCGACCGCGGTGATCCGGGAGCCCTGCAGCAGCGGGCGAGTCTCCCCGACCACCACCATCCGGATCAGCGAGTCGGCGTGCAGCGCCCGGACCACGCCGAGCGCGGTGCCCCACTCCACGCAGGCCAGCGCGCCCGCGTTGCAGTGCGTGTGCAGCGTCATCGGCCGGTCGCCGACGTAGCTGCGCAGCAGGGCGGCGCCGAGCCGGGACAGCGTCGCGCACGCCCGCACGTCGGCCTCCACCAGAGCCTGCGCCACGTCCAGCACCGCGTCGGGTCCCCGCGCCACCGTGGGCAGCACCCGCTGCACCGCCCAGCTCAGATGTGCCGCGGTGGGGTGGGCTCCCGCGATGCGACGGGCATCGGCCCGCACGGTGTCGGGGTCGTACCCCCGCTCCGCCGACCGCGCCGCGGCGAGCGCGACACCGAGAGCACCCATCGCGCCCAGCGCGGGCGCACCGCGCACCACCAACCGGCGGATGGCGTCCACCACCTCGCTGACGGTCCGCAGGGCCACCCGCCGCTGCTGCGGCAGAGCCGTCTGGTCAACCACATCGACGTGTCCGTCGACCCACTCGATGGTGCGCATGGATACCTTTCATAGGGTGCGCATGGATACCCTGCCCCCGGGCTCGGCCTGCGGGCAACCTACGCGTCGCGCGGCAGGTCGCGCATCGTCCAACAGATGATCCCGCGCGGGCGAGAGGTCAACGCTGGGTAATCGCGGTGTACTCCCGTTCGGCGTAGCCCGTATAGACCTGACACGGCCTGCCGATCTTGGTTTCCGGATCGCTGATCATCTCGCGCCAGTGCGCGATCCACCCCGGTAGCCTCCCCAGCGCGAAGAGCACCGTGAACATCTTGGTCGGGAAGCCCATCGCCCGGTAGATCAGACCGGTGTAGAAGTCGACGTTGGGATAGAGCTTGCGCTCGACGAAGTAGTCGTCGGCCAGCGCCCTGGCCTCCAGCGCCAAGGCGATGTCGAGTAACGGGTCGTTGACCCCCAGCTTGTGCAGGATCTCGTCCGCGGTCTGTTTGACGATCTTCGCGCGTGGGTCGTAGTTCCGGTAGACCCGATGCCCGAAGCCCATCAGCCGCGCGCCGCCGGTGTGACTCTTCACCTTCCTGACGAAGGCATCCACGTCGCCCCCGTCGGTGTGGATGCTCTCGAGCATCTCGAGTACCGACTGGTTCGCCCCCCCGTGCAGCGGGCCGAACAGCGCATTGATCGCCGCCGAGATCGAGGCGAACAGGTTGGCATGCGCGGAGCCCACCATTCGCACGGTGGACGTCGAGCAGTTCTGCTCGTGGTCGGCGTGCAATATGAACAACAGGTCCAGCGCATCGGCCACCACCGGGTCGACCGCATAGGGCTCCGCGGGCAGTCCGAAGGTCATCCGCAGGAAGTTGTGCACCAGGCTCAGCGAGTTGTCCGGGTAGAGGAACGGCTGGCCGATCGACTTCTTGTAGGCGTAGGCCGCGATGGTGGGCAGCTTGGCCAGCAGCCTCGCGGTGGAGATCTCCACCTGGTCGTGGTCGAACGGGTTGAGACTGTCCTGGTAGAAGGTGGACAGCGCGGATACCGCGCTGGACAGCACCGGCATCGGATGGGCGTCGCGCGGGAAGCCGTCGAAGAAACGCTTGAGATCCTCGTGCAGCAGGGTGTGTATGCGGATCAGGTCGGTGAAGTTCTCCAGCTGCCCACTGGTCGGCAGGTCACCGTAGATCAGCAGGTAGCTGGTCTCCAGGAAGGTCGAGCGTTGCGCCAGCACTTCGATCGGGTAGCCGCGGTAGCGCAGCACGCCCGTGTCACCGTCGATGTAGGTGATCTCCGAGGTGCACCCGGCGGTATTGACGAACCCCGGGTCGAGAGTGACCATTCCGGTGTCGGCCCGCAGCGTGCCCAGGCTGATCCCGGACGCCCCCTGGGTAGCCTCGACGAGCGGCATCCGGTGCTCGCCCCTCGAGTACTCCAACCGCACAACCTGCTCACACGACACCCTCCCACGGTAGCTCGCCACGCGTTCGGGAGACAGAACGCGGATATCACACCGTGACCTGGCCACTCTGTCCCCAGGACGCAGCGAAGCGGGTAACATCACGGGGCGAGCCGCTCAACGGCCCAGTCGCCCTCCTCGGCGACGTGGTAACGCAGCCGGTCGTGCATCCGGTTGGGCCTGCCCTGCCAGAACTCCACGCTCACCGGTCGGATCCGCACCCCGCCCCAGTGCGGCGGCAACGGGATCCGCTCGACATCGGCGAACCGGGCGGCCGCGTACTCCAGCGCAACGTCCACGGCGCGCCGGTCGGCCACCGCCGTGGACTGCGCTGAGGCCCACGCTCCCAGCTGAGCACCCCGAGGGCGGGTCTCCCAGTAGGCCGTGCACTCCTGCGAGGTGAGCATCTCGATCGGCCCGCGCAGGTGCACCTGGCGATGCAGCGCGACCCAGGGGAATGTCACGGCGGCGAAGGCGGTGACGTTGAGGTCGTGCATCTTGGCGGAGGTGAGGTTGGTGTAGAACACGACACCCCGCGAGTCGAGGCCCTTGGCCAGCACGGTCCGGGAGCTGGGCAGGCCCTCGGCGTCCGCGGTGGCCAGCACCATGGCGTTGGGCTCGGGAAGGCCCGCAACGAGGGCGTCGTCGAGCCACACCGCGAACTGCTCGTACCACGTGCCGGCGAGATCGGCCTCGTCCAGCGCACCGGCGGGGTAGGCGACCCGCATCCGGGCCAGCTCAGCGGTCCAGTCCCGCTGTCGTGTCCTCGCAGTCGCCACGCCGCACACTCCCGACTCATGATCCGCCTGCTCGCAACCTACGCCCAAAACCGGCCAAAACCTACGGTCCGTATTGCCCCAGGGCGGTTATCGGGTGCACTGTTAGCCCACCTGCGCGGCGCCGCACTGTGGCGTGCGCCCACACCCGCTGGCCGGTCAGCGACCCGCGCGCCCTATTCGCGCGAGGAGGACGGCATGACTGTGGTGAACGGGCGGGCAACTGACACCGGTTTCAAGCCGGGGCTGGAGGACGTGGTCGCGTTCCACACCGAGATCGCCGAACCGGATCGGGATGGCGGAGCGTTGCGCTATCGCGGCGTGGACATCGAAGATCTGGCCGGCCACGTGACTTTCGGCGACGTGTGGGCGCTGCTGACCGATGGCCGCTTCGGACACGGCCTGCCGCCCGCCGAACCGTTTCCGCTGCCGGTGCACACCGGTGACGTCCGGGTCGACGTGCAGGCCGCGCTGGCGATGCTCGCCCCGATCTGGGGCTACCGTCCGCTGCTGGACAGCTCCGACGCGCAGGCCCGCGCGGATCTGGCCCGGGCGTCGGTGATGGCGCTGTCCTACGTGGCGCAGTCGGCCCGCGGGATCCACCAGCCGGCCGTCCCGCAGCACCGGATCAACCAGTGCTCCACCATCACCGAACGCTTCATGACCCGGTGGCGCGGCGACCCGGACCCGGCACACGTCAAGGCCGTCGACGCCTACTGGGTGTCGGCCGCTGAGCATGGTCTCAACGCCTCGACCTTCACCGCTCGGGTGATCGCCTCCACCGGTGCCGACGCCGCCGCCTGCCTGTCCGGGGCGATCGGCGCGATGTCCGGCCCGCTGCACGGTGGCGCGCCGGCGCGGGTGCTGCCGATGATCGAGGAGGTGGAGCGCACCGGCAACGCCACCACGGTGGTCCGCGCGGTGCTGGACCGCGGCGAGCGGCTGATGGGGTTCGGCCACCGGGTGTACCGGGCCAAGGACCCGCGAGCCCGGGTGCTGGGCCGGACCTGCAAGGAGCTCGGCGCGTCGCGCTACGAGGTGGCGGTGGCGCTGGAGCAGGCCGCGCTCACCGAGCTGGGCGACCGGCGCCCGGACCGGGTGATCGCGACCAACGTCGAGTTCTGGGCCGCGGTGATCCTCGACTTCGCGCAGGTGCCGCCGCACATGATGCCGGCGATGTTCACCTGCGCCCGCACCGCTGGGTGGAGCGCGCACATCATGGAGCAGAAGCGCACCGGCCGGCTGGTGCGTCCGGCGGCGCAGTACGTCGGGCCCCGTCCACGGCGCCGGTGGGACGTGTCGGGCTGGGACGAGATCGGGCGCCCGTGAGCGGGTCACCGCTGTAGCGCGTACCGGGCGAACAGCTGGCTGCCCGACTCCAGCAGCCCCACCAGCTCCAGGCCGACCGGCTCGGCCAGCGGCGCCCGGTCGACGATGGAGCGCGACCCAGCGCTGCCGGCCAGTGCGGGCGTGATGGACAGGAACAGCTCGTCGACCAGGCCGGCGGGCAGCAGTGAGGTGTTGAGGTTCGGCCCGCCCTCGCACAGCACCGAGCGCACGCCGTGCTCGGTGCGCAGCCGGGCGAGCATCGCGGACAGGTCCACCTCCTCGCCCGGTGCCGAGCGCAGGTAGCTGACGTCAGCGGCGCACTCGGCGAGCTTCGCGTCGCCAGCGGTGAGCACGACCACCCGGGAGTGCGGATCGGCCAGCAGCGGCAGGTCCGGGGTCAGCATCAGCCGGCGGCTCACGATGACGGCCAACGGCTCGGGTGCCAGCCCTCGGGCGACCCGGCGCTCCCGGCGCTGCGGGTCGCGGACCAGGCGCCCGTACCGCTCGGTGCGTACCGTCCCCGCACCGACCATGACCGCATCGACGTGCGCCCGCAGCTCGTGGAACAGCTGCCGGTCCGCGGGGCTGCTGATCGGGGCGGTGCGATGCGCCACCGCGGCCGCGCCGTCGGCGGTGGCCACCATGTTGAGCACCAGGTAGGGACGGTGACCGGGGGCCAGATCGGCCAGCGCGAGCCCGTCCAGGGCCTCGACCGCAGTGACGCCACCGGGCTCAGGCAGCAACCGCCGCAGCATCACGAGGGGCTCATCCACGCCCGTCAACCTACCGGCGCATACTGACACCGACGCACGATGACGGGTCGGTTGCCTTCGTCGGGTAGCCACGGGCTGTGTCCCCGTGGCTACCCACTGTGCTCCCCTGGTCGGAGGGCTGTTCGGGTCGGGCGGAGCAGCTCTCCTGTCGAACTCGGCGCACTGAGAGCTTTCAAGATCGACCCGTCCCTCCCGGTGAGCTGCACGCCCTAAGTTCGTCGGGGCTGTGATTCGGTGGCGAAGCGCTGGACGGTGGTTCCTGGGATGTGGCGGCTGGGATATTGTGGGTCATGGTGGGGGCCACGGCGGGTGTTTTCGAGTCATACCTCGGAGTTACGGCGGTGGCCGAGCGGGCGGTCGTTCGTGGCTGCGGCGGAGGTGCGGTGTCCCGGGCGGGGGATGCCGTCAGTGATATGGCGTATTCCACCGCGCGGGACCTCAAGCCCGCGCGGGTGTGTCGGGAGGCGGTGCGGGCCGCCGATGTCTGGGAGCCGCCCCGCGCCGGCTCGGAGCGCGCCGCAGTGGGGCGGGTGTGGAACGTGCCCGCTCGTAGTCCGGTGTTCACCGGACGCGGCGGGTTGCTCACCGCGCTGCGGGCCGCGTTGGATGAGAAACGCTCGACGGCGGTGGTGCAGGCCTTGCACGGGATGGGTGGGATCGGGAAGACCGCGCCGGCCATTGAGTACGCCCACCGGTATGGGGCTGCCTACGACGTGGTGTGGTGGGTCCCGGCGGAGGAACCAGTGCTGCTGCCGGATCGGTTGGCCGAGCTGGCCCAGGCGCTGGGCGTGGCGAGTGTCACCGACCCCACGACAGCGGCGGTGGCCCGGCTGCTGGGGGTGCTGCGGGAGCGGGACCGGTGGCTGCTGATCTTTGATAACGCCGAGGATCCCGGGGCGTTGGCCCGGTATCTGCCCGGGGTGGCGGGCAGGTGGTGATCACCTCCCGTAATCCCGGTTGGCATGAGCTGGCCACCCCGGTGGAAGTGGACGTGTTCGACGGGGGCGAGTCGATCGCACTGTTGCGCCGCCGCGCTCCGCAGCTCACCGACGACCAGGCGGGGTGGGTCGCGGAGGAGCTGGGGGACCTGTCGTTGGCGTTGGCTCAGGCCGGTGCGCATCTAGCCGACACCACCACCGGCGTGCGTGACTACCTCGCCCTGCTGACCGAGCGGACTACGGAGAGCATCCGCGGCCGCAAGGGGTCGGGGCAGCTGGGCACCAGCGCGCGAGTCAGGTCACGCTGGGCGAGGACCGTGTCCAGGGCGGCCTGCGGACCCATTGCGTGATCCTGCCGCCGACAGTGCCACAGCACCGCCTCGATGTGCCCGATGGTCTGCGCGTCGAGGCGGCTCGGCTCGGTGAGCGCCGAGGCCACGCGCTGGTACTCGTCACCGCCGATGGCGAACGGCAGGGACGCGATGGTCGCCGCCCAGCTCAGGGCACGGCGCATGTTACGACGGTCCATGGTGTGCGCCCAACCGCAGAGGGACTGGACGAGCTGATGGTACGCCTGGTCGCGGTCACGGGGCGTGCTGAGCACGTCACGACCAGACGGCGCCACTGATCCGAGGCGCTGCGCAAGCGACGTGACGAAGTCGTCTGGCGACTGGAGACCGGTCGCTGTTTCCGGTGTGCCTGCCGCGGTATCACGATGCCGGAAGTCAGGCAGGTCAGCGAGCAGGTCACTGACTGCGCACTCGTACAGCTCCGCCAGCTTGGCGAGGTTATCGAACGAAGGAACGTGCCCAGTCCTGCCCGGCCACTGTTCCCAGTAAGAAAACGACTTGAAGGTCTTCAGCTCATCGGGCCAGCGCCGGCTCCACTCGTCGGCGGCCTGGCGCTGGCTCCAACCATGGGCGTAGCGCAGCGCCACCCGGGCATTGAAGCGGTAACGCCGCCGGAGCGCCTCGGCCACACCCACCCGTGACTCACCCTCAGCCCGCAGTGAATGCACCAGCTGCTCACGCCGCTGCTTCTGACCGCGTGGCTCACCCACACTGCTTCCTCGACATCGCGGTGCCTCTCTCCATAGCCGGCTTTCGAACATGACAGAGGAACGTTACCGGCTGGGCACTTCCCGGCCAACCTGGTACGGAAACTCCCCGTGCGGTCAGGATGCCGGTTATCAGAGGTCGCGACTGCTCAGGGTGAGTCGTCACCGAAAACATGAGCACAGTGGTGACCAGGCCCCAGGGCCGGGATGACGAGACACCCCGGCGCGCGGTTGGTGTCCTCGTCGGTTAGTCATGCGCTTGTCCCAGCGCGGACCGAAGCACTGGCGGGCACCCCTCCCCCGAGCCGCGCGCTGTTCCGAGAACGGACTCGCCCCGGCCCTGGGTGCCGTCCACAAGGTGATGAGACCCATCATGATCGTGGTTTGGGTGCCGTCAGCGACATCCCGTGTCGTTTCCGGCACACAAACCGCGATCATCCCGTCACGCCGAACAGACCCGGCACACGAGCACCACCCCTGCCTCGATCACACCGAACCCGTCGGACCTAGCCGGCTAGAGCGAGTGGTGAGCCGGGCGCGTCACCGCACGCGAACATGGGTACGGTGGCCACGGTGGAGCGCGTATCCGCCGGCAAGGTGCGGGACCTGTACTCGATCGACGGTGACCTGCTGCTCGTCGCCTCGGACCGGATCTCGGTGTACGACGTGGTCCTCCCGACACCCATTCCCGACAAGGGTGCGCTGCTGACCCGACTGTCGGTGTGGTGGTTCGACAGACTCGGCGATGTGGTGCCCAACCATCTGATCTCCGCCACCGACGTGCCGCCGAAGCTCACGACAAGGGCGATCCGCGTCACGCCGCTGCGGATGATCCCGGTGGAGTGCATCGCTCGCGGCTATCTCGCCGGTCTGGGACTGCGCGAGTACCAGAAGCTCGGCACCGTCTCGGGTGTGGCACTGCCTCCCGGACTGGTTCTGGGCAGCCGGTTACCCGAACCGATTTTCACACCGACCACCAAGTTCTCCGACACCGGGCACGATGAGTTCATCACCTTTGACGACGTCGCGCGCGAAACCGGAGAGGATATCGCCCACCACCTCCGTAGCTTGACGCTCGAACTCTATGCGAGGGCTGCCCAGCACGCCCTGGAGGGCGGCATCATCATCGCGGACACGAAATTCGAGTTCGGCTGGGACGCCGCCGGTCGACTGACGCTCGGAGACGAAGCGGTCACGTCGGACTCATCGCGTTTCTGGCGCGCCGAGAGCTGGCGGCCCGGCGCGCCGCAGCATGCGCTGGACAAGCAGTTCGTCCGAGACTGGGCCCGGGGCACAGGATGGGACCGAGAGCCACCCGGACCGGTCATTCCCCCGGCGATCGTGGCGGAGACGCGGCTGCGCTACGTCGAGGCCTACGAGCGCATCACCGGGGCCACGTGGTCCCCACCGGGTCTGTGAGACCTCGGGTCTGTGGACATCTCGAGACGTCGCGGGGCCGTGGACATGGCGGGTCTGTGGACATCACGGGTCTGTGACATCACAGTGTCAGGGGGTCATCGTAAGGTCTGGGGTATGACACAGACCGCGCAGCTGACCATTCCCGCCGGACTGAAACCCGCCGACGGGCGGTTCGGCTGCGGGCCCTCGAAGGTCCGTCCGGAGCAGCTGGCCGCGCTGGCCACCACCGGTGCCTCGGTGATGGGCACCTCGCACCGGCAGCTGCCGGTGAAGTCGCTGGTCAGGCGGATCCGCGCCGGGTTGCGAGAGCTGTTCTCGCCGCCCGAGGGCTATGAGGTGGTGCTCGGCAACGGTGGCGCCACCGCGTTCTGGGATGCCGCCGCCCTCGGCCTGGTCAGGGAACGCTCGCTGCACCTGAGCTACGGCGAGTTCTCCGCGAAGTTCGCCGCCGTCACGACGCGCGCCCCTTTCCTGGCCGACCCGGTGCTGGTCTGCGCCCCGCCGGGGGACGCGCCGCGACCGGTCGCCGATCCCTCCTGCGACCTGATCGGCTGGGCGCACAACGAGACCTCGACCGGGGTGATGGTTCCGGTGTGCCGGCCGGCCGATTCTCACGGCGCGCTGGTGGCGATCGACGCGACCAGTGGCGCCGGTGGTCTGCCGCTGCGGTCCGCCGACGCCGACGTCTACTACTTCGCGCCGCAGAAGTCCTTCGCCTCCGACGGCGGGCTGTGGATCGCGCTGCTCAGCCCGGCCGCGCTGGAGCGGGTCGCGGAGATCGGCTCGTCGCCTCGGTGGGTGCCGGAGTTCCTCTCGCTGAGCATCGCGCTGGACAACAACCTCAAGGACCAGACCTACAACACCCCGGCGGTCGCGACGCTGCTGCTGCTGGTGGACCAGATCGAGTGGATGCTGGCCGGCGGCGGGCTGGACTGGTGTGTCGCCCGCACCACCGACTCCTCCTCGCGGCTGTACTCCTGGGCCGAGTCCTCGCCGTACGCCACGCCCTTCGTCACCGACCCCGCCAAGCGCTCGCTGGTGGTCGGGACCGTGGATTTCACCGACAGCGTCGACGCCGCCGCGCTCGCCACCGTGTTGCGGGCCAACGGCATCGTGGACATCGAGCCCTACCGTAAGCTCGGCCGCAACCAGCTGCGGGTCGGGATGTTCCCGGCCGTCGATCCGGACGACGTCTCCGCGCTCACCGAATGCATCGACTGGGTCCTCGAGCGGCTGGATGGCCCAGAGCTGGATGACCCGGAGACGGGATGAGGCCTGACGGGCGACGGCGTGCCTCCCCCGGCGTTACCGGCCACTGGCCTACGGTGGCGGGCACTGACGTGGAGGTCCTTGGATGCGCGCGCTGCGAGTAGCCGGTCTGGGGATCGATGGTTCCACGGTCATCCTGGAGACGGTCCCGCAGCGGCCCGGCGAGCGGCGGGAGCGGTTCACCCTGCCGGTGGAGGACGACCTGCGGGCAGCGGTACGGGGTGATCTCCCGCGTCTCGACCAGATCGAGACCGAGCCGGCGAGCCAGCTGCGACCCCGTGAGATCCAGGCTCGGATCAGGGCTGGAGCGTCTGTCGAGCAGGTGGCCGCCGCCGCCGGCGCGCCCAGCGAGCGGATCGAGCGGTTCGCCTACCCTGTGCTGCTGGAGCGATCCCGCATTGCCCAGCTGGCCCAGCGCGCCCACCCGGTGCGCGCCGACGGGCCCGATGTGCGCACCCTGGATGAGGTCGTCACCGAGGCCTTCCGCCAGCGAGGTCACGACTTCGGCTCAGTGACCTGGGACTCTCGGCGCGGAGAGGACGGCCAGTGGATCGTTGCGCTGCGCTGGCGGGCCGGTCGGTCAGAGAACCGGGCGCAGTGGACGTTTCACCCGGGCGCGCACGGCGGCACCGTCACCGCGATCGACGACCACGCCACCGACCTGATCGATCCGCAACCAGCCGCGCCGCTGCGCACGGTGCCCCCGGCTCCCGAGGAGCATCCCAGCCCCCCGCCGGTGCTGCACGGGGCACCCCGCACACAACCCCGCAAGGCTCGCGCGGTCGTCCCCTCCTGGGAGGACGTCCTCCTCGGAGTCCGCTCACCCCACACCTGATCCTCCCCTCCCACCGCGAAAGAACTCGCTGAGCACGCATGAATGCGCTTGGTAGCGTGGAGGAGATGAGTTCTCGGGGAGCGCTGGGGCGTCTAGGCGAGTATGTGCGGCCGGTGCGGGCGCGGCTGCTGGGGTCGGGCGCAGCGGCGTTGCTGGGCATGCTGGCCGGGTTGATGATCCCACTGCTGATCCAGCGGATCATCGACGGCCCGGTTGCCCGAGGGGACCGTTCCGCGCTGGTGCCGCTGGCGCTCGGAGTGCTCGCGCTGGGCGGCCTCGAGGCCGGGTTGATCTATCTACGGCGAGTGCTGGTGGCCCGCCCGACCACGAACATCGAGAAACGGATGCGGGCTGATCTCTACCATCACCTGCAACACCTGCCGGTGGCCTTCCACGACCGCTGGCCCTCCGGGCAGCTGCTGTCCCGCGCGGTCAGCGACCTGACCACGATCCGGCTGTTCATCGCCTTCTCGGGCCTCTTCCTGGTGGTCAACGTGCTGACCGTGCTGCTCGGGCTGGTCATCCTGCTGCTGACCGCGCCGGCACTCGGGGTGCTCGCCGCGATCATGGCGGTGCCCCTGGTGCTGCTGTGCCTGCGCTACCAGCGACGCTACGAGCTGGCCGCGCGGCTCGCGCAGGACCAGGTGGGGGACCTGGCCACCACGGTGGAGGAGTCCACGCTGGGCATCCGGGTACTGAAGTCCTTCGGCCACGGTCCCCGGGCCACCCGGAGGTTCCTGGCGCAGGCCCGCGAGCTGCGCCGAACCGAGTTGACCAAGGCGCGGCTGAACGCCACGATGTGGGCGTTGATCATCGGGCTGCCGGAGCTCATGCTGGCCGCGACGCTGGCCACCGGTGGCTACGCGGTGGCGGTCGGATCGCTGTCGCTGGGCACCGTCGTCGGGGCGGTCACGATTCTCACCTACCTGCGCTGGCCGCTGGACTCGCTGGGCTGGCTGCTGGCCGAGAGCGGTAAAGCCGTCGCGGCGACCACCCGGTACTGGGAAGTGCGCGACGCGGTCACCGTGGTGGCCGACCCGCCGGCGCCCCGGCCCCCGGCTCGTCCGGTGCATGGCGCGCTGCGGCTGGAGCAGGTGCGCTTTCAGTATCCCGGGGCCACCAGCGAGGTACTGCGCGGCGTGGACCTGGAAGTCCGGCCGGGCGAGACGGTGGCGCTGGTGGGGGCCACCGGCTGCGGCAAGACCACCCTGACCGCGCTGATACCGCGGCTGGCCGACGTCACCGGTGGCCGGATCCTCCTCGACGGGGTCGACGTGCGGGAGCTGGCGCTGGCCGAGCTGCGCACGATCGTGGCGAGCGCCTTCGAGGACCCGGTGCTGTTCTCCGCGTCGGTCCGGGAGAACGTAGCGCTGGGCGCGCCGGAGGCAAGTGACGACGAGGTGCGCCGCTCGCTGCGGGTGGCGCACGCCGAGGAGTTCGTCGACGCGCTGCCCTGGGGCCTGGACACTCGGATCGGCGAGCAGGGCCTGACGCTGTCCGGGGGGCAACGGCAGCGGCTCGCGCTGGCCCGCGCGGTGCTCGGTAACCCGGCGGTGCTCGTGCTCGACGACCCGCTGTCCGCGCTGGACGTGCACACCGAGGTCGAGGTCGAGAAGGCCCTGCGCCGAGTGCTGCGCGGCGTGACGGCACTGGTGGTGGCCCATCGGCCGTCCACGGTACAGCTCGCCGACCGGGTGGCGCTGCTCGCCGACGGACGGATCGCCGCCATGGGCACCCACGCCACGCTGCTCGCCGAGGTGCCCGGATACCGCCGGCTGCTGTCCATCTCGGACGCCGCGACGCTGGCTTGATGACGACACCGGCCCGATGACGACACCGGCCCGATGACGCAGGCGTGGCGGGGCGTCGCCGCCGAGGACCTCGACACCATCGACACCACCACCGGGTTGCGGCTGGCCGCCCGGTCCCACCGGCTGCTCGGCTCGCTGCTGCGCCCGCAACTGCGCAGGGTGAGCGTGGCGCTGGGGCTGCTCGTTGTTGGGCAGGTCGCGCTGCTGGCCGGCCCGCTGCTGATCGCCGCGGCGGTCGACCGCGGCATCCCGGCCGCGTTGGCCGGCCGGCCCAGCCCGCTGGTCTGGTGCGTCGCCGGCTACGCGGTGACCGGAACGGCCGATGCTCTGACCGTCGGCGTGTTCCTGCGACTGTCCGGGCGAATCGGCGCCGATGTGCTGATCGATCTGCGCGAGCGGGTGTTCGCGCATGTCCAGCGCCTGCCGCTGGCCTTCCACGAGCGCTACACGTCGGGACAGGTGATCTCCCGGCTGACCAGCGACCTGGACGCCCTGCAGGAGCTGCTGGACGAGGGGCTGGACGGGTTCTTCGTCTCGCTGCTGTCGATCGTCGGCATCGGCGTGATGCTGCTGGTGCTGGACGCCCCGCTGGGTCTGGTGGCGTTGGCCGGCTTCATCCCACTCGGCCTGCTGACCCGCGGGTATCTGCGGCGCTCGCGACACACCTACCGCAGCACCCGCACCCGGATCGCCCGGGTGATCGTGCAGTTCGTCGAGACCATGAACGGGATCCGCGCGGTGCAGGCGTTCCGCCGGGAACGACGCAACTCTTCGATCATGAACGGGCTGGGTGACGCCTTCGCCGACGCCGATACCGAGGCACTCCGGCTGATCGCCCGGTTCACCGCGGCCGTTCGGCTGGTCGCCGCCGCGTCGGTGGCGGCGACCCTGCTGCTCGGTGGGTTACGGGTGCTCGAGGGCAGCCTCACGCTGGGCGTGCTCACAGCATTCGTGCTCTACCTGCGCCTGTTCTACGACCCGCTCGACGAGCTGGCCATGGTCACCAACTCCTACTCCTCGGCGGCAGCGGCGCTGGAGAAGATCTCCGGCGTGCTCGACGAGCGTCCCTGTGTCGGCGACCCCATCCAGCCGGTGGCGCTGCCCGTCCCCGTATGCGGCGAGGTGGTCTTCGATCGGGTGCGCTTCTCCTACGGCGGCCCGGAGGTGCTGCCACAGCTGGACCTGGTGATACCGGCTGGTCAGACTGTCGCCCTGGTCGGCGCGACCGGGGCGGGCAAGTCGACGGTGGCCAAACTGCTGGCTCGGTTCTACGACCCGGTGGCGGGAGCCATCCGGCTGGACGGGGTCGACCTGCGCTCGGTGGCCGACGTCGACCTGCGCCGGGCCGTGGTGATGGTGACCCAGGAGTCGTTCCTGTTCTCCGGGTCGGTGGCCGACAACATCGCGCTGGGCGGCGTCGTGGGATCAGGCCGGCCGGCATCCCGATCGGACGTGGTGGCGGCCGCCCGGGCGGTGGGGGCCGACGAGTTCATCAGCGCGCTGCCCGAGGGCTATGACACCGACGTGCGCAAACGCGGTGCGCGGCTGTCCGCCGGGCAACGGCAGCTGGTGTCCTTCGCCCGAGCGCTGCTCGCCGACCCCGCGGTGCTGGTACTCGATGAGGCCACCTCCTCGCTGGACATCCCCTCCGAGCAGGCTGTGCAGGCCGCGCTGGCGACCGTGCTCGCCGGGCGTACCGCGCTGGTCATCGCGCACCGGCTGTCCACCGTGCTGGTCGCCGACCGGGTGCTGGTGCTCGTCGACGGCATCGTGATCGAGGACGGCCCACCCGCTCAGCTGATCACCACGACGGGAGCCTTCGCCGACCTGCACACCGCCTGGCGCACCGCACTGGCCTAACCCAGCAAGGACAGCAGCAATGCGACCCAGGCGGCGACGATGCCCGCCGCGGTGCCGTAGGCCACCCACCGCCAGGTCGGGGTTGCCCGACCCAACCACATCGACGGCGCCAGCCCGGCGGCCACCAGCAGGTTCGCCAGCACGACGATGCCGGTTCCGTTCGGCGCCAGCCCTTGGGACAGGCTGAGCAACGCGATCACAACGACTGCCGCCACCACCACGCTGACGGTGAAGCCGGTAGCCCACGGCGTCGGCTCACCAGGGTGCATATCGGCGCTGGCGGGATCCACGCCGGTTACTGTAAACGCGGTCAGGTCACCCAGCCGGCCCACGCCTGGCCATCAGCCTGACCAGGACAGCCGTCGGGCCCGACCGAGACCTTCGGGTCGGGCCCGACGCGTTCCAACTGCGGTGCCAGGACTCCCACCACGAAGCCGGCGCTACTTAAGTTAGGCTAACCTTCGCCGCACTGTCAAGGCGGTGCTTGTGAGTGGCGAACAGCGTTGTAACGCTGTTCGCCACTCACAAGCACGAGCCCGCGCTAGTGTGGGGCCCGTGCTTCCCCCGCCCCGCCACCTCGCCGACCCGCGGCCGGTGGTCGGCGTCGGCACTCTCGCGTGGTTCGCTGCGGCGGTGGTAATGCTGATCGCCGACGGACCGCCAGTGCGGATATGGGCCTGCCTGACCGGCGGCCTACTCGGCCTGGTCGGTTTCGCGATGATCCACTGGCAGCTCAGCGCAGCCCGACGCGGGTCCCGGGGCGCCCAGCGAGACTTGTTCTGACCTCTTCGCCGTAACCTTGACATCGCGGCCAGGCTGATCGGCCGGCTCGTCGAGATCATCGCAGGGCGAGACCTGCCTGACGCGGTCGGCCAGCATCAGCCAGTCGTGCCCGTCGATGCACGAGACGCGCAAGCGCCCGATGGGGCCGCCGGTGCCCTGAAGCCGGAACCTGCCCTCCACGATCGCCGCCAGGCCGCACGTCGGGCAGCACACGACACCGTTCATGGTCGAGAGGACAGGGGCGGCACCGACGACGGACATCCCACGCTCTCCCAACCAGTTCATGGGTTGTGCGGCCACGCAGCCCCCTGGGCGGGGCAGGCGACCGCACAACCCACCCCCCGCGCGGCCCAGCATCGCATAAAGATCGGCACACGCACAAGCGGGAAAAATATCATTCCTATCCCGTATCAGCGGAGTTCATCGGCCTCCCGGCTCCGCTCGGCCGGCTTCGGCGATGCACACCGTCCACCCCGGTGAGCCGCAACGCGGCGCCTCTCAGCGGACCGAGCCGCACCCCGGTACGGGTGGTCATGGAGAAAGTCGCTCGCGGGAGAACGGGCAGGCCGTCCCCGTCAGGGGAGAACGGCAGCCACACCCGGGACGGCCTTCGGGTCTGGTCCGTAGGCGTTCGGCTGTCGTTCGCCGTCGGTGGCGAGGAACACGATGAGCACGATCCAGCCGACCAAGGGGATGATGCCGATCAGCAGCCACCAGCCACTCCGGCCGGTGTCGTGCAGCCTGCGGACGCCGACACCCAGGCCCGGCAGCAACACCGCGAGCGAGTAGAGCAGGCCGAGCAGGCCAACGTTGAGCAGGCCGATGTTGAGGTTGAGCACGCCGTCGATGATGGCGAGCACAACCGAGATGACCATGTTGACCAGCGTGAACATCCAGTATTCCTTCCGCCGGGCGCGGCCGGCGAAATCAGCGTACTGGCGAAGCACCTTCAGGTACCACTCCATGATCGACTCCAGTTCTTCGTGACCACCCCTCGGTGCCTGAGGTGGGCTCGGTCGGTGGCCACCCCGTGACCCGTTCCGCTTGATAGTGGGGCCCCAGCGCCGCGCTGATACAAGAACGTGGGAAACGCCGGGACACAGGCAGACGAACGACATGCCATCACACCGTCGCTGACGTCCTGCACAGGGGTGGAGCCGAGCCGGTGACCACGAGCGACCACTCGGCGGCCGGCCACTCGGCGAGAACTGTACCTCTCCGCGCGGTGGCAACCGACCATCGGCGGGTGTCCGGCCAGCCGTCCCGGAGCTCCGGATTTCGTCGGTGGTGCCTGCGAGAATCAGGGAGTGACCGTAGCCCTGTGCGAGCCCCTGCACCCGATGTCGGATCGTCTCGACAGCCTGCGCGGAACGCTCAGCGGCCTGGATGACAAGAAGATCACCCAGACGTTGCGGGACATCGAGGTGTTGTCTCGTCAGACCTACGCGGTGATGCTGGACCTGGTCGCCGAGGCCGACTCGCGGGCAATCGCCGCGCGGGAGGGCTTCGGCAGCACCCAGCGTCCGCTGGCGGGGATGCTGCATCTCTGCGGCGGCGAGGCGCGCGCCCAGGTGGAGCACGCGGCCATGGTGGGCACCCGCCGCACCATCACCGGCGACACCCTGCCGCCTCGGCAGCGCCGGCGACGCCCGGCGCCTCACGTGCGACTGCAAGGTGATTCCTGCGGTGCTCGGCAGCGACTCCGAACCCCTCGACGTCGGCCGCGCCATGCGCACCGTCCCCCTCGGCATTCGCCGCGCCCTCATCGCCCGAGACGGCGGGTGCAGCTTCCCGAGCTGTCATCGGCCACCCGGACTCTGCGCCGCGCACCACGTGCGGCACTGGGCCGACCTCGGTGGGAAACTGTTGCCTGTTGTGCCCCATGCACCACCGACAAGTGCACCTGCAGGGCTGGGACATCACCATCCATGGCGGACGCGTCGAATTCAGGCCGCCCGCCATCATCGACCCCGACCGCAGGCCCCTCACCAACCCGCTCCGCCGCTGATCATCACCGCCCGTCCACGCAGTCGCGTCTCGAAGCCGGCGCCACCCGCCGTTCTCGGGCGTTTCGCTAGCCTTGGCGGTGTTCCGCCGGCCACGTACCGGGAGTATCCACGAATGCCCAAGCCGATCATCGGCGAACGTATCCGCGAGCTGCGCAAGCCCCGCCTCACGCAACACGACCTCGCGGCGATGGCCGACGTCAGCGTGGATGTGATCCGCAAGCTGGAGCAGGGCCGCCGGCACACCGCCTCGATCGGCACCCTGCAACGCATCGCCCGCGCGTTGGATGTGGACGTGGCTGAGCTGCTCGGCCACCCCCGGGCCATCCCGGCCACTGATGACGACCAGTCGTTGGTGAGCGCCATCCGTGACGCCCTGACCAGCGTGGATGACCTGCTGGGTGAGCTGGACGACGTCGACGCGCCCGGCCTGAGCGAGTTGAGCCGCGCCGTCAGCTACGCCTTTGGAGCGTACTGGGCGGGCCGGTACGGGCCGCTAACGGCGATGTTGCCCCGCCTGCTCACCGACGCGGTGGCGGCTGTGCACGGAGCCGCCGCGTCCGAGGCGGGCCGGGCAGCTGACTTAGCCTCGCAGGTCCACCGGATCACGGCCAGCACACTGCTGCATCTCGGTGCGCCCGATCTCGGGTTTATGGCCGCCCGGGAGGCACTGCGGCTAGCCGCCCTCACCCCGGATCCGTTGCGCGCCGCCGCTGCCCGCAACACGCTCGGTCACGTGCTCCTTCGCCAAGGCCGGTTCGTAGACGCCGAGCGGGTACTGGTTGCCACGGCGGAGGGCATGCAGCCCACGGGGAATGCCACGACGGCGCACCTGTCGGTGTACGGCGGGGTGTTGCTGCGCGGGGCTGCCGCCGCTGCCCGGCAGGGTCGGGCCAGGGCTGCCGCTGACCTGATTTCTGAGGCCACCGAGACGGCGCGACGCACCGGGGCGGACCGCACTGACTACGACGTCGTGTTCGGGCCAAGCAATGTGGTGATGCAGTCCACCGACTGCTCTGTGGTCATCGAGGACTACGTGGCGGCGGCGGAGGTGGCCCAGACAATGCCGCGTGATGCGGCGCTCCCACTCTCGACTCGTTCCCGCCACCTGGTCGATGTCGCGCACGCCCAGCTGCGCCTGGGCCACGCTCGGGCCGCCGAGTCCACGCTGCTGACGATGGAGCGGGCGGCCCCGGAGTGGACCGCGCACCAACGGCTGCCCCGGGTGCTCGTCGGTGAGCTGATGACCCGGGGACGCCCGTCAACCCGGCTCCGCGAGCTGGCGCACCGGCTGAACGCGGCGCGGTAGCATCGGGCAGCTGTCGCTTGGTGGGGCAGTGTGCCCGACCGCGAGGGGGCCGTCGTGGTCGACGGTGAACGGATGATCGACCACAACCGAGGCAGCGAAGTGGTGCGCACGCGGTGCGTCTTCCCCGCCACCTGCACGATCCATGGCGGCACACCGGGGTTCACCAACCTGGCGGTGAGCCGGCACAGGGGTGGCATCATGATCGACCCTCACGTCACCGGCAGCTGCGTGCTCACCCTGGACGGGAACGGGGCCACCGCGCTGCGCGACATGCTCACGGCATGGTTCACATGACTGGTGCTCGGGCATCTGCTCTGGGGGCGATCAGAGCGGGTCAGCGGTGGGGCGGGTCAGCAGCAGGGCGGCGCGCACGGGGTCGGCGGCGCGCACGGTGCCCTCCGGGGTGACCCAGAACGGCACCGCGTGCTCGGCGCCGCCGTGGCGTACCAGCAGCTGCTCGTGCAGCCGCAGCGTCCCCGCCGGAACGGCGAGTCCGGCCGCGGCGCACACCGCGACCACCTCCACGAGCTCGACCCACCGCACGATCCGCCCCGCACCGGTGTCGAGCAGCTCGGGCGCGATCCGCTCGGAGGCCAACGGCAGGTCCAACAGGTCGGCCAGGGTGCCGGGGTCGCCACCGGACACCAGCTCGCCGGCCGGCAGCACCGCGGCCAGCCACGGCGAGTCGAGCACCACCGCGCGGTCGGCGTCGACCACCTCGCCGGTCGCCACCCGGACCCGGGCCGGGGGCTCCACGTCGGCCGGGTCGAGTTCGGCGCCGGCCAACGCGGCATGCGCGGCGCGCACCACAGCGGGGGTGACCGCGCGGGCCGGGTCGGCCAGCCGCGCCAGCAGGTCGGCGGCGTCGACGGGCCCGGTGACGCTCAGCCCGGTGCGCACGCCGGCGGCGGCGAGCAGCGCCTCATCGGTGTCACACCGCGGCACCACGTCGTAGAGGCCTTCCAGCGCGACCGCCCCGGCGAGTCGCCAGTGCGGCGGTGGATGGCCGCCGAGCCGGGCGTGCCGGGCCAGCCACCAGCCGGTGTAGCCGTCGGGCTGGCGCAGCGCGGCGAGGCCGGCGGGGTCTGCGGCGATCCGGCGTAGCGCGGCCGGCCAGCACCGGTCGTCGATGAGGTCCAGGTCCCGGACGGCGAGCAGCCGCGCGGGCGGGTCGGTATCGGCGCGCCGCGCCTGGGTCCACCACCGCTCCTCGTCATCAAGATCATGATCTGGGCCCTCCGGGTAGGGGTCGTCGAGCACCGCGAACGAGTCCAGCACTCCGACCGCCCGCAGCGCGGCGGCGCCGTGCTCGGCGACGACGGCGGGGTCCAGCACGCCCAGCGGCGCGTCCGCGACGAGCAGCTCCCGCATCACCCCATCGGGCAGCACCAGCTCGTCGGCCCGCCGCTGCGCCCCGGTGTCGTCCGGCAGCGCCAGCGCACCCAGCCACGGCCTGAGGGTGCCATCACCGGCCACCCGCTCGGCCAGCGACAGCACCGTGGGCACGAGTCCGGTGACGTCCAGGCCGTCCTCGGCGTCATCGACACTGCGCTCGACGGCGGGACGCAGCGCGTCCAGCAGTTCCGCCGGACTCACCCGTCGAGCCCCGAGCCGCTCCAGCAGTGGGTGCGCGGCGTCCGGGTGCACCAGTCGCAGCTCGGTGGGCACGCGGGCGTCACCATCACCCAGCAGCACCCCACGCGGGCCGGTGACGGTGCGCCCGTCGGCCAGCGGGACCGGCAGCGCGCCGAGCTCCTCGCGCGCCGTCGGGTCGGCGTCGAGCAGGGCGACCAGTGCCGAGTAACAGCGCCGCCACCAGGACGGTGGCCGGTCCAGCCCGGCCAGCAGCTCGGCGATGGCCGCCGGAGGCAGCCTCCGCACCCCGAGCGCGGTGAGCGCGGCGGTGTGCGCGGGCGCGGACAGCTCAGCGTCGAGCAGCTCGGGTGTGACCTCAGCGAGCAGGTCAGCCAGCTCGGGCAACGGCGCGTCCAGCACCAGGGCGTCGGCCGGCGCGACCTGCCCACCGCGGGCGCCGGTTAGCCACCGGGCGTGGCGCAGCGCCTCGAGCACCGCCTCCCGCAGCGCCGCGTCGAGCTCACCGGCCGGGAACCCGGGTGCGGGCACCAGCGCGGTGCGCCGATCCGGCGCCAGCGCGGCGGCGAGCTCCGGGTAGGCCCGCGCGGCCTCCTCGAGCAGCAGGTCGAGGGCCAGCCCGGGATGGACGTGGCGCCGCGCGGAGTCGACGGGCACCGTGCCGATCAGCCGCGCGGGCAGGGTGAGCCGCTCCTCGGTGGGGGTGGGCGCGTGCAGCACCTCCCCGGCCAGCGGTGACGGGGCGCCGTCGGGACCGACGGGCAGTGCCCAGCACAGGCTCCACTCGGCTCGCGCCTCGGGGCCGAGCCCGGCCAGGGCGGCCGCCGGCAGGAGCCCGGCCCGCCGCACCACCCGCCAGCGGCGCAGCCCGGGACCGTCATGCACCAGCACCGGGTCTTCGCCCTCGCGGCGCAACACCCGGTCACCGATGTCGACGCGGTGCAGCCACAGCAACGCCAGCAGCAGGTCAGCGGCCTCGTCGGCGAACGCCGCGAGTAGTGTCCTCGGGTCGATCCCGGCGCGCAGCGGCAACCGGACCTCGGTGTCGAACCCGGGTGGCACCTCGCCGTCGGCGGGCCACACCAGCCGCAGCACCGGCGGCCGGCCACCGCGCCGCGCCAGCTCGGCGCTCAGCGCCGGGTCACCGGCCACCTCGTGGGCGGTGCGCCGCGCGGAGAACTCCACCCCGCCGGTGCGGGAGAGCACCCTCGGCGCGTCGGTGACGCCGAGGACCGCCGCGAAGCCGACCCCGAACCGACCGACACTGTCCCCCGCCCGCTTGGCCGACGCGCGCAGCGCGGCCAGCGCGGCCACTCCGGTGGAGTCCAGCGGCACCCCGGTGTTCGCGGCGCGCAGCTCGCCCCTCTCAACGGTGACCCGCAGGTGCCCCGGCTCATCAGCGCGTTGCGCGGCGTCGGCGGCGTTCTGCGCCAGCTCGACGAGCAACCGGTCCGCGTAACCGAGCAGGGCGAGGTCGGACTCGGCGTTGGCGTCCTCGCGGAACCGCGTCGGGGACCCCCGCCAGGCGGCCAGCACGCCCTCGCGCAGCGCCGCGGTGCCGAACGGGTCAGTGTCGCCGCACCGACCCTGCTGAGCGGATCTCGCGGTCGTCGTCACTCCGCCGGTGCCGGGGGCAACAGTTCCAGCTCGGCGTCGTCGTAGACCAGCTCGACCACCGGCACGTTCGGGCTGGTGTCCACCCGGACCTCGGAATGCGCCCCACAGCCGAACTCGGCATGCACCACCTGCCCGTCAGCTGGGGCCAGGCTGTTACCACAGACACCGAGAGCAGCCGCCAGCAGGCCCCCGAGCGGAAGGTAGAAACCGCAGGTGACGCACCGGTCGGGGGCGCTGCGGGCCATCTCCGAGTCGGGGCCGCGGTCACTGTCGCGCCAGCGCTGCACCAGGGCCAGGCGGGCATCACGACTCAGCACCCGGAGCCGTCCCAGCCCGAGCTCCGGGCTGAGCGGCTGCAGCGCCGGATCCTCGTCGATGAGGTAGCCGGGCACCAGCCGCGGGTCGTCCGGGTCGGTCGGCAGCAGGTCCCCGACTCCGAGGTCGCCGGCCCGGAGTCGCTGGGTCCACGGCACCCAGGGCGGCGCGACCAGCGCGTCCGGGCCGGGCAACAGCACCACCTCGCTGACCGTCACGGGGGTCGCTGGGCCCGCCGAGGCCACCGTGACCGCCCAGCGCCAGCCGCGGTAGCCGGGGAGGTCGGCCTCGAACAGGTGAGTGACCGCGCCGCCGTCCTCGGCCTGGGTCTGCACATGCTCGCCCACCGGGTTGTCACCGGCCTCGGCCTGCGCCGCCCGTCGGGCCGGCTCGACGGCCTCACCAAGATCCCCGTTGGGGTCCCCAGAGCGGGAAGAGCCTGGCGCGGTAATGTCCGCAATCACGACTCCGATTGTGCCGCACCGGCGGTCCGCGCCGGCAACCCGGCCAGTGTGGCTGGGCATCTCTGCCGCGGTGCCAGTGGCTGTGGTGCTACTAGCTGTGGTGCTACTAGCTGTGGTGCTGGCGGCGGCTGTGGTGCTGGCGACCGGCATGCTGGCCGGCTGCGTCCCACAGCATTCGACCGCCGTGCAGCTGCACGTGCAGGTGCTGGCCACTCTTCCACATGACACCACGATGTACACCGAGGGCCTGGAGATCCACGACGGGGTACTCTACGAGAGCAGCGGGCTGGTGGGGCAGTCCCGGGTGCGAGCCACCGCGCTGTCCAGCGCCGCCACGTTGCGTGAGGTGACGTTGCCCGCCCCGCTGTTCGGCGAGGGGCTCACCATCGCCGGCGACCGGTTGTGGCAGCTGACCTGGACCAGCGGGATGGCGATCGAGCGTGATCCGGTGACGCTGGCGCGGCGGCGCGCGGTGACCTACCGGGGTGAGGGTTGGGGGCTGTGCCACGACGGGCACCGGCTGGTGATGAGCGACGGCTCGGACCGGCTGACCTTCCGGGACCCGGCGACGTTCGCGCCGTCCGGCCGGCTGGAGGTCCGCCTCGACGGCGGGCCGGTGTCGGCGCTCAACGAGCTGGACTGCGCCGACGGCGTCATCTGGGCCAATGTCTTCCAGACCGACCGCATCCTGCGCATCAACCCCGGCACCGGCGTGGTGACCGGCGTGGTCGACGCCTCCGGTCTGCTCAGCACGCGGCCGCGGTCCCCCGGGGACGTGCTCAACGGCATCGCGGCGATCCCCGGCACCGACGAGTTCCTGGTCACCGGCAAACACTGGCCGTCACTATTTCGGGTGCGTTTCGTCCCGTCGACGCCGGCGGGTTGATCGTGGGGTCCTCGATGCGGTGCCGGGATGCTACCGGTAGTGCAGGATGGGACGCGTGAAGCGGCCCGCATCCCCCTCCCGCGCCGAGCAACCCCGCTCCCGGGGACGCCGTCGGGCGGGCCGCGGCCGGCGCTGGGTGCCGGAGGACTACCGCGCCGGCACCGGCCCGACCGACCCACCGTCACCTCACGACCCGCCACTTCACGACCCGTCACCTCACGACCCGCCGCTTTACGACCCGCCGCTTTACGACCCGCCGACGTATGACCCGCCGACGGGGCCGAGCCGCCCGCGACCCAGATCAGGTGGCCCGCCGTTCCCCCGCAAGATCACTGTCACCCGGGTGGCCGCCTGGCGGAGCAGGCAACTGGTCTCCGGCGGCATGCGGCGCTTCCATCGGGCCACCACGGCCGATGGCGCGGGCTCCTCCGGGCTGTCCTCGCTGACCTACGCGGCGATGATGGACTACGCCGCCAGCGCGGCCATCGCCGTCGCACTGGCCAACACGCTGTTCTTCGCCGCCGCCACCGCGCAGAGCCGAGCCAACGTGGCGCTCTACCTGCTGATCACGGTGGCGCCGTTCGCGGTGGTCGCCCCGGTGGTCGGCCCGCTGCTGGACCGGCTGCAGCACGGTAGACGGGTGGCGATGGCGCTGTCGTTCGCGGGCCGGGGCCTCCTGCTGATCGTGATGGCGGCGCACGTCCACGACTGGCTGCTGTACCCTGCGGCGCTGAGCTTCCTGGTGCTGGCCAAGTCCTACGGCGTGCTGCAGGCGGCGGTGATCCCCCGCGTGCTCCCGCCCGGGATCACCCTGGTGAAGACCAACTCGCGGCTCACCGCGTTCGGGTTGCTTGCCGCAGGGGTGTCCGGCGCTCTGTCCGCCGGGATGGCGGCGCTGACCGGGTCACCGGGGGCGCTGCTGCTCACCGCAGTGATCTGCCTGACGGGAGCGGCCCTGTGCCTGCGCATCCCCTCCTGGGTGGAGGTGACCGAGGGCGAGGTGCCGGCCTCGCTGCGGACCGAGGCCACCGGCGCGCTCGGCTCCGCGCGGCGCCGCCAGCCGATGGGTCGTCACGTGGTCGTTGCGCTGTGGGGTAACGGGACCGCACGGGTGCTCACCGGGTTCCTCACGCTGTTCGTGGCGTTCGCCGTGAAAGCCCAGACCGAGGGCTCACCGGGACGGCAGGTGGTGCTGCTCGGCGTGGTCGGCGCGGCGGCCGGGGCCGGCGGTTTTCTGGGCAACGCGGTCGGGGCGCGGATGCGCTTCGGCAAGCCCGACCAGGCCATCATCGGATGCGTGGCCGCCGGCCTGTCCATGGCGGTGCTCGCCGCGCTGGTACAGGGCATCGCGATCGCGGCGGTCACCGCCCTGGTGGCGGCGACGGGCAGCGCGGTGGCCAAGGTCTGTCTGGACGCGGTGATCCAACGCGGCGTACCGGAGGCATCCCGCGCCTCGGCGTTCGGCCGGTCGGAAACCGTGCTCCAGACGGCCTGGGTGATGGGCGGCGCGCTGGGTGTGCTGCTGCCACCCACCTACTGGGTCGGCTTCGCCTCGGTCTCGGCGCTGCTGGCCCTAGGCCTGGCCCAGACCGTCCTGACCCGCCGCGGCTCCTCCCTCATCCCCGGCTTCGCCACATCCCCAGTACCCGCCGTGACCAGCCGCCCAGACATGGAGCCATATCGGGGCTATTGACGGCCGGCCGCCCCGATATGGCTCCATGTCTGGGCGGGGGGTTAGGGGTCTAGTTCGTGGGCTACGGCTCGGACCAGCTCGCCGATGCGCTTGGTGGTGCGACGGTCGGGGTAGCGACCGCGGCGCAGGTCGGGCTGGACCCGCGACTCCAGCAACCTGATCATGTCGTCGATCAGGCCGTGCAGCTCCTCAGCCGGACGGCGCCGGGCCTCCGCGACCGACGGCGGCGCCTCGAGCAGTCGCACCGACAATGCCTGCGGGCCACGCCGTCCGTCCGCCACCCCGAACTCCACCCGCTGGCCGGTCTTGAGATCGGTCACCCCGGTAGGGAGCGCGTTGGCCCGCACGTAGACGTCGGCACCGCCGTCCTGCGTCACGAAACCGAAGCCCTTTCCCGCGTCGTACCATTTGACCTTGCCGGTCGGCACTGACCTCACCGTTCCCTCGTGGAGTACCGCCTGCCGGGGTGCACGACCAGCAAGACGAACGCGCCCCGAACGCACCCGGGACGCGTACGTCCAAGCTTACGACTTGCGGCCGCTTTTCGGGCGCATCCGCACCGCGTGGATGCGGCGCGTCAGGCGTACGTCGCGGTGGCGACATCGCCCAGCCCGAGCAGCCGCACCGAGCGTTCCCGCATCTCCACCTTGCGGACCTTGCCGGTGACGGTCATCGGGAACTCCTCTACCACGTGCACGTATCGGGGGATCTTGTAACCCGCCAGCTTGCCGGCAGCGTAGTCCCGCAGCGCCACCGCGGTGAGCCCGGGCGCGCCCGGCCGCAGCCGCACCCAGGCGCACAGCTCCTCGCCGTAGTGCGCGTCAGGAACGCCGATCACCTGCGCATCCAGGATATCCGGGTGGGTGTGGAGGAACTCCTCGATCTCCCGAGGGTAGACATTCTCGCCACCACGGATGACCATGTCCTTGATCCGCCCGGTGATGGTGAGGTAGCCCTCGGGGTCCATCACCGCGACGTCCCCGGTGTGCATCCAGCGGGCCTGGTCGATCACCTCGGCGGTCTTGTCGGGCTGCGCCCAGTAGCCGAGCATCACCGAGTACCCGCGGGTACACAGCTCACCGGGGGTTCCGCGCGGTAGCGTCAGGCCGGTGTCCGGGTCGACTATCTTCACCTCGAGATGCGGGTGCACCCGGCCGACCGTGGACACCCGTCGGCTCAGCGCGTCGTCGACCCGGGTCTGGGTGGACACCGGAGAGGTCTCGGTCATGCCGTAGCAGATGGTCACCTCGGTCATGCCCATCCGCTGAACGACCTGTTTCATCACCTCCACCGGGCACGGCGAGCCCGCCATGATCCCGGTGCGCAACGACGACAGGTCATGGGACTCGAAACCGGCGTCGGCCAGCAGGGCGATGAACATCGTGGGCACGCCGTACAACGAGGTGCATCGCTCCCGCGCGAGCGCCGACAGGGTCACCGCCGGCTTGAACGACGGCGCCGGGTACACCAGGCAGGCACCGTGCGAGGTGGCGGCCAGGTTGCCCATCACCATCCCGAAACAGTGGTAAAGCGGCACCGGCAGGCAGATCCGGTCCGCCTCGGTGTAGCCGCACAGCTCACCGACGAAGTAGCCGTTGTTCAGGATGTTGTGATGCGACAGCGTGGCGCCCTTGGGGAAGCCTGTGGTGCCCGAGGTGTACTGGATGTTGATCGGGTCGTCCGGGGACAGCGACGCCTGCGTGCGTGCGAGCAGCGCCGCGGCACCGTCCCGCGACAGAAGGGCGTCCCACTCGGGTGAGCCGATCAGCACCACCCGCTCCAGCGCGGCGCAGCGGGACCGCACCCGCGAGATCATCGCGGTGTGGTCGGAGGTCGTGCACGACTCCGCCGCGACCAGCAGCCGGACCCCGGCCGCTGTGAGCACGTACTCCAGCTCGCTGCTCTGGTAGGCAGGGTTGATGGTGACCAGGATCGCGCCGATCTTCGCGGTGGCGTACTGGGTGAACAGCCACTCCGGGCAGTTCGGCGCCCAGATGCCGACCCGGTCACCCTTGCCGATCCCGGCGACCAGCAGCCCGTGCGCCATCGCGTCGACCTCGGTGCGCAGCTGCGAGTAGGTCAGGCGGCGGCCGCTCGAGTAGTCGACGAGCGCCTCCCGGTCACCACAGCGGGCGGCTGTGTGGTCGAGGTTGTCCCCGATCGTCTCCCCCAACAGCGGCACGTCCGAAACACCCGAGGCATATGAAGCAGTCACAGTCTCCTCCCGGCGCCGACGGTCTCATGGATGCTTGTGCACCCTCCAGCCCGTCCGTGCACGGTCTCATGGATGCTTGTGCACCCTCCAGCCCGGTCAGGCGGCATGACGTGCCTGTAGCGCGGCCCGTACTGTGCAGATCATCCGGTGCGGGTCGCGCAGGTGCTCCCTCGTGATGAAGACGACCTCCCAGCCCGCTGCGTGCAGCCGGTTGAGCCGCTCCCGGTCCGAGCCGACCTGCAGCGGCGCGCCCTGCCACACCCCGTCGTACTCGACGGCGAGCCGGTGGCTCGGGAAGGCGAGACCGACCGTCGCCACCCATCGGCTGCCGTGGTGCACGTATGTCGAACGACCATCCACAAGCAGCCGAAGTCCTCCACAGGGCTGGATGCTGGTGCACCAGCCTCGATGAGACCGTGCGCGGGCGGGTCGCAGGGTGCACAAGCCTCCATGAGACCGTTCATGCTCGGGTTGTCATGCGCGTCCGGTGGGGGTCTCGACCATGACTTGGGTCGACTTCACAACGGCCACCGCAAGTACCCCCGGCACGAGCCCCAGTTCCCGTACCGCCTCGCTGCTCATCAGTGAGACCACTCGGTGTGGTCCGCACTGGATCTCCACCTGTGCCATCACCTGGTCGACGATCACCTCGGTGACCAGCCCGACGAACCGGTTGCGCGCTGACCGGTCCACCAGGGACGGGTCCCGCGTGGCGTGTGCCTGTGACTTGGCGAACGCCGCCAGCTCCGCCCCGTCCACAGCCTTGCGACCGCCGGCGTCCCGGACCGCCGTCAGTTGCCCGGAATCCGCCCAGCGCCGGACGGTGTCATCGCTTACGCCGAACAGCTCAGCGATCTCTGACATCCGATAGTGCGACACATTGCGGAGGGTACCTCCGCAACCGCGGGCAGGAAAACGGGGCGCCTCGGCTACACCGCATAACCCGCGCCTCCGGCCCGTTTGCCCGGTGTGTCCGCAGCTCGTGCACGTGCACGTGCCGCAGAGAAACCACCACAAGGTAAATAAAAGGTAGAGCGCAAAAAGTCTGTTTCATGGGCGGCGAGTCATTACCACGCCAGGACCCCGGACAGGGTCTGCGCTATACTCATGCTCTGTCCCTGGGGTGAGGTGTGAGCCGATTTATTGGACGAATGCGAGGGGTTGGGTCTGAACTGTGGTGACCGTGCGCTACTTCGCGGCGGCACGCGCCGCCGCCGGCCTGCCTAGCGAGAACGTCGATATCGGCGACGGCGCCACGGTGGCCGACGCGCTCGACGCGGTCGCCGCTCGGCACGGGGAAACGCTGCGCAAGGTACTGGCCGCGTGCAGCTTCCTACTCGACTCGGTCGTGGTGCGAGACCGCGCCACACCGCTGCGACCCGGCGCCGAGCTAGACGTACTACCGCCGTTCGCCGGCGGCTGAGCGCCCGGACCCGGTCCGGAGCGTCAGGGACAGTTCACCCACTCCTGCGAGCCGTCGGAGAACTCCTGTCGTTTCCAGATCGGCAACTGCAGCTTCACCTCATCGACCAGCGCCGCGCACGCCGCGAAGGCCACCCCGCGGTGAGCTGCGGACACCGCGCAGGCCAGCGCGGAGTCGCCGATCGCCAGTGCTCCGATGCGGTGGCTGACGGCCAACCCGAGCACCTCCGGGTGGGCCGCGGCGATCTGGGCCGCCACTCGCGTGATCACGTCACCGGCCCTGGGATGGCTGGAGTACTCCAGCCCACGCACACCTCGGCCGGCGTCATGGTCACGGACCACGCCGGAGAAGCTCACCACCGCGCCGGCGGACGAACGGGCCACCAAGCGGGCGTGTTCTTCGACGTCCAGCGGATCCTCGGTGACCACGGCGCGAAGCACGATATCCGTGGCGGCGTGCGCCGCCGCGTGGCCGCTGTGCCCATGCCCATGTTCGTGTCCATGTTTATGCCCACCGTCAGGGTGAAGCGGCTGGCCGGTTCCGCTGCCGACATGATCTGCGCCATGTAACTGCTCGATGGCGTGGTCAAGCACCTGGTCGAGGACAGCCAGGCCGTCGCGGACTCCGCCGCTGGAGCCCGGCAGGTTCACCACCAGCGTCCGGCCGGCCACTCCAGCCAACCCGCGGGAGAGCACCGCAGTGGGCACCTGGGGCAGCCCGGCCGAGCGGATCGCGTCCGCGAGTCCAGGCAGGCTCCGGTCCAGCAGCGGCTCGGTGGCCTCCGGCGTGCGATCGGTAGGGCTGATCCCGGTCCCGCCGGTGGTCAGCACGACGTCAACGGCGGCCGCCACCGCCACCGCCACCGCGTCGCGCACCGGTGAGCCGTCAGGTACCACCACGGGGTCTGGGGTCTGATAGCCACGCCGGCACAACCAGTCGACGATGACCGGACCGGTGCGGTCGGGATACACCCCAGCCGCCGCACGGTTGGACGCCACCACGACCACGGCACGACGGGTCACCGACGGCTGGACCGCCGAGTCGGTCGTGGGTGTCATCGGTCCTCCCGGATCAGATTCGACGGCTGAGCCGTCGGTGACCGACTCGACGGCTCAGCCGTCGGCCGGACCCACAGGCCGGTCTTCCCACCCACCTTGCGCTCCACCCGTACCGCGTCGAGCACGGCGGCGGGGTCGACCGCTTTGACCATGTCGTGTAGTGCCAGCCCGGCGACTGCGACCGCAGTGAGCGCCTCCATCTCCACACCCGTGCGGTCGGTGGTGCGGACTGTAGCGGTGATGTGAACCTCGGAGCCCGAGATGTGCAGGTCCACAGTCACCCCGGTCAGCGAGAGGGGATGGCACAACGGGATGAGGTCGGGTGTTCGCTTGGCCGCCATGATGCCCGCGATGCGGGCAGTGGCCAGTGCATCGCCCTTGGGTAGTTGTTCGCCGCGCAGCAGCCGCGCTACCTCCTCGGTGGTGCGCAGGACTCCCGAGGCGACCGCCTCCCGTGGGCACACCCGCTTCTCCGAGACGTCGACCATCCGAGCCGCGCCACGATCGTCCACATGGGTAAGACGTCCCTCGGAGCTCACCAGTCGATCCTACGGTCGCACCCGCCGGTGCCGGTGGACGTATACACCAGAGGGGCCGGCACGGAATCCGTGCCGGCCCCTCGGAGAACGTACCGGTCAGCTCAGTGCGTGACCGGCAGGTGTGCCTCAACCGGCTTCGGTGGCGGCGCCTGTTCCTTCTGCTCGTGGTGGTACTCGTGGTGCTCCTCACGGCAGCTGGCGGAGGAGATCACGATCTCCTCGAGCGCCTCACCGCGGTCACCCTTGGTCAGGTTGAGGCTCGGGTTGTCCTTACCGAGCAAACCCAGCAGGTCACCGACGGTGGGAGGCCCTGCCGGTGCCGCCGACTTGGCATGCGCGGCCTGCAGCTGATCCATGGTCGGAACCTTCAGCTGCTTGGACGCGAGGCTCTGGAAAAGGTTGAGGTCCTTCGCCGAGAGCGCCTGGCCGTGCCGGTCGCCGGGCAGCAGCGAGATCACCGCAGCGTCGACCGTGAGCTTGTCGTGGTCCCGGTACTGCCGGTTGAACTCCACCTTGACCACTGGGGAGAGGTCCAGCGTCTGGCCCGAGTACGGCGAGGACTTGCCCTCACTGTCAGTGCCGATGATCGAGGAGTCGCCATGACCGTTCTCGCAGGTCGCCTCGATGACTTTCAGCCGCAGCCCGAGGACGTCGACCTTGACCGCCGTCGCCTTCGACCGGAACTTCTCGGCCTCGACCTTGAGTAGCCCGACGTAGATGCCATTCCGGTCCGGCCCCGGTACCTCGAGCAATGCCTTGTGGCCGTCACGCGGAGCCTCGACGAACGGAGTCGGCTCGATGGGCAGCAAGCCTTTCGCGGCGATCCCGAATGCCGAGGCGGTGGGCTCTTCGCCGGCCGAGCCGGACAGGGTCCCCAGCAGCAGGGCCGCCACGGCGGTGGCAGCACCGACGCTGGCGGCACTGGCGCCGGCGAGCTTCCTACTGTTCACATGCTGTCCTTTCATTCGTTCAGTTCTCGTCGATGAGCACGAGCGTCCCCAAGGGAACTTGGGTCAACAGCTGGAGCGCATCCTTCGGCACCCGGATGCAGCCATCGCTAGAGCGCGTGCCGAAGACATTGGCCGTGGGCCAGGTGTGAATCGCGACGGTTCCCGGGCCGCCACCGAAGCTGTTCAGAGTGGGACTGTGGGTGCCCAGCGGCAAGATCACCGGTGAGTATCGCTGCGCGGTGTCGCTGAACGAACCCAGCAGGAACGTCCGCACGGTCGGAGTGGGAGCGGACTCCTTGCCGATGCCCACCGTCCAGTCACCCAGGCGCTGACCCCCCTTGAACAGCTCCATGCTCAAGGAACGAAGGTGTACCCGGATCAGATACGGGGTGACCGCACGATCGAGTGCAGTCTCGGTGACCCAGCCCGTCGAGCTGTTGGGTCGCGAGGGCAGCAGCACCTGCACCCACCCGGGTTGCTGGGCGATCGCCGGCAGCCAGGTGTCGCCGATCTGCTGCGGTCCGAGCCTGGCGATCGGAGCGCCGCCAGGGGCGGCATACACCACAACCTCCCGGCGCGGGTGAACCACCGTCCCGTCAGTGGCCATCAACGGACCGAGGTCAAGCGGCGCGCCGTCGACGACGGTGTAGGTAGTGCTCTGCGGCAATGCCGCGGGATCCGCCGGCAACATCGCCGGCGGGATCGTGGTGGTCGGGACGGTCACCACGGGCGCCGGTGGTGGCGCGGCCTTGCGGGTCTCGCTGACCCCGAAGGGGGCCACGAAGGCCGCCACCACGATCACCAGCACCACCAAGGCGACCCCGCCGACCGCGCACGCGATCAGGTAGGGACGATCGAGCAGCCGGAACGATCCGGGAGGACGTTGAGCCATGACCTCGTGGTGGTGTCGAACGAAGCGGAACGGGTTGGCTCGCCCTCCCCGATCGGGCGATCCCGCTCGGGCCAACGACGCTGTGACATCCACCGAGGACGTCCGCTGGGGCCGCGCGGTGACGGAACCCTAACGGACTCGAAACTGGACCTAGCGGGGACCCCGCTACCGGGTGTCGCTCCGGTTGATCTCAGTATGCGGGTGCTCGTAGGGGAGCTGGTCGGGGGGCAGCGGGAAGCTCACCTCACCGAACGGCGACAGCGCGCCCTGGAGCGGGGCGGCAAGCTCGCTGACCGGATGGTCCTCCTCCGACCAGCTCGGCCAGGCCGGATCGATGCGGTCGGTGCGCTTGGCCACAGCTCCTCCTCGCTCGGCGGTACCGCCGACGTCCCCATCCGACGTGCCAGCCGGCACGGACACCGGTCCATTGTGCCCGACGCCGAGGCGACCGGATCTCCCGTGCGACCAGTGACGTCGCGGGACGCGCAGATGAGGACTCGCTACTCTGGAGCGGATGCCCAGCACCACACTTGCTGACTGGCTACGCTCCCGGGACGACGACACGCTGGCCCAGCTACTGCGCGCCCGCCCGGACCTCGCCGTGCCCGCTCCGGCGGACTCGACCGTGCTGGCCACCCGAGCCGGGATCCCGGCGTCGGTCGCCCGAGCCTGCGAGGATCTCGACCGGTTCACCCTGGCGGTGCTGTCAGCGCTGGTGGTAGCCGGTGCCGACACCGCGCCGGTGCACCGCCGGGCCCTTCAGCACCTGCTCGGCCGAGCCGTTTCCGCTGAGCGGACTCAGCGAGGCCTGGACGCGTTGCGGCGCTGCGCATTGGCCTGGGGCGATGACGAGGCGCTCGCCGTGGTGCCGGCAGCGCGCCAGGCCATCGGACCGCATCCCGGTGGCCTGGGTCGCCCCGCCGCGGCCCTCGTCGGCGCCGACCTCGACGCGGTGCTCGCTCAGCTCGCCGGCGACGAGCTGAGGATACTGCGGGCGCTGGCCGCCGGACCGCCGGTCGGGACCAGCCGGGACGCCGCCGAGGTGCTCTCTCTGAGCCGGGCCCGCACGCCGGTACAACGCCTGCTGGCCCGTGGCCTGCTGCGGCGGGTCGACGCCGGCACCGTCGAGCTGCCCGCGCAGGTGGGTCTGGCGCTGCGCGGGGACCAGCCGCTCGGACCCCTTGAGCTGGACGAGCCGGAGCTTCCCGCGCGAGGGCGCGATCCGTCCCTGGTGGACTCGACGGCCGCGGGCGCGGTACTTGGTCTGCTGCGCCACACCGAGATGCTGCTCGCCGAATGGTCAGCGGATCCTCCCCCGATGCTGCGCTCCGGGGGCCTGGGCGTGCGGGATGTGCGACGAACGGCGCGCCTGCTGGACGTCGACGAGGCGGCAGTCGCGCTGATCGCCGAGGTCGCCGTCGGCGCCGGGCTGGTCACCTGGACCGACGAGGCGGCGGGCCCGCAGCTGTGGTTACCCACCGTCGCCGCCGACTCGTGGCTCGCCGCGCCACCGCAGCGGCGCTGGGCCGTGCTCGCGCGCACGTGGCTCACGTTGCCCCGGCTTCCCGGACTGGCCGGGACGCGGGACGACAAGGACCGGCCGCTGGCCACGCTATCCGACGAGCTGCGCCAGCCGCGCGCCCCCGCGCAGCGCCGCCGGATCCTCGGGGTGATCGCCGAGCTGCCCGTCGGCCGAGGTATCGAGCGACCTGAGGACCTCGCCGCCGTGCTGTCCTGGCGGGCACCGCGCCAGGACAGCCGACGACGCGATGAGGTGGTCGGCTGGACCGTGCAGGAGGCCACCGCGCTGGGCGTGCTCGCGCTGGGGGCGCTGTCCTCGGCCGGACGAGCGCTGCTGCGCGACGGCGCGGCGGCCGCGGCGGCCGTCCTGCACGCCGCGCTGCCCGAGCCGGTGAATCACGTGGTGGTGCAGGCCGACCGCACCGTGGTGGCACCGGGGCCGCTGGAGCCCGAACTGGCCCGGGAGATCGGGCTGGTGGCCGACGTGGAGTCAGCGGGTGGCGCCACCGTCTACCGGGTCACCGAGGACACCGTCCGCCGGGCACTGGACACCGGCCGCAGCGCCGCCGACCTGCACGAGCTGTTCCGAACCCGGTCGAGGACCCCGGTGCCGCAGTCACTGAGCTACCTCATCGACGATGTGGCCCGGCGGCACGGGCGACTGCGCGGTGGCGCCGCCGCCGCCTTCCTCCGTTGCGACGACGCGGTGCTGCTCACCGAGTTACTGGCGCATCCAGCCGCCGCGCGCTGCGGGCTGCGCCGGCTCGCTCCTACCGTGCTGATCAGCCCATTGTCCCTGGTTGCGCTGCTCGACGAGGTGCGCGGCGCCGGCTTCGTCCCGGTCGCCGAGGGGCCCGACGGCCAGGTGGTCGACCTGCGCGCCGGAGCCCGCCGGGCCCGGGTCCGGCCCCAGCCGACCCGCCGTGCCGCCGCGCCCCCCACCCCCTCGGCGGAACAGCTCGCGGCGATGGTGGCGGCGATGCGTGCCGGGGACGCCGCGGCCACCACCCCGCGCGGGCCGGCGGTGCTCAGCGGGGCGGTGTCCACCGGTGGCACACTGGAGCTGTTGCAGGGCGCCGCCCACGCCGGCAGCCACGTATGTATCGGCTACGTGGACTCCCACGGCGTGGCCAGCAGGCGGATCGTGCGACCGGTGAGCGTGGGTGGCGGCGTCCTGGAGTGCTTCGACCGCTCGGCGGATGAGCTGCGGCGCTTCCCGCTGCACCGCATCATCTCGGCGGCGGTCCTGCACGACTGAGCCCGCGAGCAGGGAGCGGTGCTGTGTCACCGGCGATGTGCGCGGCGCGAGCGCTTGATCTAGCATGCGTAGCATCAATGATTCTCTCGACAGATCCGAAGGGTGGTTGCCGGTGAGGGACAAGAAGATCGACAGGGCCACTGTCCTGCGCGACCTGCAGGTGATCGAGAATGACGACTACGACGGCTTTGTGCTCCTGGTGCAGGCGGCTCGCAACAGAAACGTCGTATTCAACCCCGACTTGCCCATCTGGGACGCGGCCCAGCGCCTGGGCATCATCGTAGACTGCAACCATGGCGGTGTTGTGGAGTTCAACGAAGAAATGCGAGACTTCGTGCGGGACAGGAACAACGTGGACGGCTCGGACAAGCATCCCTTCGTGAAGGGGAGACATTGAGGACGCGAGAGTAGTCGTCAGTACGGCCGAGGCCCCCGGTTGACACGTCTCAAGGGTTGACACATCTCAAGGGCGCGCGGCGTTCTGTAGCTGTGCGCGCAGCTCGGGGGTCAGCAGCTTACCCGCTCGGTCGACGAGCAACGTCATCTCATAGCCGATCAGGCCGATGTCACAGCTCGGCGAGGCCAGCACGGCGAGACTGGAGCCATCACTGATGGCCATGGTCAAGACGATGCCACGCTCCATCTCCACGACGGTCTGCACCACCCCACCCGCCTCGAAGCAGCGGGCCGCGCCCTGGGTGAGGCTCACCAGACCCGACGTGACCGCGGCAAGCTGGTCGGCTCGGTCACGTGGCAACCCTGAGGACGGGACCAGGAGCAGCCCGTCGGCGGAGACCACGACAGCGTGCGCCACCCCGGGCACTCGCTGCACGAAGCTGTCCACCAGCCACCCGAACTGGCTGGGCTGGACCGGGTGCTGGGGCGCTGCTGTCGTCACTGCTGATTCTCCTCACAAGGTCGTCAGTCGAGAGGTGGCGGCGGGATGTCGGTCCAGGCGAGCTGCTCCTCAGGACCGATGCGGGCGTGCCGGCCGACGCGCAGTCCGCGCTGGTATCTCGTCAACCGGCCGCGTACGGCGTCTGGGGTGCGGGCCGGGCCGGCGGGCACTGGCGTCGGCAGAAAGTGGCCGTCCGCACCGGACACGAGATGCGCGCGGGGCTGCCGCTTGGGCAACCCAGCTCGGGTGCGCTCGTGGTCGACCCGGGTGCGCAGTGCTTGCGCGGCCCGCCATCCCTCGTCAAGCGGAGACCGCCACTCGGATGCGATGGTGGACGAGTCGCTCGCCGGCGCGGACTGACGCTCGCGGAACCAGGCCGAGACCATCTCGAAGATCTCTTCACGAACCTCCCCGGGCTGCCCGCCCGCCGCGGTCCTAACCGGCGAGATCGAACCACCCTGGGATATCGGACCACCCGGCGAGATCGGACCGCCCTGGGGTAGCGGGCTGCCCAGCGGATCGGTGGCCGTCGCACCCTCCGCCTGGTCGCTGTCCAGTGGACTGGAGTGCGGCTCAGGCGCGGGCGCACCGTGTCCGAAGAGCTCGAGCCAGTCCTCCTGGGCCGTACGCGGACGGCTGAGCGGTGAGGTGCCGACTCCGAGCGAGGACGGGCTGATCGAGGACGGGCTGAACAGGTCCGCCGCAGTCGCCTCGTCAACCACCGACACCTGTAGCGGCAGCTGCCCTTCGGTCCCGCTCCACCCGATGGTGGGAGGTTCATCAGGTGCGCTACCAGTCGAGGCGCGAGAGTCTCTCGGCGCGCTGACAGCTCGCACCGTGCCGGCAGGTCCCGGCCCATCAGTCGACACCCGGAGATCGACTGTCACCAGCGACGGGGGTAACAGCGCGGTCGCGGTGATCCCGTGCTCATCGAGGCGCCGGCGCAGCTGCACAGTGATGCCGTGCTGGGCGGCGAGCTCGCGCGCCACGACCAGGCCTATCTGACCGGAAGTCGACGAGTCGGGCACCGGTGCCGACACGAGGCGTGCGTTGATCGCCTCCAGCTCCTCAGGAGGTAGGCCGGGTCCGGAGTCGGTGATCTCCACCAGCAGGCTCTTGTCCTCGGTGAGCGCGCAGCTCAGGATCACCATGGTGTCCCGCGGGGTGACGCCGGTCGCGTTGTCCAGCAGCTCCGCGATCAGGTGCACCAGGTCGCCCGCGACCGGAGCGGCCACGGTGGCCCCCGGGGGCGGGTGCATGGTCACCCGTTGGTACTCATCGATCTCCGCGACCGCGTTACTCAGCACGTCGAGCATCGCCACCGGCTCTTCGGCACCACCCCGCGCCCCGCCGGCCAGTACCAGCAGGTTCTCGCTGTGGCGACGCATCCGGGCGCCAAGGCGGTCGAGCTGGAGCAAGCTGCTCACCAACGCGGGATCGTGCACCGCCTCACGCAGCTTCGCGATCACCCCCAGCTGCTGTTCCAGCAGGCGCTGGTTACGCCCGGACAGGGTGAGAAAGACATCGTTGAGGCTGCTGCGCAGCTGGGCCTGCTCGGCCGCCAGCCGGACCGCTTGACTGTGCACCTCGTCGAACGCCCTGGCGACCTGGCCGACCTCCTCCTTGGAGTGCACCGGCACCGGATCGACAGCCTTGGGAGTGGGGGTACCGTCGGTGGCCAGTACCTGCTCGACGGCCTCCGGCAGCCGGCGGTCGGCGACCTCGAACGCGGCGGTGCGCAGCGTTCGCAGCGGGTGCAGGACCGAGCGCATCACGACAACCAGCAGCGCCACGGCGAGCAGCAGCAGCGCGGCGACCGCGGCGCCATCCCAGAACGCCTCGCGCCACGCCTGGGCGCTGCGCTCCTGGGCGTCCGTCCGCAGCTCGTTCAGCAGGGTGGCGACCCCCTGGTGAATCGTCACGGTGGTCCCTGCGGCGGCGGAGCTCCAGTCACCGGGGACCGTCTCCAACGGCGCCCCCCGCATCGCCCGGTCCAGCACGGCGAGCAGCAGGCGCTTGCGGTCGACCGCCGCCACGGTGTCGAAGTAGAGCCGCCGTTGCGCGGGAGACATGGCTTGGCCGAACTCGTCGGCGGCGGCGTCGAACCGGGCCTCGGCGGTGCGCAGCGTGGTCTGCTGCGCCGAGGACAGACCTCCGGACAGGATTCCCGTCAGCAACACCGCGTGCTGCCAGGACGCCTGCTCCTCGGCGACCGACAACGCCTTGACGCTCTCCGCCTGACGGGCTATCGCCATGGGTGCGCCGTCCAGCACTCTGCGTTCAAGATCGAGCAACCCTGCGATGAAGGTGGAATAGGCGGTGACGGCGCTGCTCGCGAGGGCGTTGCCGGGGGCGGCGGTGGGCCGGAGGGTAGCCTGCCGCAGCGCAGCCAGCCCGGACAGGCGACTCACCGCAGCCCGGTGGGCCTCGCTCACGATCGGGCGGGCCCGCGCCGCGATCGGCCCGAGAGACTCGGTGGTGAAGTCCGCCTCCCGCAGCCTGGCGGCGGCGGTGTCCACCCGCTGAACCTGGGCCCCGACCCTGCCCTGCAACGCGGCGCGGTCCGCGGGCGCTGCGGTGACGAGCATCGCGGCCACCCAGCGCCGCTCAGCCTGCAGGTCGCGCACGACGAGATCCAGCTGCTGGACGAGCTCGACCTGGCGGGCCAGCGCGGCGAAGTCCTGGGCGCTGCGCGCCAGATCGGTGACTCGCAGCGTGCCGAGCACACCCGCCAGTATCAGGGGCACCACCAGCACTGCGGTGAGTTTGGTGCGCAGGCTCCAATCCCGCAGCCGCCACCGGTCGCGGCGGCGGCGCGGCTCCGCCGCAGGCGCCTCGAACAGGGGGACGGCAGAGGCCCGACCGAAACGCCGCGTAGTGCCCCCATCACGCACGGTGACGTCGGTAGAGCCGTCGCGGCGGCTGAAGGGTGGCCTTGTCCTGACCTCGTAGCCCGCCACGCTGAGCACTCTCCCATTCCACGATCACGCGCGAGCCGCCACCGACCTCCGCATAGCGTGCTCGACCAACGCGATGAGGGTGTTCTTGGTCGATTCCCGCTCGCGCGCATCACACGCGATGATGGGTACTGCGGACTCGATGGCCAGCGCTTCCCGGACGTCCTCAACACTGTGGCTGAGCACGCCGTCAAAGCAATTCACTCCGACAACATAAGGCAGGCCACGGTCCTCGAAGAAGTCCACCGCCGCAAAACAGTCGGCCAGTCGGCGGGTGTCCACCAGGACAACCGCGCCGATCGCACCACGTATGAGATCATCCCACATGAACCAGAAGCGGTGCTGACCCGGGGTGCCGAACAGGTAGAGGATCAGCTCCGCATCCAGCGAGAGGCGGCCGAAGTCCATCGCGACGGTGGTGGTCGACTTGTCCGGGGTGGCCGCGAGGTCGTCCACCGAGGTACTCGCATCGGTGAGCACGGCCTCGGTGGTCAGCGGTGCGATCTCGGACACCGAGCCGACGAATGTCGTCTTACCGGCGCCGAAACCACCGCCTACGACAATCTTCGCGGATATCACGCTGGGGCCGCCCTCGGCTCGCCGCGCGGCGGGTGGGCCGAACCGAGCCGGGCCGGAGTGTACCACTGCCGCCAATGGGCCACCCTGAGGCCTCGCTCGATCAGAGTCGACGAAGTCCACTCAATACCCTTTCCATCAAGGCCATATCCGGCGTGTCACCGGAGCTGTTCGCGCTGCGGTGCACCACAACCAAGCCGATGTCCGCCATGTCCGCCAGCAGAACTCGGGCCACACCCAACGGCAGAGACAGTAGAGCAGCCACCTCGGCCACCGATCGAGGGGCACGGCACAGCTCCGCCACCGCCCGGTGTTCCTCGCTGGTCAGCAACGCCCTGCCGGGACCATTCCCGGCGGTGGACACCAGCGTCTCCACCGCGAGGTCGAATACCGGCGAGGTACGACCCCCGGTCCAGGTGTACGGCCGCACCACGGACGCTGAGGCGGCCGGCTCACTCCACTCGTCGGATCCCGCGAGCGGCGGGGCCGGCCGCCGCGAGAGAAAGGGCGCCTCCACCGGAGCGGGCTGCCGGGTGGACGAGAACCTCGCCGATTTCTTGCGACGCCGGCCTGAGAACCAGGGACCACCGCTGAGGTTGTTCAGCACATCCGCAAACGACTGGTCATCGCCGTCACCGCCGCCGGGTCTGCTCACCGCCATCTCACCGCCACATCAACGACCCATTTCACCATGCAGCTGCGCCCGCGGATGCATGGTGAGCTGTTGGCCGACCCGATCGACCAGCAACGTCATCTCATAGCCCACCAACCCGATGTCGCAGTTCGGGGCCGCGAGCACCGCAAGGCTGGAGCCATCACTGATCGGCAGCAGCAGCATGATCCCGCGTGTCAGCTCCACCACCGTCTGCACGACCCGGCCGGCGTCGAAGCAGCGGGCCGCTCCCTGGGCCAGGCTGACAAGCCCGGACGCCACGGCGGCGAGCTGATCGGCACGGTCCCTGGGCAGATGCGCCGAAGGAGTCAGGGGCATTCCCTCGGCGGACACCACCAACGCGTGCGCCACGCCCGGCACCCGAGTGACAAAGTCGTCGACCAACCACGCGAAGCGGTCCGGATCCGTCCGCGCAACGGTCACTTCGTCCCCTCTTCTCCATCCTGCTGCTCCGGCGAGGACCCGTCGACCTCCTGGTCGAGGCTTCGGCGGGCCTGGCGCCCTTCGCGGATGCCCTGCTGGTAGCTGGCGAGCCGGCCACGAATCGACTCAGCGCTGCGCACCGGTGGTGCACCCGCTGGCTCGACCCCACCCGCGGCACCGGGTACCAGCAGCGCCCGAGGCTGCCGCCGCGGCAGCCCCCTGGCGGTGACCTCCGCGCTGACCGGCATCGCCAGCGCCTCTGCCGCCCGCCAGCCCTCGTCGGCGGCGCCCCAGTCCCGCGCCGACGCACCGGCTGGACACGTGGCCTCCACCATGGGGACCGGCTGGCCCGACGAGGCGGCCTTGCCGGCATCACTGGACGGGGAGTCACCGGGCACGGAGTCACCGGACTGGGACTCGGTCAGTGTCTTGCCCGGCTGCCGACGCATCAGCGGTGGGGAGCCCGCTGGAGCGGACGCTGCCGCCTTCGCCGGCGGTGCGTCCGGCAGCGGGGCATCCGGCAGCGGGGCGTCCGGCGACGAGACCTCGCGCGTCGCTCCAGCCGGCTCGCGCGCCGATGGCGCGGTCCAGCGAACCGGGACGGCCTCGTGGTCCTTGAACCATGCGGAGGCCACGTCATCGAAGATCGGCGTGGAGTTCTGCAGCGTCACCCGGTGAACCGGCGCAACCGGTCCCAGCACGGTGGCCCGAACCGGTCGGAACAGATCCGCGCCGGATCCAGCGCTAGGGACATCCACCGAGCGCTCCGCCGCAGGGCCGGCCGCCGGGGGTCCGGGCGGAGCCGGTGGTGGTTGCGCCGATGTCGACGGCTTGCCGATGGGCTGCGACCGCTCGGAGTCATCCGATGGGTCGGTCGGGACGGGCGGCCCGGCCGACTGCACCCCATGGCCGTTGATCTCGTGCCCGTTGATCTCGTGGCCATTGGTCTCGTGGGTCTCGTGGTCGTGGGTCTCCTGGTCGTGGGTCTCCTGGTCGTGGGTCTCGGCCGGCGGCGAGACGGCCGCCGCCGTATGGGGCTCCACCGCCTCCGACGCCACCCGGACCAGCCTAGGGGGCAGGATGACGGAGGCCCAGATACCCACGCCGCCTTCGGCGCGGCGCAGCTGCACGGTGATGCCGTGTCGGCCGGCCAGCCGGCCGACCACGAACAGCCCCATCCGGCGGGACACCGAGGCATCCACCACCGGTGGGTTGGCCAACCGGTCGTTGGCCTCAGCGAGCTCCGCCTCGGTCATCCCGACACCGCAGTCGGCGACCTCGACAGCGACCGAGCCGTCCGCCGCGAAGTCGCTGGAGACCACCACCTGGCTATCCGGGGACGAGAACTGGGTCGCGTTGTCCAGCAGCTCCGCCAGCAGGTGCACCAGGTCGCTGGCGGACCGACCGAGCACCAGGACCGCGGGTGGCTGCTGCAGCACCAGCCGTTGGTACTGCTCCACCTCGGACACCGCGGCACGCAGCACGTCGACCAGCCGGACCGGCCGGCCGGACCGGCCGGCCGCATCGGTGCCCGCGAGGACCAGCAGGTTCTCGCTGTTGCGCCGCATCCGGGTGGCGAGGTGGTCGAGCTGGAACAGGTTGGCCAGCTGATGCGGGTCCTGCTCACCGCTCTCGAGCCGGTCGATGAGCTTGAGCTGGCGCTCGACCAGACCCTGAGTGCGGCGCGAGAGGTTGACGAAGATGTCGTTGACGTTGGCACGTAGCTGGGCCTGCTCGCCGGCCAGCCGGACCGCTTGGCTGTGCACCTCGTCGAACGCCCTGGCCACCTGACCGATTTCCTCGCGGGTACCGACCTGCACCGGCTCGACCACCGCTCCAGGCAGCTCGCCGTCGCGGATCCGGGCCATCGCCTCGGGCAGCCGCCGATCGGCGACGTCCAGCGCGGTGCGCTTGAGTACTCCCAGCGGCCGCAACAAAGCCCGGGTCACGAAGATGCCGACCAGCACACCCAGCGCTAGCGCGAAGAAGAGGATGACCGAGTTCAGGCCGGCCGCGGTGCGCACGTGGTCCAGCAGCGCCTGCGCAGTCCGATCGATTCGCTGCCGCAGCTCCTTCTCGACGGTGGCGATGTTGTCGACGGCCACCGCGTTGCGCTGGTCCCAGTCCTGCGGCGAGGTGTTCAGCGGCTCTCCGGCGAGACCGCGGTTGAGTACCTGCTGCAACAGCCGCTGCCGGGACAGCTCCGCGTCCGGACCGACCCCGGCGATCCCGGCGATGGCGTTGGCGCGCTCGGCGGGTCCCAGCGCCTCCCGAACCGCGTCCTGTTCGCTGGTCAGCCGGACGGCAGCCGTGCGCAGCTCCTCGATCTGGCCAGAGCCGAGACGGTTGGCGTAGAGCGCCGCGGCGACGATCGCGTGTTGGCGACTGATCTGCTCGCGGCCGGCGACCAGGGCGTGCACGGCGGCGGCGTCGTTGGTGACGGCAACGTCATCGAGCTGGCGGGTCAGCGTGGAGTCCAACTCGACCAGCGGGTCGATCGCGTCGCTGTACTCGGTGACCACCACGTCGGCAGGACCGAAGCCAGTGGTCACGCTCGCCCGCAGCGGTCCCAGCGCACCGAGCGCGGCGAGCGGGGACCGGGTGAAGTCCAGCCCCCGGACCTGGCCGGCGGTCCCGGCGAGGAGCCGCACACCGCTGTCCACGGCACGGAACTGTTGGTCCAGCCCATGCCGGTCCCCCACCCGGCCGGTGGCGACGAACACCGTAGCCCGGTCCCGTTCCCGCGCCAGCGCGCCGATGAGGTCGGACAGCTGCTGCTGCACACGCACAACCTGGGAGATCCGGGCATAGGCCGGCGCGGCGTCCGCCTGGTCCACGATCCGCAGCACACCCGCGACGAGAGCGACGACGGTCGGCACCAGCAGGACCGCAGCCAGCTTGACCACCACTGGCCAGTTGCGCCAGTACCACCGAGACCGCGTGGTCTCCGGACCGGTCGCCGCTGTCCCCCCGTCGACGGGATGACTGAGTACGGCGGTCATCACGGCGCCCCCGAGGGAGCCGGGAGTCGCGAACTACTCGCTGGCACGGTGGGGTCCCTTCCCAGGAGTCGACGGTGGCCGGGCATCCGGCTCACCACAGGTCACTGCGGTCGTGGACTACTACACCGCAAGCAAGTAACGCCTCTGGCGTCGAACCGGATACGCCCGATGTGAAGCACAGAGGGTACGACGGGCTGGGCTGGGCAGTCCCGTAGGCCTACTCACCGTGCTCTCTGAACGCTGACAGCGCCAGTGTCCCGGCGCGACAACACCCGCCAGCTCCGGCCGTACTACCGCTATGGAGGGCGATCAACTACTGAAAGTGACTACTTTTCACCCAAAGGACGCATAGACCACGTCGTGTGAGCGGAACGGCTCCGTCCGGTGTCATTGAGACCCGGTGTCATTCATGCCCCGTCTCATTGTCATTGAGACCCGGTGCCAGGAGACCCCGTGCCATTGAGACCCAGTGCCGTGGTCGTCGGACTTGGGCGCCTCAGCGGCGCGGGGCCGGGGGCACCTGGGAGACTGGCCCCAGCCGGCCCGCTCACCAGCCGCGGCGCTTGCCGAGTGCGGAGAACCCCCGGAGGAACCCGTTGAGCTCAACGCCTGAGGCCGGACCGCTCATCGTCCAGTCCGACAAGACACTGCTGCTAGAAGTCGACCATCCGGAGGCCGGGGCGGCGCGGGCCGCCATCGCCCCCTTCGCGGAGCTGGAGCGCGCGCCCGAACACGTGCACACCTACCGCGTCACCCCGCTGGCGCTGTGGAACGCGCGGGCCGCAGGCCACGACGCCGAGCAGGTCGTCGACGTACTGGTGCGCTTCTCCCGGTACGCGGTGCCGCAGCCACTGCTGGTCGACGTCGTGGACACCATGAGCCGTTACGGTCGGCTGCAGCTGGCGCAGCACCCGGCGCACGGGCTGGTGCTGGTGGCGCTGGACCGCGCCGTGCTCGAAGAGGTGCTCCGGCACCGCAAGATCGCCCCGATGCTGGGAGGCCGGGTCGATGAGGACACCGTGCTGGTGCACCCCAGCGAGCGCGGCAGGCTCAAGCAGGGACTGCTCAAGATGGGCTGGCCGGCCGAGGATCTGGCCGGCTACGTCGACGGCGAGGCCCACCCGATCGAGCTGGCCGAGAACGGCTGGTCGCTGCGCGACTACCAGCGCGACGCGGTGACCGGGTTCTGGGCCGGCGGTTCCGGGGTCGTGGTGCTGCCGTGCGGAGCGGGAAAAACCCTGGTCGGGATCGCCGCGATGGCCCAAGCCCGAGCGACCACGCTCATCCTGGTCACCAACACGGTCGCGGGCCGGCAGTGGAAGCGGGAACTGGTCGCGCGTACCTCGCTGTCCGATGACGAGGTCGGCGAGTACTCCGGTGAGCGCAAGGAGATCCGTCCGGTGACGATCGCGACCTACCAGATCATGACCCGCAAGTCACAGGGCGAGTACCGGCATCTGGATCTGTTCGACTCCCGGGACTGGGGACTGATCGTCTACGACGAGGTGCATCTGCTGCCCGCACCGGTGTTCCGGATGACGGCCGATCTGCAGTCCCGCCGGCGGCTCGGGCTGACCGCCACCCTGGTGCGCGAGGACGGTCGTGAGGGTGATGTGTTCTCGCTGATCGGGCCCAAGCGCTACGACGCGCCGTGGCGTGACATCGAGTCGCAGGGCTGGATCGCGCCGGCGGACTGCGTCGAGGTACGCGTCACCCTGACCGACGCCGAGCGGCTGCGCTACGCCACCGCGGAAGCCGACGAGCGCTACCGGGTGTGCTCCACCGCGCGGAGCAAGCTCCCTGTCGTGGAGGCCATCATGGACCGGCACCCCGACGAGCCGACGCTGGTGATCGGCGCGTACCTGGAGCAGCTGGAGGAGCTCGGCGAGGCCCTGGACGCGCCGGTGGTGCAGGGCTCGACCCGCAACTCCGAGCGGGAGAACCTCTACGACGCGTTCCGCCGCGGCGAGGTCCGCAAGCTGGTCGTGTCCAAGGTGGCCAACTTCTCCATCGACCTGCCGGAGGCCTCGGTGGCGGTGCAGGTCTCAGGCACGTTCGGTTCCCGGCAGGAGGAGGCCCAGCGGCTGGGCCGGCTGCTGCGACCCAAAGGCGACGGGCGCCAGGCGCACTTCTACTCGGTGGTCTCCCGGGACACCCTGGACACCGACTATGCGGCGCACCGCCAGCGCTTCCTCGCCGAGCAGGGCTACGGCTACCGGATCGTCGACGCCGACGACCTACGCTGAGGCCCAGGAACCCGGCGCCGCAGTGGTCGAGCCCGCGATGGTCGAGCCCGCGGTGGAGATGCGCGAGGTGTCCAAGCGTTATCCAGGGGTGCTCGCCCTCGACCGGGTCAGTGTGACGGTGCTGCCCGGGGAGGTCCACGTCGTCGCCGGTGAGAACGGTGCCGGCAAGTCGACGTTGATGAAGCTGCTGGCGCAGGTCGAACGGGTGGACAGCGGCGTTGTGCTCGTCGGGGGCAAGCCGGTCGAGTTCCGCGGTCCCCGCTTCGCCGCGCTGGTGCTGGGCGTGTCGATGGTGCACCAGGAGCCGGCGCTGGCCCCGCACCTGACCGTGGCCGAGAACCTGTGCCTGGGCCGCGAGTCGGCCCGGCTGGGGGTGTTGTCTCCGCGCGCCGACCGCGAACGTGCCGGCGCGCTGCTTGCCCGGGTCAACCTCGCGGTGGACCCGGACCGTCTCGTGAGCACGCTGCCGGTCGCCGACCGGCAGCGGGTCGAGATCGCGAAGGCACTGGGTGGAGCCCCTCGGGTCGTGATCATGGACGAGCCGACCGCGATGCTCACGGAGGCGGAGATCGGCGACCTGTTCGGAGTGATCGCGGAGCTCAAGGCGCAGGGCATCGCGATCGTGTACATCTCGCATCGCCTCGACGAGGTGGCCCACCTCGCCGACCGGGTCACCGTCCTGCGCGACGGCAGGGTCGTCCAGACGCTGCCCTCGGCGCAGGTGTCACCGGAACGCCTGATCCGGCTCATGGTCGGTCGGGACATCGACAACCTCTATCGCAAACCGAGGGTCGAGATCGGAGACGTCGTGCTCCGGGCGGAGGGCATCTGCCGGCGTGGCAGGGTCGTCGACCTCCTCGACTGCACCGTTGAGGTTCGGGCCGGCGAGATCGTCGGGTTCGCCGGTCTGGTCGGCGCCGGGCGGACCGAGCTCGCGCGGGCCATCTTCGGCGCGGACATCCCCGATGCGGGGCGCGTTCTCCTGCGGGGTCGTGAGGTCCACATCTCCTCGCCTCGGCAGGGGATCGAGGCGGGACTGGGCTACCTGACGGAGGATCGCCAGGGCGAGGGGCTCGCCGCGGCGCTCCCGATCGACCAGAACATCACCCTGGCGAACATTCCGCTCCGCTTCGGACTCATCGACCTGCGCGCGGAGCGCAGGACCGCGCTGTCCCGGCGAGATCAGCTGGGCATCACGACGCCGTCGGTCACACGTCCGGTCCAGACGCTCTCCGGCGGTAACCAGCAGAAGGTCATGGTAGCGAGATGGCTGGAGACCAAGGGCCAGGTGCTCTTCTTCGACGAGCCCGCGCGTGGCATCGACGTGGGCGCCAAGGCCGAGATGTTCGACCTGATCGGTCGACTGGCCGGCGAGAGGCGCGGGATCGTCATCATCAGCTCCTACCTCCCGGAGCTGCTCACCATGTGTGATCGCATCATCGTCCTACGCGCCGGTCGAGTCGCCGGGGAGTTGGCCCGCGAGCAGTTCTCCGAGGAACGGGTCATGCGGTTGGCCACCGGGGCGGTGGTGTAGTCCCCGCCGCCGGGCCGGCCGGCAGCGACGACAGCGGGCGAGGTGGAGCGCTCATGAGCGAGGCGGGAACGAGTGAACCGGGACGGCGCCGCATCCCGTTGCTCGACGCATGGCGTGACCGAGCTCGCGCCGCAGTGTCCCAGCTGGCGGCGGCCGGTGCCGTGATAGTGCTCTTCGGGTACCTGTCCTTCGCCTCCGGCGCCTTCCTCAGCGCGAGCAACCTGTTCAATATCGGTGTCCAGTCGGCGGTGATGGCGATCATCGCGATCGGCATGACGATGGTGGTCATCACCGCCGGAATCGACCTGTCCGTCGGCTCGGTGGCCGCTCTGTCGGGCGTGCTCGGCGCGATGATGGTGGTGAACCACGGCGTCGGAGTGCCGTTGGCGACCGTCGTCGGCGCGGCGATCGGAGCCATCGCGGGCGCGGTCAACGGCTTGCTCGTGACGCGGGCGGGAATGGCCCCGTTCATCGCTACCCTGGGTATGCTCAGCGTGGCCCGCGGCCTCGTGTACATTGTGACTGGTTCCGTCGCCGTCTCCGGCGCGCCACCGGAGTTCATGCTGCTCGGCCAGGGGAAGCTCGGGGCGCTACCGATCCCGATCCTGGCTCTCGTCGGTGTTGCGCTGGCCGGACACCTCATCCTGACCCGGACCAGACTCGGGCGATACGCGTACGCCATGGGGTCGAACGTCGAGGCCGCGTGGCTGTCCGGCATTCCGGTCAAACGCTACCTCACGATCGTCTACATCATTTCCGGAACTCTTGCGGGCTTCGGTGGCATGATCGCCGCGTCCCGGGTCGACTCCGGGCAGCCGAACTTCGGTATCGGCCTCGAGCTTGACGTGATCGCCGCTACCGTAATCGGCGGTGCCAGCCTTCTCGGTGGTGAGGGAAAGGTCATCGGCACCTTGCTCGGTGCCCTGTTGATCGCGTTGGTCCGCAACGGTTCCGTACTCCTGGACATCAATGTCTTCTATCAGCAGGTCATCATCGGAGTGATCATCTGGATCGCCGTGTTCTGGGACCGACACCGGCGGCGAGTAGCGTCGGAACCGACTCAGGCATAACGAAAGACCCCCGGAAAAAGAAGCTGAGGAAGAGAGGCGCCATGCGTGTCAGGCTCTCGGCATCACTGGTCTGTGCGACCGCTGTCGTTCTGCTGACCTCGGGTTGCGCAGCGGTCACCCTGCAGGGTTCGGGCGCCGGCGGTACTCCGAAGGTGAAGGCCGGCGGCCCCATCACCCTCGCGGTGGTCCCCAAGGCGGTCGGGTTCGACTTCTGGGACAGCGTCCGCAAAGGGGCGGAGTGCGCGGCGTCGAAGACGACCGACGTGAAGGTCCAGTGGGACGGAGTGACCGCGGAGACCGACGTCACCGGCCAGGTCAACCTGCTGCAGAACTTCTTGACCCGGCAGGTGGACGGTCTCGTCTATGCGGCCACCGACGCGAAGGTCCTCGCCCAGGTCACCCGGGATGCGCTGAGCCGGAACGTCCCAGTGATCAATATCGACTCCGGAACGTCCCCGCAGCCGGACGACGTGCCCGTGTTCGGGACCGATAACGTCACGGCCGCGCGAAAAGCCGCCGACCTGCTCGCCGCCGCAGTGGGTCCGGGCCCACACGAAGTCGCCTTCATCCCGTTTCAGCCCGGCACGGTGACCAACGACCAGCGCACCGCGGGCTTCACAGCGGGGCTCGCGAAGCACCCGAACCTGAGGCTGGTGGCCGTGCAGTTCAGCAACAGCGACCCCAACACCGCGCTGTCGGTCACGGAGAACATCCTGACCGCGAACCCCGGCCTGGACGGGATCTTCGCGGCGAACGAGCCCGGTGTGGTCGGCGCCACCAACGCCCTCAACCAGGCGGGCAAAACCGGAAAGATCAAGCTCATCGGCTGGGACGGGTCACCGGACGAGGTCAAGGGCGTCACCTCGGGCGCCATCACCGCACTCGTCGTCCAGAACCCGTTCCGGATGGGCTTCGACGCGGTCAACGCGATGGTGAGGACGGTCCGGACCGGCCGGGTCTCGCCCAGCGAGGACACCGGCGTCACCTTCGTCACCCAGCAGAACATCAACGATCCCCAGGTGCAGGCGACTCTCAAGCCCAGCTGCGCAAACCCGCCCGCGTGAGGCACCGCGGCGGCCGGCCGGGGATTCTAACCCGTTAGCGCCGTGCCACCGACCGGGTCGGGGTCCTCGTCCACAAACCGGCGGCATGGATCGATGAACTGGGCGCCGGGCAGCAGCAGGACCTGCTGGCACAACCCCTCATAGCGATCGGCCCCGACATTGGTGAGCGCCGCCCGGGCCACGGCTCCAAGATTCGGGTCTGGCTCTGGGTCGACCAGCATCACCAACCCACCGGCAAGCAACCCTGTGAGCGCGTCCGCGACATAATCCGGCACCTGATGATCACTCTCCAACCAGCGGTCACCCACCTTCGCCACCCCACCGTCACCGACCCGGCGCAACGCGATCCACTCATACACCTCAGCCGGCCAATGGGGCCCGCGTCATGGCCGCCACCGAGCCCCGGCCCCGGCGACGAAACGAGCGCGGCGCGTCGATGCGGTCGATGCCGCCAGGCGACCTGTTCGACTCTGCTCCGCGGGGGAATGAGGGTACCGTCGACGTCACGCGGGGGGTTGGCGGCGAGTGGTGTGGTAATGGGCATGGTGGATGTCGCCTCGAGGTTGATGGGTGGATGGCCGACCGGCCGCCGGGAGCCGAAGCCGGGGGTCAGCGCTCAACCGGCGGCCGGCCGACGGTCTTAGGGGAGGTGGCCCTCGGGCCAGCTCAGCTGCACGTCTACATCCCGGCTCCGGGCACGCCGAACTCAACCTGCACACGATGTGGGCACTGCTGCTCGCTCACCCCTCCCTGCTCGACAACTGTCCCGGCCTGAGATCTTCAGCCGCCAGAGCGGTGGAAAGTCTCACCGCAGATCACGATCTGAGCCCCGAGGCGGGACGTGAGCTGTCCGACATCGCCTACGCCGTCCGCCTCGCGGACCGGTAGGTGCGGACCGTGGGCAGGGTCACGGCCGTGGAGGAACCAGACGAGCCCGCTGTCGCCGTAGCGAGCTTCGCCTTCGAGCTCGGCGTGCTCAAACGGATACGCCGCGCCGGCTGGTGGCATGTCGGAGTCCGGGACCCGGAGTCGGTCGCCGAACACAGTCTGCGGGTCGCGCAGCTCGCCGCGCTCATCGCCGCGATCGAGGGCGCCGACCCAGGCCGGGCGACGCTGCTCGCCATCTGGCACGACTCACAGGAAACCCGCACGGGCGACATCCCGCACACCGCCATGGCGGGCGCGGACCCAGTCCCGAACAATCGGGTCAGGAGACGGCTTCATCAGCTCGGACACGACATCGGTGTCGATGATAATCATCAGGAGAGGTCGGCTGCTCGCACCGGGGTCGTTCGCGCTGGTAGCTCAAGCTCGACTCCACCGCCGCTGAGCGGCTAGGCACCCTCGGCGATCCGGTGGCATAGCCAGGCCAGCGCGAGCGGGTAGCGGTAGTCGATCCCGCGGTGGGTGGCGTCGAACAGCTCGAAGTGCACCCGGTCGTCGGGCAGCCCGACTGCGTGTAGCTGGTCGCGGAACGCCTGCGCGCCGAGGTCGAGGTACCACTCGTCGCGGGTGCCGGCGTCCAGCCACACCGCGCGCAGCGAGCGCAGCGCCTGCGCGTACCGCGGCGCCATCCGAACCGGGTCCCAGTCCAGCCACCGCTGCCAGACCTCCGCGCGCAGCACGCCGGTGCGCGGGTCGAACGGCAGCTCCGGGGTGCCATCCTCATGGGCGGAGAAACACGCGGCGATGCCCAGCGTCATGAGCAGGTCCTCATCGGCGGGCTTGGTGAACGCGGTCCGGGACCGGAAGTCGTCCCACCAGGCGCCGATGTCGCCGCCGTAGTCGCGCAGATGGCGCACCGACTTGCCGAACTCGGCAAGGTAGCACAACTCGTACAGTGCGTCCCCGGCGTGGCTGGCCAGCGCGCCGAACACATCCGGCCGCAGCATCGGTGTGATCATGGCGCCGAACCCGCCGGAGGACTTGCCACTGATCGCGCGGTGCGCACGGTCAGGCAGCGTGCGGTACTGCGCATCGACGAACGGCACCACCTCCTCACACAGGTAGCTGTGGTAGCGCCCGGTACCCGGAGAGTCGACGAACTGGCTGCCGCCGTACGCCGTCCACGCGTCGACGAAGACCACGATCGCGGGCGGGACGTCGCCGGCGGCGAATACGGCGTCGGCGGTCTCCGGGAATGGCCGGCGGTACGGGCTGCGGTTGCGCCACATGGTCAGGTGGCCGGTGTATCCCTGGATCACATAGACGCTCGGGTAGCGCTGCCGAGAGCCCTCGTAGCCCGGTGGGACGTAGACCCACAGCGGGCGGCGCGCGGGGTCACCCAGCGGGTTGTCCCGCAGCAGCGCACTATCGATCACGTGTTCATCGAGCCGGCCGGCCAGCGCGACGAACCAGGGCAGCACGCCGCTCACCGTACATCCCCGGCGCGCCCCCGCGGCTCACTCGACCGTGAGCACCAGCGGGCCGTCGTCGGTGACGGCGACCGAGTGCTCCCAGTGCGCGGCGCGGGAGCCGTCCACCGTCACCACGGTCCAGCCGTCGCCGAGCTCCTCGGTCTTGTCGCTGCCCGCCGTGAGCATCGGCTCGATCGCCAGGGTTATGCCGGGCACCAGTCGGAGGCCGCGGCCGGGCCGGCCCACGTTGGGCAGGAACGGGTCCATGTGCATGGCCGTACCGATGCCGTGGCCACCATAGTCGGCAACGATCCCGTACGACGTCCCGTGCACGGCGGCGGCGGCCAGCGCCGCGGACTCCACGGCATGGGAGATGTCAGTCAACCGGCCATCGGGTCGGGCCGCCGCTATTCCGGCCTCCAGCGCGGCCCGGCACGCCGAGGACAGCAGGCTGTCGGCCTGCGCCACAGTCCCGATGTGCACCGTCACAGCGGCGTCGCCGTGCCAGCCCTCAAGGATCGCACCACAGTCCAGGGACAGCAGGTCACCGTCGACGAGCACCTGCTCGCGGCTCGGAATCCCGTGCACCACCTGCTCGTTCACCGAGCTGCAGATCGACGCGGGGAACCCGTGGTAGCCCTTGAAGGACGGCACCGCGCCGGCGTCCCGAATCGACTGCTCAGCCAGCTCGTCCAGCTCACCGGTGCTCACCCCGGCTCTGGCGTGGCCCTCGAGCAACCGCAACGTCCGGGCCACCACCGCACCGGCGGCGCGCATCGCCTCGATCTGGTCGGAAGACTTGACCTCGATACCGGTCCTACCCCGCAACCGGCGTACCACAGCACGCACCCCGCCCCCGGTCATCGCGCGCTCATCACGCCCGCGTTCGCAAGGCGTCCAGCGCCCGGGCCGTCACATCCGGCACCGAACCGACCGCCGGCACGGTGACCAACCGATCGGCGTAGAAGTCGAGCAGCGGCGCGGTCTCCTCGCGATAGAGCTGCTGGCGGTGCCGGATCACGTCCTCGGTGTCGTCCTCACGCCCTCGGGCCAGCAGGCGCTCGACCACCTGGTCCTCGGGCACGTCGAACGCCAGCACCGTGTCGATCTCGCAGTCGCGGTCGCACAGCAGAGCCTCCAGCGCCTCGGCCTGGCCGACCGTGCGGGGGAACCCGTCGAGCAGGAACCCGGCCCGGCAGACGTCCTCGGTGAGCCGTTGCGCGACCATCGCGTTGGTCACCTTGTCAGGTACCAGAGCGCCGGCGTCCAGGTACTTCTTGACCTGCCGACCCAGCCTGGTCTCGCCCTCGACGTGCTCCCGGAAGATGTCTCCGGTCGAGATGTGCGCCACACCCAGCTCCACGCTCAGCACCTTGGCCTGCGTACCCTTGCCCGCTCCCGGCGGGCCGACGATGAGGATCCGCACTACCGCAGGAACCCTTCATAGTTGCGCTGCATCAGCTGGCTCTCGATCTGCTTGACGGTGTCCAGCCCGACCCCCACCATGATCAGCACCGCAGTGCCGCCGAAGGGGAAGCTCTGGTTCTGCCCGTTGCCGGTCAGGTCGAGGAACAAGTTGGGTAGCACAGCCACGATGCCCAGGTACAACGAGCCGGGCAGGGTGATCCGGCTGAGCACGAAGCTCAGGTACTCCGCGGTGGGGCGCCCCGGTCGGATGCCGGGGATGAAACCGCCGTACTTCTTCATCTCCTCGGCGCGCTCTTCGGGGTTGAACGTGATCGCCACGTAGAAGTAGGTGAAGCAGATGATCATCAAGAAGTACAGCGAGATATAGGCCCAGCTGGCCTGGTCGGCCAGGTAACGGGTGATGAAGGTCTGCCACCAGCTCGGGGAACCGGTCGGTGAGCTGGTCAGCCGCGCGACGAGATCAGGCAGGTAGAGCAGCGACGAGGCGAAGATGACCGGAATGACACCGGCCTGGTTCACCTTCAGTGGGAGGTAGGTGGAGGTACCTCCATACATCCGGCGGCCGATCATCCGTTTGGCGTACTGCACCGGGATCCGTCGCTGCCCCTGCTCAACGAACACCACGCTGGCGATGATCGCCAGGCCGAACAGGCACACCAGCAGGAACACCAGCGGTCCCTGCGAGTCCAGGATGTTCTTCCCCTCGGCGGGGATGCGTGCGGCGATCGAGGTGAAGATCAGCAGCGACATGCCGTTGCCGATGCCCCGCTCGGTGACCAGCTCGCCCAGCCACATGATGACGCCGGTACCCGCGGTCATCACCACGACGATGACCACCAGGTTGAATATCGACCGGTCCGGAATCGGCGGCAGCGAGCATCCCGAGAACAGCTGGCCGCGCACCGCCAGCGCCACGATGCCGGTGGACTGCAGAATAGCCAGCGCAATCGTCAGGTACCGGGTGTACTGCGTGAGCTTGTTCTGGCCGGACTGGCCCTCCTTCTTCAACATCTCGAAGCGCGGGATCACCACGGTGAGCAGCTGAACGATGATGCTCGCGGTGATGTAGGGCATGATCCCCAACGCGAACACCGACATCTGCAGCAATGCCCCACCGCTGAACAGGTTGATCAGCGAGTAGACGTTCTGGTTATTGCCGTGCTGCACCTGGTTCAGGCACTGGTGGATATTGACGTAGGAGACTCCGGGCGAGGGGAGCGTGGCACCGACCCGGTAGATCATCAACATGCCGAGGGTGAAAAGGATCTTGCGGCGCAGATCCGGCGTCACAAGGGCTGAGCGGAAGGCGCCGAGCACTCCTACCTCCTGGGCACGGCCGTGGTGCGGCCGTCGATCACGGACCGGCAGTCGCATGGCCGCGAGGCGGCGACCGAACGGTGCAGGGGAACCTGACGGCGGATGCCGGCCAGGCTCGCCCACACGTCTTGGCCGACTGTAACAGCAGGGCCCGCCGGTAATAGCAGGACCCGACAGTAACAGCCAGGGCCCTCCACGGCGCCGACAGCCGGGCCTGCAAGAGCGCCGACAACCAGGACCCGCGAGGGCGCCGCCTACAGCGTAACGCTGCTACCGCCCGCCGCAGCGATCTTGTCTCGCGCGGAGCCGGAGAAGGCCTGCGCGCTGACCTGCAGCGCCACCCCGCCGAGGTCACCGTCACCGAGCACCTTCACCGGCAGGCCTTTGCGCACCGCGCCGACGGCGACCAGCTCCTCGGGTCCCACGGTGCCCCCAGCGGGGAACAGCCGAGCCAGGTCACCGACGTTGACCACCTGGTACTCGGTGCGGAAGCGGTTACGGAAACCCTTGAGCTTGGGCAACCGCATGTGGATCGGCATCTGCCCGCCCTCGAAAGCGGCGGGCACGTTCTTGCGCGCCTTCGTCCCCTTGGTACCGCGACCCGCAGTCTTGCCCTTCGAGCCGCCGCCGCGGCCGACCCGCGTCTTGGCGGTCTTCGCGCCGGCGGCCGGGCGCAGATGGTGAATCTTGATGCTCACTTCGCGGTCACCTCGTTCGGGACTTCCTCCACCGCCACCAGGTGACGGACGGTGGCAATCATGCCGCGGACCTGGGGGCTGTCCTCCTTGAGCACGCACTGCCGGATCCTGCGCAGCCCCAAGGAGCGCAGCGTCTCACGGTGACTGCGCAGGCTACCGATGGCGCTCCGAACCTGGGTGATCTTCAGCGACGGTCCGGACACGGTCACGCCCCCTGCCCGGCACGCGCCCGCAACATACCGGCCGGAGCCACGTCCTCCAGTGGCAGACCGCGGCGTGCGGCCACCTCCTCAGGACGCTGGAGTCTCTTCAGCGCAGCCACCGTGGCGTGCACGATGTTGATGGCATTATCACTGCCCAGCGACTTGGAGAGCACGTCGTGCACGCCGGCGCACTCCAACACCGCGCGAACCGGACCGCCCGCGATGACCCCGGTACCTGGAGAGGCGGGACGCAGTAACACGACACCGGCCGCAGCCTCGCCGGTGATCGGGTGCGGGATGGTGCCGGCGATCCGGGGAACTCGGAAGAAGCTCTTCTTGGCTTCCTCCACGCCCTTCTGGATCGCCGCCGGCACCTCCTTGGCTTTTCCGTACCCGACGCCGACCATCCCGTCGCCGTCGCCCACGACGACCAATGCGGTGAAGCTGAAGCGCCGGCCACCCTTGACCACCTTGGCCACCCGGTTGATCGCGACCACCCGCTCCAGGTGCGGGCTCTTCTCCTGCTGGGGCGCCCCGCCGCGGCCACCGTCACGGCGGTCCCGACGATCACTGCGCTCGCCTCCGCCTTCCCGCCGCATGCGTCCAGGCATCAGGCGTTCCTTCCGTTGCTCGTGTGCCGCTGCTGTCCTGTGGTCATCGTCGCCTCAGAACTCCAGGCCGGACTTGCGGGCGGCGTCGGCCAGCGCCGCGACCCGACCGTGGTAGTCGTAGCCGCCGCGGTCGAAGACCACCCGGTCCACGCCCACCGCCTTGGCTCGAGCGGCGATCAGCTCGCCGACCCTGACCGCCCTGGCCTTCTTGTCCCCGTCGATGGCGCGGACGTCCGGCTCGATGCTCGACGCCGCGGCCAGAGTGTGCCCAGCCAGGTCATCCACCAACTGCACGGCGATGTGTCGGGACGAGCGGTTGACCACCAGGCGCGGGCGCTCCGGCGAACCGCTGACCCTCTTGCGCAGCCGGAAGTGCCGCCGCGACCGGGCCAGCCGACGCCGGGTCGACACGTCCGTGCCCACCCGCGACCGCTTCGTGCTAATCGCTGCCTCAGCCATGATCACTTACCCGTCTTCCCGACCTTGCGCCGGATCTTCTCGCCCGCATAGCGCACACCCTTGCCCTTGTAGGGGTCGGGACGCCGCAACTTACGGATGGTCGCCGCCACCTCACCGACCGTCTGCTTGTCGATGCCGGCCACGGAGAAACGTGTCGGGCTCTCCACCGTGAAACTGATGCCCTCGGGCGCCTTGACCGGTACCGGATGGCTGAAGCCCAACGAGAACTCCAGGTCCGAGCCCTTGGCCACCACCCGGTAACCGACGCCGTGGATCTCCATCCGCTTCTCGTAGCCCTGGCTGACACCCAGAACCATGTTGTTCACCAGGGTCCGGGACAACCCGTGCAGCGACTTGCTGCGCCGCTCGTCGTCCGGCCGCTGGACCAGCAGGATACCGTCCTGCGCCCACTGCACGGTGATCGGCTCGGCCACGGTGTGCGACAGGGTGCCCTTAGGGCCCCGCACCGTCACGGTGCGCCCGTCGATGACCACATCGACGCCGGCCGGCACGGTGATCGGCTGCTTCCCGATGCGCGACATCTCGCCTACTCCCCTCTCACCAGACGAAGGCGAGGACTTCCCCGCCCACGCCCTTCTTGGCGGCCTGTCGGTCGGTGAGCAGTCCGGTGGACGTGGAGATGATCGCCACGCCCAGGCCGCCGAGCACCTTGGGCAACGAGGTCGACTTGGCGTAGACCCGCAGGCCGGGCTTGGACACCCGGCGCAGGCCGGCGATGCTGCGCTCCCGGTTCGGGCCGAACTTCAGTTCGACCACCAGGGACTTACCCACGAGTGCGTCCTCAGCGTGAAAGCCCGAGATGTAACCCTCCCGTTGGAGGATCTCGGCGATATTCGCCTTGATCTTGGAGTGCGGCATCACGACCCGGTCGTGATAGGCCGAGTTCGCGTTCCGCAGACGGGTCAGCATGTCTGCGATCGGGTCGGTCATCGTCATGGCGACCTCCTGATCCCTTCCCACCGCGGTTCCCTCACGGGCCTGCGGCGACTAGTGGCTGCGCGGGGCGCGAAACGTCTCACCATGAGGACTTGCTCACGCCCGGGAGCTCGCCCCGGTGAGCCATCTGACGCAGGCAGACCCGGCACAACCCGAACTTCCGGTAGACCGCCTTGGGCCGCCCGCAGCGCTGGCACCGGGTGTAACCCCGCACCGCGAACTTGGGCTTACGAGCGGCCTTGATGATCAGTGCCTTCTTCGCCATCAGCTCTCCTTGAAGGGGAAGCCCAGCCGACGCAGCAGCGCCCGGCCCTCCTCGTCGGTGGTCGCGGAGGTGACCACGGTGATATCCATGCCACGCTGGCGGTCGATGTTGTCCGGGTTGATCTCATGGAACATCGACTGCTCAGTGAGGCCGAAGGTGTAGTTACCGTGCCCGTCGAACTGGGTCGGCGACAGACCACGGAAATCGCGGATACGGGGCAGGGCGATCGCCAACAGCCGGTCCAGAAACTCCCACATCCGGTCGCCGCGCAAGGTCACCTTGGCGCCGATCGGCATCCCCTCCCGCAACTTGAACTGCGCGACGGACTTACGAGCACGCTTCACCTGGGGCTTCTGGCCGGTGATCGCCGCCAGGTCCCGCACGGCACCGTCCATCAGCTTGGCGTCCCGGGCGGCCTCGCCGACGCCCATGTTCACCACGACCTTGACCACCCCGGGTATCTGCATCGCATTGGAGTAGTCGAACTGTTCACGCAACGCCGTGACGATCTCCTCGCGGTACCGGGTCTTCAGTCTCGGCGTCGTCACAACACGATCACCCTCCGGCGACGAAGTCACAGTCATCTCAGATGTCCTTGCCGGTGCGCCGCGACACGCGCACGCGCCTGCCCTCGTCATCAGTGCGGTGGCCCACCCTCGTGGGCCTGCCGCTGGAGTCGACGACCATGACGTTCGAGACGTCGATCGCGGCCTCCTGCGTGACAATCCCACCGCTTTGCGCACCGCGCTGGGTGCGACTGACCCGGGTGTGCTTCTTGATTCGGTTGACGCCCTCCACGAGCACCCGGCCGGTGTCCGGATAGGCCTGGATCACCTTGCCCTTGGCGCCCTTGTCCTTGCCGGCGATGACCAGAACCATGTCGCCCTTACGGACTCTCACTCCTACAACACCTCCGGGGCCAGCGAGATGATTTTCATGAACCGCTTCTCTCGGAGCTCCCGGCCGACCGGACCGAAGATCCGGGTGCCGCGCGGCTCGCCGTCGGGCTTGATCAGGACAGCGGCGTTCTCGTCGAACCGGATATAAGAACCGTCCGGCCGGCGCTTCTCCTTCACGGTACGCACGATGACGGCCTTGACCACATCGCCCCGCTTGACGTTGGCGCCGGGGATGGCCTCCTTGACAGTCGCCACGATGATGTCCCCTATGCCGGCGTAGCGGCGCGCGCTACCGCCGAGCACCCGAATGCACAGGATCTCCTTGGCACCCGTGTTGTCGGCGACCCGCAGTCGCGACTCCTGCTGGATCACGTCAGCTCCTTCTCGCACCCGAAGGCGGTACAGCGGGTCACTTGGCCCTCTCGAGGATCTGGACCAGCCGCCAGCGCTTGGTCGCCGACAGCGGACGAGTCTCCATCAACAGCACCCTGTCGCCGACCCCCGCGACGTTGGCCTCGTCATGCGCTTTCACCTTGGTGGTAGACCGCAGCACCTTGCCGTACAGCGCGTGCTTCTTGCGGTCCTCCAACGCCACCACGACCGTCTTGTCCATCTTGTCCGAGACGACGTAACCCTCCCGAACCTTCCGCTTGTTCCGCCCTTCGGGCTGGGCCGCCTCGTCCCGCTCGGTGTCGCTCATGCCGCACCCTCACTTCCCGCAGCGGCGTCCGGAGACACCGACAGACCCAGCTCACGCTCGTGCATCACGGTGTAGATGCGGGCGATGTCACGCCGGACCGTACGCAGCCGGCGGTTGTTGTCCATCTGTCCGGTGGCCATCTGGAAGCGCAGGTTGAACAGCTCCTCCTTGGACTCGCGCAGCCGCAACACCAGCTCGTCGTCGGTGAGCTCGCGCAGCTCGCTCGCGGCAGTGGTGGCCGCCATCAGAAGTCCACCCCCTCGCGAGTCACGATCCGACACTTCATCGGCAGCTTGTGAATCGCGCGGCGCAGCGCCTCGCGGGCCACCGACGCATTCGGGTAGGCCATCTCGAACATGACTCGGCCGGGCTTGACATTGGCCACCCAGTGCTCAGGAGAGCCCTTGCCGGAGCCCATTCGGGTTTCCGCCGGCTTCTTGGTCAGCGGCCGATCCGGGAAGATGGTGATCCAGACCTTACCGCCCCGGCGGATGTGCCGGTTGATCGCGATCCGGGCGGACTCGATCTGCCGGTTGGTCACATAAGCCGGTTCCAGAGCCTGGATCCCGAAGTCCCCGAAAGTGACCCGAGTGCCGCCGGTGGCCATACCCGACCGGCCCGGCGAGTGCTGCTTCCGGTGCTTGGTCTTGCGTGGAACGAGCACGTCTCAGACCTCCCCAGGCTCTGTGGTGACCGCCTCGTCACTACCGGCGGCGTACTCCGCCGGGCTCGCGACGGGCTCGCTCGGGGTGCTCTGGGGGCCGCCGGCCGGCGCCCCGGCGAGCTCCGCCGCCGCGGCACGACCCGCTTCGGTCGAGGCCCCGGTCGTCCCGGCCGCTCCGGAACGACGCCGGGCGGGGCGTTCCCGCCGAGGCGCCCGGGTCGCCGCAGCCGCGGCGGTATCGGCGTCACGCTCACGTCGACCGCCGATCACGTCACCCTTGTAGATCCAGACCTTCACGCCGATCCGGCCGAAGGTCGTGCGCGCCTCGAAGAGCCCGTAGTCGATGTCGGCACGCAGTGTATGCAGGGGAACCCGGCCCTCCCGGTAGAACTCCGAGCGGGACATCTCAGCGCCGCCCAGACGTCCCGAGCACTGCACCCGGATGCCTTTGACCTGGGGAGAGCGCATCGCGGACTGGATGGCCTTGCGCATCGCGCGCCGGAAGGCAACCCGGTTGGACAACTGCTCGGCCACCCCCTGCGCGACGAGCTGGGCCTCCGCCTCGGGATTCTTGACCTCGAGAATGTTGAGCTGCACCTGCTTGCCCGACAGCTTCTCCAGCTCGCCACGTATCCGGTCGGCCTCCGCGCCGCGACGGCCGATCACAATGCCTGGGCGGGCGGTGTGGATGTCCACCCGCACCCGGTCGCGGGTGCGCTCGATCTCCACCTTGGCGATACCCGCCCGCTCCATGCCCTTGGCCAGCAGCCTGCGGATCGCGACGTCCTCCTTGACGTACTCCGCGTACTGCTTGTCCGCGTACCAGCGGGACTTCCAGTCGGTCGAGATGCCGAGCCGGAAGCCGTGTGGGTTGATCTTCTGGCCCACTAGCGGGCACTCCTTGTCTGAGTGGCCTTCTTACTGCCGGCTGTCTGCCGGTCCGAAGTCTGCCGGTCCGAAGTCTGTCGGCCCGACGTTCGTCGACCCGTGCCGGCCTGCCCGCCACCGGACCGGCCGGCGGCGCGACGCTCCGGCAGCGCCTCGACCTCCACCGTGATGTGGCTGGTGCGCTTGCGGATCCGGTACGCCCGGCCCTGGGCACGCTCGCGAAAACGCTTCAGCGTCGGGCCTTCGTCCACGTATGCCCTGGACACCACGAGGACCTCGGGATCCAGCTGAAGGTTGTTCTCCGCGTTAGCCATCGCGCTGGCCAGCACTTTCGACACCGGGACGGAGGCTGCCTGCGGCGCGAACTCAAGCACCGCGAGCGCCTCCCGTGCGTCGCGGCCCCGGATGAGCTCGACCACCCGGCGCGCCTTCATCGGCGTCACGCGAATGTTCCGCGCACGGGCGATGGCACGCAACCGTCTCTCGGCCGAGTCTCCGCTGGCCATCATATCCCCTTGCTCGTCATCGACACTCCCTTATGTGCATCGCAGGCAAGCCTCCATGCGTGGTCAGTCCGCACCGGCTCAGCGCCGCCGCGCCCGGCGGTCGTCCTTGATATGACCCCGGAACGTGCGAGTGGGGGCGAACTCACCGAGCTTGTGACCGACCATCGCCTCGGTGACGAACACCGGGACGTGCTTACGCCCGTCATGCACCGCGATGGTGTGGCCGATCATGTCCGGAATGATCGTGGAGCGGCGCGACCAGGTTCTGATGACCTGCTTGGTGCCGGCTTCGTTATGCGCATCCACCTTCTTGAGCAGGTGGTCGTCGACGAACGGGCCCTTTTTCAGGCTGCGTGGCATGCTTGCACCCCTCCTGCTCAGCGCTTCTTACCGGTACGGCGGCGGCGCACGATCAGCGCGTCGCTGGCCTTGTGGCGCCGGGTGCGGCCTTCGGGCTTGCCGGCCGGGTTCACCGGATGGCGCCCACCGGAGGTCTTGCCCTCACCACCCCCATGTGGGTGGTCGACCGGGTTCATCACGACACCGCGAACCGTGGGACGCTTGCCCTTCCAACGCATCCGGCCCGCCTTGCCCCAGTTGATGTTGCCCTGTTCGGAGTTGCCGACCTCGCCCACCGTGGCGCGGCACCGGACGTCGACGTTCCGGATCTCACCTGAGGGCATCCGCAGCTGGCCGTAGGGACCGTCCTTGGCCACCAGCTGCACCCGCGCACCAGCCGAACGAGCGATCTTCGCCCCGCCGCCTGGACGGAGCTCGATCGCGTGGACCACCGTCCCGACCGGGATGCTGCGCAACGGCAGGCTGTTGCCCGGCTTGATGTCGGCCTTGGGCCCGTTCTCCACGATGTCGCCCTGGCGCAGCTTCTCCGGGGCGATGATGTAGCGCTTCTCGCCGTCGGCGTAGTGCAACAGGGCGATCCGCGCGGTGCGGTTCGGGTCGTACTCGATGTGCGCGACCGTCGCCGGCACGCCGTCCTTGTCGGCCCGCCGGAAATCGACCACGCGGTAGGCGCGTTTGTGCCCGCCGCCCTGGTGCCGGGTGGTGATCCGACCATGGGCGTTGCGACCACCCTTGCCGTGCAGCGGTCGGACCAGCGACTTCTCCGGGTGGTCCCGAGTGATCTCGGCGAAGTCGGAGACGCTGGCGCCGCGGCGGCCCGAGGTCGTCGGCTTGTACTTGCGGATACCCATGTCTCTATCCGTCCTCGCTCACGCGGCCGGTCCGCCGAAGATCTCGATCGGCTTGCTCTGCGCGGACAGCGTCACGATCGCCCGCTTGGTGTCCTTACGCTTGCCGTACCCGAACTTGGTGCGCTTGCGCTTGCCGGGGCGGTTGAGGGTGTTGACACTCACCACACGCACGCCGAACACCTTCTCGACAGCGATCTTGATCTCCGTCTTGTTGGCGTCCGGCGCGACGACGAAGGTGTACTTGTGCTGGTCCAGCAGGCCGTAGCTCTTCTCCGAGATGACCGGTCTGCGGATCACATCGCGGGGGTCGGGGATCATCGGGCTGCCTCCCGCGCGGTGGCGCCGCGCATCGTGGTAGAGCCGGACCCGGACAGGAATGCCTGCAGGGCGTCTGTGGTGAACACCACGTCGTCGTTGCTCAGCACGTCGTAGGTGTTGAGCTGGTCGGCGGTCAGCACGTGGGCCGAAGGGAGGTTGCGCACGCTGCGGCGGCCGACCTCGTCGGCGCTGCTGATGACTATCAGCAGCTTGGCGCCCCGGCTGGCCAGTGCATCGAGGAGCGTACGAGCAGCCTTGGTGGATGGCGCGTCGCCCGAGACCAGCTCAGAGACCACATGCACTCGTCCGTCGCGGGCCCGGTCCGACAATGCACCGCGCAGCGCGGCCACTTTCATCTTCTTCGGGGTGCGCTGGCTGTAGTCGCGTGGCGTCGGGCCGTGCACGATGCCACCGCCGGTGAACTGGGGTGCCCGCATCGAACCCTGGCGGGCTCGCCCGGTGCCCTTCTGCCGGTAAGGCTTGCTGCCCCCCCCGCTGACGTCGCCTCGGGTCCTGGTGCTGTGCGTGCCCTGGCGGGCCGCAGCCAGCTGGGCGACCACCACCTGATGCATCAACGGGATGTTCGCCGGCACGTCGAAGACCTCGGCGGGCAGCTCCGCGGTGCCCGCGGTCGTGCCCTCCGGAGTATGGATATCGACTGTTCTCACCTCTGGGCTCACCCCCGCACACCGCCCTTCGCCGCTGTCTTGACCAGCACCAGACCGCCCTTCGGACCGGGCAGCGCACCCTTGATCAGCAGCAGGCCCGACTCCAGGTCAACCCGGTGTACCGTGAGGTTTTGGGTGGTCACCCGGACGTTGCCCATCCGGCCCGCCATCCGGGTGCCCTTGAACACCCGACTCGGCGTCGCGCAGCCGCCGATCGAACCAGGCGAGCGGTGCTTGCGCTGGGTGCCGTGGCTGGCTCCGAGACCGCCGAAGCCGTGCCGCTTCATCACTCCGGCAGTGCCTTTGCCCTTACTGGTGGCGACCACGTCGACCACAGCCCCGGCGGTGAACAGCTCGACGGTGAGCTCCTGGCCGACCTGGTAGTCCGCCGCGTCGGCGGTGCGCAGCTCGACCAGGTGCCGCCGCGGCGTGACACCGGCTGCGGCGTAGTGCCCGGCCACCGGCTTGGTCACCTTGCGCGGGTCGACCGCGCCATAAGCGAGCTGAACGGCGGGATAGCCGTCCTTCTCCGGGGTACGGACCCGGGTCACCACACACGGCCCGGCCGCTACCACGGTGACCGGAACGATCCTGTTGTTCTCGTCGAATACCTGAGTCATCCCGAGCTTGGTGCCCAGTATCCCCTTCACGGTCCTTCGGACTACGCTTTCCTGATGCTCAGAATCAGTCGCTGTCATTCTCCCGGCCTTACTGGATGTTGACGTCGACGCTGGCCGGCAGGTCGATGCGCATCAGCGCGTCCACCGTCTTCGGCGTCGGGTCGAGAATATCGATCAGCCGCTTGTGCGTGCGCATCTCGAAGTGCTCCCGCGAGTCCTTGTACTTGTGCGGCGAGCGGATAACGCAGTACACGTTCTTCTCGGTCGGCAGGGGCACCGGCCCGACGACCCGAGCGCCGGTGCGCGTCACGGTCTCGACGATCTTGCGCGCGGAAGCGTCGATCGCCTCGTGGTCGTAGGCTTTGAGCCGGATGCGGATCTTCTGTCCCGCCATGGTGGCTTGCCGTCCTGTCAGTCTCGTACCGCTGGTCTCGTCGTACCTGGCCTGAGCTGATCACCTGGTATACCCCGCCCACGCACCGGTCCCCGCAGTCGGGTGTGTCGCGCTGGGCGTCCAGCGAGGTGAGGCGCCCAGATCAGTTGTGCCCCACGAAGTGCTATGCGCTGCGATCCACGGAAGGGTTGCGCATCGCAGCGAACCTGAAGCCGCCATGCCGGCCAGCCCCGCCGAGCAACCGGTTCATGGTAAGCGATACGTGATCGCCGACCAAATCCGGGGCCGCGGCGGACTCACCGGCACCGCAGCATGCCGGCGAGCCACGACCTCACTTGAGAATCTTGATCACTCGACCTGCACCGACGGTGCGGCCACCCTCGCGGATCGCGAACTTCAGGTTCTCGTCCATCGCGACCGGCTGGATGAGCTGTACCGACATCTCGGTGTTGTCGCCCGGCATGACCATCTCGGTGCCGTCGGGCAGCGTCACGACCCCGGTCACGTCGGTGGTGCGGAAGTAGAACTGCGGACGGTAGTTGTTGAAGAACGGCGTGTGCCGACCGCCCTCGTCCTTGGACAGGATGTAGACCTGAGCCTCGAACTGAGTATGCGGGGTGTTGGTGCCAGGCTTGATGACGACCTGCCCGCGCTCCACATCCTCGCGCTTGACACCGCGAAGCAACAGGCCCACGTTGTCTCCGGCCCGGCCCTCGTCAAGCAGTTTACGGAACATCTCGACGCCGGTGACGATGGTCTTCGCCGACTTCTCCTTGATGCCGATGATTTCCACCTCCTCGCTCACCTTGACGATGCCGCGCTCCACCCGGCCGGTGACCACAGTGCCGCGGCCGGTGATGGTGAACACGTCCTCGATCGGCATGAGGAACGGCTTCTCGATCTCGCGGACCGGCTCCGGGACGTTGTTGTCCACGGCGTCCATCAGTTTCAGAAGCTCCGCGCTCCACATGGCGTCGCCCTCGAGCGCCTTGAGCGCGGACACCCGGACGATGGGCAGGTCGTCACCCGGATACTCCTGGCTGGACAGCAGCTCACGGACCTCGAGCTCAACGAGCTCCATGATCTCCTCGTCGTCGACCATGTCAGCCTTGTTCAGCGCGACGACGATGTAGGGCACGCCGACCTGGCGGGCCAACAACACATGCTCGCGGGTCTGCGGCATCGGGCCGTCGGTGGCGGCCACCACCAGGATGGCACCGTCCATCTGGGCCGCACCGGTGATCATGTTCTTGATGTAGTCCGCGTGCCCGGGACAGTCGACGTGGGCGTAGTGCCGCTTCTCGGTCTGGTACTCGACGTGCGCGATCGAGATCGTAATGCCCCGCTGCCTCTCTTCGGGGGCCTTGTCGATCGAGTCGAACGCCGACACGTCATTCACGTCCGGGAACTTGTCGTGCAAGACCTTGGTGATCGCCGCGGTCAGCGTGGTCTTGCCGTGGTCGATGTGACCGATGGTTCCGATGTTGACGTGCGGCTTGGTCCGCTGGAACTTCGCCTTCGCCACTGGTCTCGTCCTCCTGGACTCGTTCTCTTGGATCCGCTTGGTCAGCGGGACCGTCACCGGTCCTGATGTAGCGGCATGCTGTCAGGTGGTCTCGCTTACTCGCCGATCCCCACGGGTTCGATCTCGCGGGTTTCGATCTCACGGGGCTCGTTCAAGGCTTCGGGTGAGCACGTTCACTCACCCGTCGCCTTGGCGATAATCTCCTTGGACACGTTGGCGGGGACCTCGGCATACGAGTCGAACTGCATGGTGTAGTTCGCCCGACCCTGGGTCCGCGACCGCAGGTCGCCGACGTATCCGAACATCTCCGACAGCGGCACCAACGCCTTGATGACGCGGGAGCCGCTGCGCTCCTCCATGTGCTGGATCTGACCCCGACGTGAGTTGAGGTCACCGATGACGTCGCCCATGTAGTCCTCGGGCGTGGTCACCTCGACCGCCATCATCGGCTCCAGGATCACCGGACCGGCCTTGCGCGCCGCCTCTTTGAAGGCCATCGAGCCGGCGATCTTGAAGGCCATCTCGGAGGAGTCGACCTCGTGGTAGGCACCGTCCAGCAGGGTGACCTTCAGGCCCACCAGCGGATAGCCCGCGAGGACGCCGTACTGCATGGCGTCCTGCGCCCCGGCATCAACCGACGGGATGTACTCTCTGGGGATCCGCCCACCGGTGACCTTGTTGTCGAACTCGTAGAGCGCACCGTCAGTGGTCCGCAGCGGTTCCAGCTTGATGATCACGCGGGCGAACTGGCCGGACCCACCCGTCTGCTTGCGGTGGGTGTACTCCAGCTTGTCCACCGTCTTGCGGATCGTCTCCCGGTAGGCCACCTGCGGCTTGCCGATGTTCGCCTCGACCTTGTAGTCGCTGCGCATCCGGTTCACCAGCACCTCGAGGTGCAGCTCGCCCATCCCGGCGATGATCGTCTGACCGGTCTCGTCATCCTGCTCGACCTGGAAGGTGGGATCCTCCTCGGCCAGCTTCTGGATGGCGATGCCGAGCTTCTCCTGGTCGCTCTTGGTCTTGGGCTCGATCGCGACCTGGATGACCGGTTCCGGAAACGTCATCGACTCCAGGATGATCGGCGCCTGTGGGTCGCACAGCGTGTCCCCGGTGGTCGTCTCCTTCAGCCCGATCACCGCGTAGATGTGCCCGGCTCGGGCGTCATCGACCGGGTTCTCCTTGTTGGAGTGCATCTGGAAGAGCTTGCCGATGCGCTCCTTACGCTCCTTGGTCGAGTTGATGACCTGCGAGCCCGCAGCGATCCGACCGGAGTAGACCCGGACGTAGGTCAGCTTCCCGAAGAAGGGGTGCGCGGCGATCTTGAAGGCCAGCGCGGAGAACGGCTCAGAGATCGAGGGCTTCCGGGTTGCCGGCTTGCCGTCGGGCAGCAGACCCACCACCGGTGGCACATCCAGCGGCGAAGGCAGGTAGTCGATCACCGCGTCCAGCATCGGCTGCACGCCTTTGTTCTTGAAGGCCGAGCCGCACAGCACCGGGTACACCTGGCTGCGTACAGTGAGCTTGCGGATGCCGGCCTTGATCTGCTCGACACTGAGCTCCTGGCCGCCGAGGTAGAGCTCCATGAGCTCGTCGTCGGCCTCCGCGACGGCCTCGACCAGTTTCTCCCGATACTCGTTCGCCGTCTCGACCAGGTTCGCCGGAATCGCCTCGACGGTGTAGTCCTCGCCCTTCTGAACTTCCCCGCGCCAGGTCAGCGCCCGCATTCCGACCACATCGACGACACCCTGGAAGTCGGCCTCGGAGCCGATCGGCAGCTGGATGACCAGTGGGTGAGCGCCGAGCCGCTCACGGATGGTACGCACCGTGAAGTAGAAGTCCGCGCCCAGCTTGTCCATCTTGTTGACGAAGCAGATACGCGGGACGTCGTACTTGTCGGCCTGCCGCCACACCGTCTCGGACTGGGGCTCGACGCCCTCCTTGCCGTCGAAGACCGCCACGGCGCCATCGAGCACCCGAAGCGAGCGCTCCACCTCGACGGTGAAGTCGACGTGGCCCGGGGTGTCGATGATATTGATCTGATGGTCGTTCCAGAAGGTGGTGGTCGCGGCGGAGGTGATGGTGATGCCCCGCTTCTGCTCCTCCTCCATCCAGTCCATCGTGGCGGCGCCGTCGTGTACCTCACCGATCTTGTAGTTGATCCCGGTGTAGAACAGGACCCGCTCGGTCGTGGTGGTTTTACCGGCGTCGATATGCGCCATGATCCCGATGTTGCGGACCCTGGCGAGGTCGGTCAGCACTTCACGTGCCACGAGAGTTCATCCCTAGCTGTCTTGAGAGTGGTTCGTCACCAGCGATAGTGCGCGAAGGCCCTGTTCGAGTCGGCCATCTTGTGGGTGTCCTCGCGGCGTTTCACGCTCGCCCCGAGGCCGTTGCTGGCGTCGAGCAGTTCATTCATCAGGCGATCGATCATGGTCTTCTCCCGTCGCTGCCGGGAGAAAGTGATCAGCCAGCGAAGCGCGAGCGTGGTGGAGCGCACCGGACGCACCTCGACCGGGACCTGGTAGGTAGCGCCACCGACGCGGCGGCTCTTCACCTCGATGGCGGGCTTGACGTTGTCCAGCGCGCGCTTGAGGGTCACCACCGGGTCGGTACCGGTCTTGTCCCGGCAGCCCTCCAAGGCTTGGTACACGATCTTCTCGGCCACCGAGCGCTTGCCCCGCACGAGAACCTTGTTGACGAGCTGAGTGACCACCGGGGACCCGTAGACCGGGTCGGAGTGCAGCGGTCGCTTCGGGGCGGGACCCTTACGAGGCATCAGCTTTTCTCCTTCTTCGCGCCGTAGCGACTGCGGGCCTGCTTGCGACCCTTCACGCCCTGGGTGTCCAGCGACCCCCGAATGATCTTGTAACGGACCCCGGGAAGATCCTTCACCCGACCACCGCGCACCAGGACGATGGAGTGCTCCTGGAGGTTGTGACCCTCCCCCGGAATGTAGGCCGTCACCTCGACCTGGCTGGTCAGGCGTACCCGGGCGACCTTGCGCAACGCCGAGTTCGGCTTCTTCGGGGTGGTCGTGTAGACGCGGGTGCACACCCCGCGCCGCTGCGGGCTCCCCTTCAGCGCTGCGGTGTTGGTCTTCGCGAGCTTGTCCTCGCGGCCCTTGCGGACCAGCTGCTGGATGGTAGGCATGGACCAGCTTTCCTCGTCTTCGCGCTTGCTGTCGTGGTCGTGTGGTGCTGCGTGCCTCAATGGGTCCGGCCGCCGGGCGCTGCGCGGCCGGTCACTCCGTATCCCGCAGTCGGGCGTGTCGCTGTGAGCCCAGCCGCTCGACCGAGTAAAACCCGACGGGAGCTGGGCGGCACGACGCCAGATCTGGAGGCGGGGGCTCTGCAGAGCCCACACCGCCAGTGATGCACCGCCAACAGGCATACGGAGCGGCCCGACCGGAGTCGGGACCGACCACTAGGATACCTGGGGCATTCGCCGAGGGTCAAAACGGGGTCAGAACGAGGCGAGGAGATGCATCGATGCCAGGTCCACTGACCGGGCTGCGGGTGATCGAGCTGGCCGCGATCGGTCCCGGCCCCCATGCGGCGATGCTGCTGGCGGATCTGGGAGCCGACGTGGTGCGGGTTGAACGACCCTCCGGGGGTCTTCGGCTCGCCCCGGGCGCCGATGACCAGATGCTTCGCGGCCGGCGCTCGGTGATGTGTGACCTGAAGAACCCCTCCGGCCGGGAGACCATGCTGCGGCTGGTGGAGCGGGCCGACGTACTGATCGAGGGCTTGCGTCCCGGCGTCACCGAGCGACTGGGGCTCGGCCCGGCTGACTGCCACGCCCGCAACCCGCGACTGGTGTACGCGCGGATGACGGGATGGGGGCAGGACGGCCCGCTGGCCGAGCGCGCTGGGCACGACATCAACTACATCGCGCTGTCCGGCGTGCTGCACGCCGTCGGGAACGCGGGTGGCAAGCCGGTGCCGCCGCTGAACCTGGTCGGGGACTTCGGCGGTGGCTCGATGTTCCTGGTGACCGGAGTGCTGGCCGCGCTGTGGGAACGGGAGCGCTCCGGTGCCGGCCAGGTCGTCGACGCCGCCATGGTGGACGGGGTCAGCGTGCTGGCCCAGATGTTCTGGTCGTTGCGCGCCTGCGGGTTGTGGAGCGAGGCGCGGGGCGGCAACCTGCTCGACTCGGGGGCTCCGTTCTACGACACCTACGCCTGCTCTGACGGTCGCTACGTCGCCGTCGGAGCGCTGGAACCGCGGTTCTACGCGGCACTGCTGGAGGGCCTCGGGCTCACCGAGGCGGACCTGCCCGGACAGCTGGACCAGGCGGGGTGGCCGGTGTTGCGCCAGCGCTTCACCGCAGTGTTCGCCGGCCGTACTCGCGACGAATGGGCGGCGGTGTTCGAGGGAACCGACGCCTGCGTGGCACCGGTGCTGTCGTTCGCCGAGGTGCCCGCGCACCCGCACATCGCGGCTCGCGGCACCGTCATCACCCTCGGCGGGGTGCCCCAGGCCGCCCCCGCACCACGGTTCTCCCGCACCCATCCCAACCAGCCGACGCCCCCACCGAAGCCCGGCGCCGACACCGCCGGAGTATTCGCCGACTGGGGCGCCACGCCGCCTGCCGTTGCCGGCTCGTGAAGGATCCGGACCGCTGAGAGCATCGAGCCCCGCGGTGACGTCCCGGTGCGGAACCCTTCGGTGTACGGGTCGGTGCTCGTCACAGCGGCCACCGCTGCAGCTCGGGATCGTCGCGGCGCCACTGCCGCCGATTTCCTCGGGTCGGCCGGCGAGGTGGCGCGACCCCAACCCATGGCTGATGGCGCGACCGCAGGCGCGTCCCGCGAGAATCGCAAACCAGCCGGCAGCGCAGCGCTACAGCTCAAGCCCCGGTAGGGGCTGGTCGTGCTGGGTGAGGCCCGTCGACAGTACGGTGCGCACCGGGCTTTGAGCACACCCGAGGAGTGCTCACTCTCAGGCGGCAATAGGTGCGCGTGATAGTCCAGCGGGGACCGCGCCTAGTCAGGCGGGCGCCTCACCGGGCACTCTTGGCGCACGCCGGGCAGACCTGCTCGGGGTCCGGCGGGTTGCCGGAGAATCCCAGACCGCGACCGAACGGGAGCACTCTGGGCACGAACGTCACACCGCACAGGCGGTCGCACAAGGCGGTCACAGTGCCGTCAGCGGGGCGCAGCGCGCCCCGGTGCGTGTCGTGACCACCGATCCGACCGCAGGTACCAAGACCACCGGGTCCTCGCTCATCTGAGCCACCCGGTCAGCGCGCTGCGGAGCACCCGGATCCCGTCCTCGCCAAGGGTGACTTCACGAGCATCGGCGGTGTGCTGACCCAGCTCGATCCTCCCGCCGCGGGTGCTCACCACCAGCGTGGTGAAGCCCACCGGGCCCCGATGCGGCGCACAGGTCGCGGGGATCGTCCTGCGGCGCCTGCTTTTCGGCTGCGTCATGGGTAGGTCGTCGTCGGTGTCGTCGGTCATGGTTGACAACGATGACGTGGCAGCAGAAGCGGATCTTGACAGCGCGGCGAGTAGCCGCGAGATCAGCCGACGCCCAGACCCATCCGATAAGCCATGCCGCGCAGCTCCCGACCGCCAGCCTCACGCCGCGACCGGCGCATCAGGTCCCCGACGGTCTCCCGCACGAACGGGTTCATGCGGATGCGCTGTGGCGCGATCTTCTCCGCCCGCAGCAGCGCGCCCACCGCCTGGTCACGGGTGGCCCGTTCCGACGCCATCCCGCGGCCCAGGTCAGCCCAGTACATCGCCTGACGGGCCGTGGAGGGCACCTGTGCCGGGTCCACCCGCCGGGCGAGCTCCCGGGCCCGCCCCGGGTCTCCGAGCTCCACGGCAATGCTCACCCGCCAGATCCCGACGTTGTCCGGACCGAAGTACAGGTTGCCGAACCCGCGACCGTTCACGCCGACCCGAGTGGCGATGGTTCCCGCTTCGTCGAGGTGGTCGGCGGCATCATCGGCTCGGCACGTCGCCGCCGACGCCAGCGCGGCGTTGAGGTGCAGCGCTCCGTACATCTGCTGGGCACGAGGGTCATCCAGGTGGCTCTCCAGCGCATTCAGCGCCCCGAACCGACAGCTGTCGCATTCGCGGTCGTCCCTCTGTCCCGCCCAGGGTGTGCCCCCGCAGCCACGCGGCTAGTCCGAGCCACGCCGGGTCATCCAGATCCTCAGCGACCTGCCGGGCGCGGAACGCGGCCAGTGTCGGTAGGCCCCGAACACCCAGGTTCTTCAGCAGGACACCGGCAGTCTGATAGCAGTCCCCCAACGCCTGCAGGACGTCGACGCGGTGATCCGGGTCGGTGACGTAAAGCGCATGCAGTTCATTGAGTAAACCGGGCAGCACAACGCCCTCTGCCGCATAGTCACATGTTGGCCGTCGCTGCGTGTTGAGCCGGTTCATCTCCGCCGCGACAGCCGGCCACGGCCGGGCCTGCGCGCCGTCGGGTAGGACGCCGAGGTCGAGATCGGACAGCGCCGCCTCCAGTGCCATCACGGCAGCCTGCGCCTCTCCGGTCACCGGGTCGGCCGCCGCTGGCGGGAATGCCTGCTCGGCCAGCTCCGAGGGTGCAACCCGCAGCGCCGCCGCGATCGACTCGAGCAGAGAGCGTCGACCGACGATGCGCTCCCCGCGCTCGATCCGGGACAGGTAACTCTCGGTGATCCCCGCGAGTTCCGCGACGGCCCGCAAGGTCATCCCGCGCCAGGCCCGGATCTCCCCGACTCTACGGCCGATCGACCGCATAACCTCATCAGTCATCGCGCGCCTTCCCTGGCCGGGTCCCCTCGCCGATGCCCCGAGGAGCTACCCCGGGGCGGACACCTCGGCGAAGAGGTGACGCAAGGCTACGCCCCGCACCCCTGTGCCGCTGGACCTGACGGTCACGACCAGCTCGGCGGACGCGGTGCTCGACCGTCGCCCAGCTGTGATCGTCTTTGTCGGAGTCCGAGTGGTGCCCGGTGAGGAGCGCGAACGTCAGGAACCTTGACCAGGACGCTCCACCGGTTCTCACCGACCGCGCGGTGATCCCCCCAGTCGATGGCCACTGAGGCGGGAAGCCAGTTGGGTCAACTTCACTGTCGCCGAGTTCGACAGCAGGGGCTGTCGGGGACGACCCGAACAGCCCTGCTGTCGAACGCGGCGCGCTGAGAGCACCCGCAGTCGGGCGATCACTCGTTCATCATGTGTTCCGGTTACCTGTAGTCGCGACCGAAGTCGTAGTCGTCCAGGGGGACGGCTGCTCCGGTCCCGGCGGTACCGAACACCTCCGGCGAGTAGTAGCCCTCGTCGTAGGACGGGATCGCGTAGGCCGCAGCCCGGGCCTCCTCGGTCGGCTGCACCTCAATGTTGCGGTACCGGTTGATCCCGGTGCCGGCCGGGATCAACTTTCCGATGATCACATTCTCCTTGAGCCCGAGCAGCTTGTCGCTCTTGCCCTGGATCGCCGCGTCGGTGAGGATCTTGGTCGTCTCCTGGAACGACGCCGCGGACAGCCACGACTCGGTCGCCAGCGACGCCTTGGTGATCCCCATCAGGACCGGACGGCCGGAGGCGGGCTCGCTACCCTCCGACACCACCCGGCGGTTCTCCGACTCGAACTCGCCACGCTCGGCCAGCCCACCGGGAAGGAACTCGGTGGCGCCCGACTCGATGATCGTCACCCGGCGCAGCATCTGCCGAACGATGACCTCGATGTGCTTGTCGTGGATGTCCACACCCTGCGACCGGTACACCTGCTGGACCTCGCGGACCAGGTGCAGCTGCACCTCCCTCGGTCCCATCACGCGGAGCACCTCGTGCGGGTCCACCACACCCTCGAGCAGCTTCTGGCCGACGGTGACGTGGTCCTCGTCGGCCAACGGCCGCTCGGTGCCATCGACGGTGATCACCGCAAGCCGCTGCCGCTTGGACAGCTTCTCGTAGACGATCTCCTCGCTACCATCGTCCGGAACGATGGTGATCTTCCAGAACTTGTCACCATCCTCGACCCGCACCCGGCCGTCGGCATCGGCGATCGGCGCCATGCCCTTGGGCACCCGGGCCTCGAACAGCTCCTGCACCCGGGGCAGACCGGTGGTGATGTCCTCACCGGCGATCCCACCCTGGTGGAAGGTACGCATGGTCAGCTGCGTGCCGGGCTCACCGATGGACTGCGCGGCCACGATGCCGACCGCCTCGCCCACGTCGACGAGCTTGCCGGTGGCCATGGACCGGCCGTAACACACCGCGCACACCCCGCTGGCGGACTCGCAGGTGAGCACCGAGCGCACCTTGACCCGAGCGACACCGACGGAGACCAGCCTGTCGATCGCGGGATCACCCAGGTCCGCGCCCCGAGGCATGATCACCGAGCCGGAGCCGTCCAGCACGTCCTCCGCGGTGCAGCGGGCGTACACGCTGGTCTGCACGTAGCGCTGCCGGATCAGGCGACCATCCGGTCCGGCCTCGACGACCGGCATCGGGATACCGCGTTCGGTGCCACAGTCGTGCTCCCGCACGATGACGTCCTGCGAGACGTCCACCAGCCGCCGGGTCAGGTACCCGGAGTCGGCGGTCCGCAACGCGGTGTCGGCCAGTCCCTTGCGGGCGCCGTGCGTGGCGATGAAGTACTCCAGCACACTCAGGCCCTCACGGAAGTTGTGCTTGATCGGTCGTGGGATGTACTCGCCCTTGGGGTTGGAGACCAGGCCGCGCATCCCCGCCAGGGACCGGACCTGCGTCATGTTCCCGGCCGCCCCGGAAGACACGATCGTGAAGACCGGGTTCTCCTCCGGGAAGTTGGCCTCCATCGCCTTGGCCACCTCGTCGGTGGCCTGCGACCAGATCTTCACCAGCTCGCCGTTGCGCTCGTCGTGCGAGAGCACGCCACGCTGGTAGCGCTTCTCCACCTGGTCGGCCTTCGCCTCGTACTGGTCGAGGATCTCCTGCTTGGCGGCCGGCACCACCACGTCGGAGCTGGACAGGGTCACCCCAGAGCGGGTGGCCCAGTGGAAGCCGGCGTCCTTGAGCTTGTCCAGCGTCTGGGCGACGGCGACCATCGGGTACCGCTCGGCGAGGTCGTTGACGATCGCGGCCTGGCGCTTCTTGGGCAGTATGTCGTTGACGTACGGATAGTCCTCGGGCAGCAGGTCGTTGAACAGCACCCGTCCCACGGTGGTGTCCGCGATCCACGTCGCTCCCGGTTCCCAGCCCTGGGCCTCCCGCAGCCGAGCCTGCTCGCTGACCGGTGGGACCACCCCGCGCAGCCGGACCCGTATCCTGGCCTGCAACCCGATCGTGCCGCGGTCCAGCGCCATCAGCGCCTCGGCGGGCGAGGAGAACGAGCGGCCCTCACCCGTGTCGCCCTCACGGAGCTTGGTGAGGTGGTACAGGCCGGTGACCATGTCCAGCCGAGGCATGGCCAGCGGACGACCCGAGGCGGGGGACAGGATGTTGTTGCTGGACAGCATCAGGATCCGCGCCTCGGCCTGCGCCTCGGCCGACAGCGGCAGGTGCACCGCCATCTGGTCGCCGTCGAAGTCCGCGTTGAACGCCTCGCAGACCAGCGGGTGCAGCTGGATCGCCTTACCCTCGACCAGCTGCGGCTCGAAAGACTGGATGCCCAGCCGGTGCAGGGTCGGCGCCCGGTTCAGCAGCACCGGGTGCTCGGTGATGACCTCCTCGAGGACGTCCCACACCTGCGGACGCTGCCGCTCCACCATCCGCTTGGCCGACTTGATGTTCTGCGCGTGGTTGAGGTCGACCAGGCGCTTCATCACGAACGGCTTGAACAGCTCCAGCGCCATCTGCTTGGGCAGGCCGCACTGGTGCAGCTTGAGCTGTGGACCGACCACGATGACCGAGCGGCCGGAGTAGTCGACCCGCTTGCCGAGAAGGTTCTGCCGGAACCGGCCCTGCTTGCCCTTGAGCAGGTCGGACAGCGACTTCAGCGGGCGGTTTCCCGGGCCGGTCACCGGACGGCCACGGCGGCCGTTGTCGAACAGCGCGTCGACGGCCTCCTGCAGCATCCGCTTCTCGTTGTTGACGATGATCTCGGGCGCGCCCAGGTCGATGAGCCGCTTGAGCCGGTTGTTCCGGTTGATCACCCGACGGTAGAGGTCGTTGAGGTCGGAGGTGGCGAACCGGCCACCGTCGAGCTGCACCATGGGGCGTAGGTCCGGCGGGATCACCGGCACGCAGTCCAGCACCATGCCCATCGGGTTGTTACGGGTGACCTGGAAGGCCGCGACAACCTTGAGGCGCTTGAGCGCGCGCAGCTTTTTTTGGCCCTTGCCGCTGCGGATGGTCTCGCGCAGGTTCTCCGACTCGGCGTCGATGTCGAAGTTCTCCATCAGTTTCTGGATCGCCTCGGCGCCCATGGCGCCGGTGAAGTAATCACCATAGCGATCGTAGAGCTCCCGGTAGAGCAGCTCATCCACGATGAGCTGGCCGACCTCCAGCTTGGTGAACGTCTCCCAGATCTCATCGAGCCGGTCGATCTCGCGCTGGGCGCGGTCCCGAAGCTGGCGCATCTCGCGCTCGCCACCCTCTTTGACCTTGCGCCGCACATCGTTCTTGGCGCCTTCGGTCTCCAGCTCGGCGAGGTCGGCCTCAAGCTTCTGCGCGCGCTCCTCGATGTCCGCGTCGCGGCGGTCCGCCAGTCGTTTGCGTTGGACACCGATCTCGCTCTCCAGGGTCGGCAGATCGTTGTGCCGCTCCTCGGTGTTCACCGCGGTGATGGCGTAGGCAGCGAAGTAGATGATTTTCTCAAGATCCTTGGGAGCCAGGTCGAGCAGATAACCCAGCCTGCTCGGGACACCCTTGAAGTACCAGATGTGGGTCACCGGTGCGGCCAGCTCGATGTGACCCATCCGCTCACGACGCACCTTGGCGCGGGTGACCTCGACGCCGCAGCGCTCGCAGATGATACCTTTGAAACGAACGCGCTTGTACTTACCGCAGTAGCACTCCCAGTCCCGGGTGGGACCGAAGATCTTCTCGCAGAAAAGTCCGTCCTTCTCCGGCTTGAGCGTGCGATAGTTGATGGTCTCCGGCTTCTTGACCTCACCGAAGGACCACTGGCGGATGTCCTCTGCGGTCGCGAGGCCGATGCGGAGCTCGTCGAAGAAGTTGACGTCAAGCACGTCTCGTTCCTTCTCCCCTGTGTTGTCGAAACCCTGATGTCGTCGCCCGGCTCAATGGGGTCCGGTCTGGAGGACGGAATCAGGGTGGGGCCCGTGCGGGGTATCTCTTTACTGCGTGTCCGATGTGTTTGGTGCGCCCGGCGCGGGAGTGGGCGGGAGGACCACCCCCGCGCCGGGCACGGTCTTGGAGCCGTTACTGCACGACGTCATCCACCGACGGGGACTCGGGGCGAGCCAGGTTGATGCCGAGGTTGGCAGCCGCCCGCTCCAGGTCCTCATCGTCGGAGTCCCGCATCTCGATCGCCGCCCCGTCGCTGGAGAGCACCTCGACGTTGAGGCACAGCGACTGCAGCTCCTTGAGCAGAACCTTGAACGACTCGGGTATCCCGGGCTCGGGAATGTTCTCGCCCTTGACGATGGCCTCGTACACCTTCACCCGGCCGAGCACGTCGTCGGACTTGATCGTCAACAGTTCCTGCAGGGTGTAAGCCGCCCCGTAGGCCTGCATCGCCCAGCACTCCATCTCACCGAAGCGTTGGCCACCGAACTGCGCTTTTCCACCGAGCGGTTGCTGCGTAATCATCGAGTACGGACCGGTCGAGCGAGCGTGGATCTTGTCATCGACCAGGTGCAGCAGCTTGATGATGTACATGTAGCCGACCGCGACCGGGTAAGGGTACGGCTCACCGGTGCGACCGTCGAACAACTGCGCCTTGCCGTTGGACCCGACCATCTGCTCGCCGTCTCGGTTGGGCAGCGTGGAACCGAGCAGCCCGGTGATCTCCTCCTCCCGAGCACCATCGAACACCGGCGTGGCGACCACGGTGCCAGGCTCGGCCTGGTACAGCTCCTCAGGCAGCCGGGAAGCCCACTCCGGATCACCGTTGATCCGCCATCCACTCTTGGCGATCCAGCCGAGGTGGGTCTCCAGGATCTGCCCGATGTTCATCCGGCGCGGGACACCGTGGGTGTTGAGGATGATGTCCACCGCTGTCCCGTCGGGCAGGAACGGCATGTCCTCCACCGGGAGGATCTTGCCGATGACGCCCTTGTTACCGTGCCGGCCGGCGAGCTTGTCCCCGTCCTGGATCTTGCGCTTCTGCGCGACATAGACCCGGACCAGCTCGTTGACGCCGGGCGACAGCTCGTCGTCGTCCTCCCGGGAGAACACCCGGATACCGATGACCTTGCCGGTTTCGCCATGCGGCACCTTGAGGCTGGTGTCGCGGACCTCGCGGGCCTTCTCACCGAAGATGGCGCGCAGCAGCCGCTCCTCGGGGGTCAGCTCGGTCTCGCCCTTCGGCGTCACCTTGCCGACCAGGATGTCCCCGGCCTGCACCTCGGCACCGATCCGGATGATGCCTCGCTCGTCGAGATCCGCCAACACCTCCTCGGAGACGTTCGGGATGTCCCGAGTGATCTCCTCAGCACCGAGCTTGGTGTCCCGGGCGTCGATCTCATGCTCGTCGATGTGGATCGAGGTGAGCACGTCGTCCTGCACCAGACGCTGGCTCAGGATGATCGCGTCCTCGTAGTTGTGGCCCTCCCACGGCATGATCGCGACGAGTAGGTTCTTACCCAGAGCCATCTCACCTTTGTCGGTGCACGGCCCATCGGCGATCACCTGGCCTCTCTCCACCCGGTCGCCCTCGGTCACGATGGGCCGCTGGTTGATGCAGGTGCCCTGGTTGGACCGGTGGAACTTGTGCATCCGGTAGGTCTGCCGGCTACCGTCGTCGGCCATGACGGTGACGTAGTCGGCGCACAGCTCCTCGACCACGCCGGCCCTGTCGGCCACCACGACGTCACCGGCATCCACCGCGGCCCGCAGCTCCATACCGGTTCCCACCAACGGCGCGTCGCTGCGCAGCAGCGGTACCGCCTGGCGCTGCATATTGGCGCCCATCAGGGCGCGGTTGGCGTCGTCGTGCTCGACGAACGGGATCATGGCGGTGGCCACCGAGACCATCTGCTGAGGCGAGACGTCCATGTAGTCCACGCCCTGCGGGTCGATGTAGTCGACCTCGCTGCCCTTGCGCCGAACCAGCACGCGCTCCTCGGCGAAGCCGCCATCCTCCCGCAGGACCGCGTTGGCCTGCGCGATGACGTGCCGGTCCTCCTCATCGGCGGTCAGGTAGTCGATCTGCTCGGTGACCTGGCCGCCGACGACCTTGCGGTAGGGCGTCTCGATGAACCCGAACGGGTTCACCCGGGCGTAGGACGACAACGACCCGATCAGCCCGATGTTCGGACCCTCCGGGGTCTCGATCGGGCACATCCGGCCGTAGTGCGACGAGTGCACGTCACGGACCTCGAAGCCGGCCCGCTCCCGGGACAGACCACCGGGGCCCAGCGCGGACAGCCGCCGCTTGTGGGTCAGCCCGGCCAGCGGGTTGGTCTGGTCCATGAACTGGGACAGCTGGGAGGTGCCGAAGAACTCCTTGATCGCCGCCACCACGGGACGAATGTTGATCAAGGTCTGCGGCGTGATGGCCTCGACGTCCTGAGTGGTCATCCGCTCCCGAACGACCCGCTCCATGCGCGACAGGCCGACCCGGATCTGGTTCTGGATCAACTCACCCACGGTGCGCAGGCGGCGGTTGCCGAAGTGGTCGATGTCGTCGGTCTCCACCGGCACCACCGCGCCGGCCGCACTGTTCGCGGCCGGCATCGTCGTCTCACCCGCGTGCAGCCGGACGAGGTAGTCGATGGTGGTGACGATGTCGTCCTCGGTGAGCACCCCGTTGCGGTAGGGCAGGCGCAGGCCCAGCTTCTTGTCGGCCTTGTAGCGGCCGACCTTGGCCAGGTCGTAGCGCTTGACCTTGAAGAAGAGGTTCTCCAGCAGCGCCTGCGCGCTCTCCTTGGTGGGCGGCTCGCCCGGACGCAGCTTGCGGTAGATGTCCAGCAGCGCCTCGTCAGGGCCTGCGGTGTGATCCTTCTCCAGGGTGGCGAGCAGTGTCTCGGAGTGCGCGAAGCGCGCGGCGATCCGCTCGGTCGTCCAGCCCAGTGCCTTGAGCAGCACGGTCACCGGCTGACGGCGCTTGCGGTCGATCCGCACGCCCACCGTGTCGCGCTTGTCGACGTCGAACTCCAGCCAGGCGCCACGACTGGGGATGATCTTGACGCTGTAGACGTCCTTGTCGGTGGTCTTGTCCACCGCGTGGTCGAAGTACACGCCAGGGGAGCGGACGAGCTGGGACACCACGACCCGCTCGGTCCCGTTGATGATGAAGGTGCCCTTGTTGGTCATCATCGGGAAGTCGCCCATGAACACCGTCTGCGACTTGATCTCACCGGTGTTGTTGTTGGTGAACTCGGCCGTGACGAACAGCGGCGCCGCGTACGTCATGTCCTTGTCCCGGCACTCCTCCACGGAGGCCTTGACCTCGTCGAAGCGAGGGTCCGAGAAGGACAGGGACATCGAGCCGGAGAAGTCCTCGATCGGAGAGATCTCCTCGAGCACCTCGGCGAGGCCACCGATGGGCTGCTCGTCACCTTCCTCGATGCGGCGCTGGTACCACTTGTCGTGACCGATCAGCCAATCGAACGACTGGATCTGCAAGTCCAGCAGATTGGGGACCTGGAGCGGCTCACGGATCTTCGCGAAAGACGGACGGGCCGGAGCCCCCGGAAGACGGGACACGGAGTTGTTCGCAGCAGAGGTCTTGGTCGGGCGGGAGACTGCCAAGATTGCGTCCTTCCGAACACTAGCGCTGCCGAGCGCAGGACCACATGGTCACCCGGTGACCACACTCCCGGCGCGGTGTTGGTGCACTTGCTGATGTAGTTGTCGAGATGCTGTTGTCGTTTGCGGTTGTTACCTCGGTTGGTGCCAGCGACGGTGCTCACCATCGACGCAGCCCACGCCGCCCTGCAGGCAGGGAGATGACGAGGGCAGCGCAAAGAAGCAGTCTAACCGCTAGGACGGCGACTGTCCAGCACCGGGCGAAGCCGGCGCAAGCGTGCTCCTAGAGTGACCTGCCAGACGCCGCCCGTCAAGAGTGCGTCGTCCGATCAGTGGTGGGACATGCACGATGAGCGGCCCTGGGGCTGACCGGCGCGGCCGATCAACGCCGGGAGTGGGACCCGGGATGGAGTGGGTGAGAGTCACCCACGGAAGCGGTCAGAACGGCTCCGCTTCGTCGATCTTCCAGCTGCCGTTGACCCGCTGCGCCGTGACAGCGAGCCTGCCGAAGGCTTGGACCGGCTTGGCCTGGCCACCCTGGTGAGCTTGCTGGTCGAGAAACACCACCACGACCGCCCGGTCACCCTCGAGCACCTTGACGGCAAGAGCGGGCACAGTCGCCACCACCACGGCCTGCTGTGCCGGAGCCAGCTCCCGCACCCGGGCGAACTGTTGGTGAAAACTCTCGGCGAACGGGCCGGTGATGACCTCGGCGGCAGCTCGTTCGTCGTCATCCAACCGGGCGAAGTCATAGGAGAACACGCGTTGCACCGCTTCGCGTACCTGCCCGCAGACCTGGGTGGTGGTGCCGGCGTCGACCAGCGCGTCGTTGCTCGCCGCCGCGGACCCGGCCAGCTGGTTGGCCTCGCCGCGGAACCAGGCCGCGAGACCCAGCACGATCACCACCACGGCGACCGACGCCACCAGCGCCGCCACCCCGGTCAGGCGCCGGAGGGGCTTCGCCGCCTCCTCGGCGGGAGCAGACCGCGGCGGGGCCGGAATGGTCATCTTCGGCTTTCTCCCTCATTTCGGGGGTCTGTCGACTTCGGGGCCTACGGTCTCGTGGACCTTACTTCGGGGATGAGGCCGGGGGGCACGGTCCAGGCTCGGAGTAAGCGTCGCCGACCGGCGCCAGCGCACCGGCCTTCCAGGCGTCGACGCCGCGGATCATCTCGAGTCGGACGCGCCGGTGCGTGCAGCTCGGGTCACCTTGCTCGGACTGAGACGTGACGTCCACCCCCACGAGCACCTGCGCGATGCCGGAACGCTCGTCGAGGGAGGCGACCGCGGCGTCGAGCACCTGCGCGATGCTGATCGTCGCCGAGTCGGTGATGGCGCGGGCATAGGTGTTCCGGTTGGCCCGCAACTGGGTGAGCAGCGGCCCGGCCGCGGCCTGTTCCCACAGCGTCAGCCCGTCCTGCACCCGCCGATAATCGAGCGTATCGAGGGTGAGCGTGGCCCGTTGCGCGTCCCGCAGCACGGCGTCTCGGTCCATCCCCAGGACAAGGGACTTGTCGTGCGCGGCCCAGTACCAGGACACGCCGAACCAGCCCGCGGCGGTGAAGGCGACCACCGCGACCACCGCGACCACGAGAGTGGCTGTTCGTAGCGGACCGCCGAGGAAGGCTCGCGCCGTGAAGGTGCGGGTGGTGGCGATGCTGGTCATGGTCATCCAGGGTGGGGAGGTAGATGATGATGGCGGTCGCGGGCGATGAGGGTCTCCCGGGATGGCGGTCGAGCGCGCCGAGGAGGTAGTCCGTGAGCACCGGACATGACGAAGGGCACCGGAAGATCGCGCCCGGCCGGTCCGGGTACTGGCAGGCGTGGCTTCCCCGTGACCCGGTACGGGCGGTCATCGTCATCGTGCACGGTGTCCATGAGCACTCGGCGCGTTACGCGCACGTCGGAACCCGACTGGCCGCGGCGGGCTTCGCGGTCTACGCCGCCGACCATCGCGGGCACGGACGATCCGACGGGCGACGAGGCAACATCGAACGGATGGCATTGATCGTGGCGGACCTGGCCTCCTTCGTGCGGTTCGCCCTCGAGCGGCATCCCGGCCTGCCGGTGTTCATGGTCGGCCACTCGCTCGGCGGCCTGATCGCGCTGCACTATGCGACCGAACCGGGAACCCTCCTGGACGGGTTGGTCGTGTCCGGGCCGGCGGTGCAGGCGATAGTCGGCTCGGCACTGCAGAGACGGCTGGCCGGGGTGCTCTCGACGCTGGTCCCCAACGTCGGCGTGGTCACCCTCGACGCCGATCAGAAGATCAGCCGAGATCCCGAGGTGGTCCGTGCCTACCGGGAGGATCCGCTGGTGTACCGCGGCAAGGTCAAGGCCCGGACCGGCGCCGAGAGCCTGGCGATGATGGAGGCCCTGCCCGCCCGGCTGCCGCGACTGTCCATGCCGCTGCTGCTCCTGCACGGCACCGACGACCGGATATGCGCACCGGCCGGCTCGGCGATGGTGCACGACGCGGTGTCCTCCCCAGACAACACCCTGCGCCAGTACCAAGGCCTCTACCACGAAGTGTTCAACGAGCCCGAGCGCGAGCAGATCCTCACCGACCTCGTCTCCTGGCTCAACCACCACCTGCCCGCCACGCATCCAGCGGGCTGAGCGGGGTTCTCGAGGGCCGAACAACCCCGCTGCGCCCGCTGGATGCGGTGGGCGGGGGTCAGGTCAGGGTGATCTTGGCGCCGGCTTCTTCCAGCTTGGACTTGGCTGCTTCGGCCTGATCGCGGGGAACGGCCTCCAGGATCGGCTTCGGGGCGCTCTCCACCAGGTCCTTGGCCTCCTTGAGACCCAGCCCGGAGACGACCTCGCGGACCACCTTGATGACCTGGATCTTCTTCTCACCGATGGCCTCGAGGACGACGTTGAACTCGTCCTTCTCCTCGGCGGCCGGGACCTCGGCGGCTCCCACGGCTGGACCCGCCGCCACCGCGACCGGCGCGGCGGCGCTGACATCGAAGGTCTCCTCGAACTTCTTCACGAAGTCACTCAGCTCGAGCAGCGTCATGTCCTTGAACGCATCGAGCAGATCGTCGGTGCTCATCTTCGCCATGATGGCGTCTCTCCTGTCATCGTCTTGTGTCGGCGGTGGTGGGACCGCCGGCTCAGCCGGCGGTGGTCGATCAGTTCTCGGCGTGGTCGTCGGTCGGCTGCTGCTCCTGCTGCTTGTCGCGCAGGGCCGCAGCCAACCGGGCGACCTGGGAGGCCGGCTCGGCGAACAGTCTGGCGGCCTTGCTGAGGTTGGCCTTCATCGCGCCGGCCAGCCTGGCCAGCAGCACCTCGCGAGACTGCAGGTCCGCGATCTGGGCGACCTCGGCAACCGTCAGCGCACGACCGTCCAGGTAGCCGCCCTTGATCACCAGCGCGTTGTGCTCTCTGGCGAAGTCACGCAGCGTCTTGGCCGCGAGCACCGGCTCACCGTGCACGAACGCAATCGCGGTCGGGCCGATGAACAGCTCCTCGAGACCCTCCACGCCAGCGTCTCGCGCGGCCCGCGACACCAGGGTGTTCTTCGCGACCCGGTAGGTGGTTGCGGTGCCGAGGGAACGGCGCAGACTGGTCAGCTGGGTCATGGACAGGCCGCGGTACTCGGTCACGACCGCGGCCGTGGCACGGCGGAACTGGTCCGCGATATCGGCAACGGCGTCGACCTTGTCCGGTCTAACCATGGATCGCCTCCTCGGTCGGACTGCCGGCTCAGCCGGCAGTGGTGGCTGCGTGTGGTGCGCCCACTGGCTTGGGCGGCAGCGGGCGGCACGCCCACACCCGGGCCCGAAAACGACGAACGCCCCGGCGCAGCAGGCGCGGGGCGTAGCCACGCCGCGCCAGCGCGCGGCGTGGCGGCACAACCACATCCTCCTGCGCGGGTCGCCCGCAGTCGCGGGACCTTCGTCCATACCCCTGTGGCACGGAGACCAGCGGTCTTCGGTGGGACTGCGGTGAGTCTAGGTCAACGACACCGCCCCGCGGGGCGCGGGGGTGAGCTTCGGTGAGTGGATCAGGTGGTCGGCGGCGGCTGAGCCCGGGTCGGTAGGCTGGTTGCGCCGTCAGATGGATGGCGATCTGTCCACCTGGCCCGCTTGGCGAGATGTTCGCGAACACCGCCCTCGTGGCCGCCTGGTTGAAGAGGGTGTGTGGTGATGTCAACGGAGGAGTCCGGGGGGACGGGCCCCCGGTCGGGCTACCGCACCGACACGGTCGCCGCCGACGCCCAGGACGCACCGGAGGGGACGGCTGTCCGTCTCGCCGGCCGGGTCGTGCTCTGGCGCCGGATGGGCGGACTGGTCTTCGGGCACGTGCAGGACCACAGCGGGCGCGTACAGATGTCGCTGTCCCGGGACGAGCTGGGAGCGGAACTCTTCAAGGAGTGGTCGCGGGCGGTCAAGGTCGGCGACTTCGTCGGGATCGCCGGCAGCCTCTACACCACCCGCCTGGGCGAACGAACAGTAGCGGTGTCCGAGCTGACAGTGTTGAACCGGACGGTCCGCGCGTTGCCGGACAAGTGGCAGGGTCTGTCGAATGTGGAGGCCCGCTACCGGCGCCGCTACCTTGACCTGCTGGTGAACGCCGAGTCCCGGGAACGGTTCCGGACCAGAGCGAAGATCATCCAGCGTATCCGCCGTTTCCTCGACGACAACGACTTTCTCGAAGTCGAGACGCCGATCCTGCAGGAGGCGGCCTCCGGAGCGGCCGCGCGACCGTTCGTGACCCGGCACAACGCCCTGGGCGAGGACTTCTACCTGCGGATCTCGCCGGAGACGCTGCTCAAGCGCGTCGTCGTCGGCTCCCTGGACCGGGTCTATGAGCTGGGCCGCAACTTCCGCAACGAAGGCATGGACTCCGCCCACCTTCAGGAGTTCACGATGCTGGAGTGGTACGCGGCCTACTGGGACTACCGCGACAACATGACCTTCATCCGCGAGCTGGTTCTCGCGGTGCTCGACGAGGTCCTCGGCACCCGCACCGTCACCTACGACGGCATCAAGCTGGACTTCGGCGCCGACTGGCCGGAGCTGGACTACCGCACCCAGATCACCCGGCGGACCGGTATCGACCTCACCGTCGTCCGTGACCTGCCGACACTGCGGGAGCACGTCGCCGAGCTCGGTCTGGCCGTCGAGGAGGCGGCGTCCTACGCGGGACTCGTCGACCTGCTGTACAAGAAGACGGTGCGGCCTGAGCTCATCCAGCCGTGTTTCCTGGTACACCACCCCGCAGAGCTGGCCCCCCTGGCCCGGCGCAGCGATGAGGACCCGACCAGGCTCGACATGTTCCAGGTCGTCGTCAACGGCTGGGAGATCGTCAAGTCGTACTCGGAGCTGATCGACCCCCGCGAGCAGCGGCTGCGCCTGGAGGAACAAGCCGAGCTGCGCGAAGCCGGCGACGACGAGACGATGATGATGGAGGAGGACTTCATCGAGGCGATGGAGTACGGGATGCCGCCGATGTCCGGTCTCGGCCTCGGGATCGACCGGTTCGTCGCCCTGCTCACCGACGCGCCCACCCTCCGCGAGGTCGTCCTCTTCCCCACCATGCGCGGCATCAGGAAAGGCCAGACCAGCCCGGACGACGACACCTGACCGGGGCCCGGATCACCGGGTCCGGCGCCGGAGCCGGAGACACAGCCGGGGTCGCTCAGGCGGTGGCGGGCTCGTCGGCGAGCAGGTTGCGGGTACGGTTCGGGTCGACCGGAATGCCAGGGCCCATGGTGGTGGAGAAGTTGACCTTCTTCAGGTAACGTCCCTTCGCGGCCGAGGGCTTGCTTCGCATCACCTCGTCGAGCGCGGCGGCATAGTTCTCCACCAGCTTGTCGGTGTCGAACGACACCTTGCCGATGACCAGGTGAAGGTTGGCCTGCTTGTCCACCCGAAAATTGATCTTGCCGCCCTTGATGTCCACGACGGCCTTGGCGACATCGGGAGTGACGGTGCCGGTCTTGGGGTTGGGCATCAGGCCGCGAGGACCGAGGATCCTGGCGACCCGGCCGACCTTGGCCATCTGGTCCGGCGCCGCGATGGCGGCGTCGAAGTCCAGCCAGCCACCCTGGATGCGCTCGATGAGATCGTCCGAGCCGACCGCGTCAGCGCCGGCGGCCACCGCCTCGGCCGCCCGGTCACCGGTGGCGAAGACGATGACGCGCACGGTCTTGCCGGTGCCATGCGGCAGGCTCACCGTGCCGCGGACCATCTGGTCGGCCTTGCGAGGGTCGACGCCCAGCCGCATGGCCACCTCGACGGTGGCATCCATCCTGCTGGGGGAGGTCTCCTTAGCCAGCGTCGCCGCCTCCAGCGGGCTGTAGAGCCGGCTGCGGTCGACCTTCTCGGCTGCCTGGCGATAGGCCTTGCTGCGCTTCATATCCCTGTCCTTCATCCGGCGGACCAGTCGTGGTGCGGGCCGGCGCCGGCCCTCCCACGCATACTGTGCAAGCAGGTCTAGTCGACGACCGTGATGCCCATCGAGCGGGCGGTCCCAGCGATGATCTTGATCGCGGCATCGATGTCGGTGGCGTTGAGGTCTTCGCGTTTGCGCTCAGCGATGGCCCGGAGCTGGTCGCGACCGATCTTGGCGACCTTGGTCTTGTGCGGCTCGGCCGATCCCTTGGCCACTCCGGCCGCCTTGAGCAGCAGCACCGAGGCAGGTGGGGTCTTGAGCACGAAGTCGAAGGAGCGGTCCTCGTAGACCGAGATCACCGCGGGTACCACCTCGCCTCGGCTGTTCTGCGTGGCGGCGTTGTAGGCCTTGCAGAACTCCATGATGTTCAGGCCGTGGGGGCCCAGCGCCTGCCCGACCGAAGCCGGGTTCGCGGTGCCGGCTTCCAGGGCGAGCTTCACGGTCGCCGTGAGCCTCTTTCGCTTCTTGGGGGGCATGCTTCCTTCCTCACAGCTGGTGAGTCCCAACCGGCGCCGCGCCGGTCAGATCTTGGCGACCTGGCTGAACGAGAGCTCGACCGGAGTCTCCCGACCGAAGATCGAGACCAGTACCTTGAGCTTCTGCGCGTCGACGTTGACCTCGTTGATCGTCGCCGGCAGCGTGGCGAACGGACCGTCCATGACGGTGACCGACTCGCCCACCTCGAAGTCGACCTCGATCGTGGGCTTGGCGCCACCGACGCCTCCCGCGTGCTTGCCGGCACCGACCGGCACCTTGGGCTGCGCCACCCGGGGGGCGAGGAACTTCAGCACCTCATCCAGGGTCAGCGGCGAGGGCCGCGAGGTAGCGCCGACGAACCCGGTGACCCCCGGCGTGTTGCGCACCGCGCTCCACGAGGCGTCGTTGAGATCCATCCGAACCAGGATGTAACCGGGCAGCACCTTGCGCTGCACCTGCTTGCGCTGGCCGTTCTTGATCTCGGTGACCTCCTCGGTGGGCACTTCCACCTGGAAGATGTAGTCCTCTACGTCCAGAGTCTGGATCCGGGTCTCCAGGTTAGCCTTCACCTTGTTCTCGTAGCCCGCGTAAGAGTGCACCACGTACCACTCGCCAGGAGCCTTGGCCAGCGCGGATCGGAACTCGTCGACCGGGTCGGCCGGCTGCGGCGACTCGACCTCGGCCGTCCCCGCGTCCTGGACGGCTTCCTCACTGGCCTCACTGATCTCGGGTGTCTCGACCTGGGGTGTGTCGGCGCCGAACAACCCCGTCAGCTCCTGCCCGCCGTCGGCGGTAGTCCCTCCGGGGAAAGTCACAGTCGGTCTCGCTTTCTTCCACTTGCGTCATGCCGTGCTGGTCGTCAGCTCCGCACCCGGGTACCCGGTATCAGCCGAACACAGTCAGCACAGCCCTGCCCAGCCCCATGTCCAGCAACGCGACAAACGCCACCATGAAGCTGACGAAGACCAGCACGACCGCGGTGTAGACCACCAGCTCCCGGCGGCTCGGCCAGATCACCTTGCCGAGCTCGGAGACGACCTCGCGGAGGAACCGGACCAGCCGGGCCGGTGCGGCCGCCTTGGTCTCGGTAGCGTCGCGAGCCCGGGTCGGACGGCCCTTGCCCGCGTCCACGAGCCGTTGAGCCTGGGTGGGTCGGCTGGTGGACCGCAGCCGACGCACGGTGGCGGCGGGCTGCGGGACGTCGGGTGACGCCTCGGCTTGCTCCAGCCAGCCCTCCGTCTCGTGGGCGCGATCGTCGCTCACGCTGGTGATCCTCCGCTTCGCTGGGCCATCCGGCGGGTGGGTCGTCGCCTGGTTCGGGTCGACGCTGTCGGTTGAGCGGACACTGTCGGTTGAGTTCAACGTCGTCCAAGGTTGCAACCGACGCAGGGGCGACAGGACTTGAACCTGCAACCTGCGGTTTTGGAGACCGCTGCTCTGCCAGTTGAGCTACACCCCTTTACCGGGACGTCGACTGGAGACGCCCCACTACGGGCACCCTCCGATAACCCGAAACACGCCATACAGCGCACGCACGAGAGATCAGCTGGCAACCCCGGCCCACAGAGTGTAGGCCACCACAGCCACCACCCTCCAACGACCCCGCGCTCAACGACGTCGAGCGGCGGCGCGGTAGGGGCCCACTCAGGCTAGCGCGATGGTGGCGGTGGCCTGGCCGAGGACGGACCGGGCACCGCAGCGGGCGGTGATGGAGACGACGACGGTGCCGTCGTCGTGTCGTTGCGCCACCTTGCCGGAAAGCTCCACGAACGCTCCTTCGTCGCCGTCGGGCACGACGACCGGGCGGGTGAAGCGGACCGCGCACCTCACGACGGCGCCCGGGTCACCGGCCCAGGCCGTCACCAGGCGGTTGGCCAGCGCCATGGTGAGCATTCCGTGCGCGATGACGTCAGGTAGTCCGACCTCCCGAGCGACCCGCTCGTTCCAGTGGATCGGGTTGAAGTCGCCGGAGGCTCCGGCGTAGCGGACCAGGTCGGCCCGGGTGACGCGGACCTGCAGCCCGGGAAGCTCCTCGCCCTCCGTCACCTCGCCGCGACGGCGCCTGCTCACCGGTCCTCCCGCCGGACGACCAGCATGGACCGGGCCGTCGTCACCGGATCGCCGGCAGCGTCAGTGATCTGGCAGCACACCGTGAGCACGTCGTTGCCTCCCATCGCGCGCACGCCGTCGACATGCAGCGTCACGGCCAGCTCATCACCGGCCTGGATCGGCCGGTGATGGGTGAAGGACTGGTTGCCGTGCACCATCCGGCTGTAGTCCAGACCAAGCTGGGGGTCGCAGACCAGCGCCCGCTGCGCCCGCAGGGTCAGGATGATCGCGAACGTGGGCGGGGCGATCACATCGGAGTACCCACGCGCTCGGGCGACGCCGGGATCATGGTAGAGCGCGTCGTCGTCGCCGATGGCCTCGGCGAACTCCCGGATCTTCTCGCGTCCCACCTGGTAGGTACCGGTCGCGGGGTAGCACCGGCCGAGGAACGAGGGGTCCAGTGCCATCCGCGCAGACTACCCTGGGCGACCGCCGACGCCGGCCGGCTCAGCGGGTCTCGCGGTGCGCCCGGTGGGTGTTGCAGTTCGGGCAGTACTTACGGATGGTGAGCCGGTCAGGGTCGTTGCGCCGGTTCTTCTTGGTGATGTAGTTGCGGTGCTTACACTCCTCGCACGCCAGCGTGATCTTGGGTCGAACATCAGTGGCGGCCACGGGTGCCTCTCTCTCTCGCCGTCGCTGTCATCACCTGCGGTGGGGGCCTGCTGCGGCCAGCGCCTCGCGGGCTGGACCGATGGTAGCGGTGGCCGGACTCGAACCGGCGACACAGCGATTATGAGCCGCTTGCTCTTCCGACTGAGCTACACCGCCTTCACGGGCTACACCGCGCTCAGGGCGCCCCCTGCGAGCCCCAATACGGAATCGAACCGTAGACCTTCTCCTTACCATGGAGACGCTCTGCCGTCTGAGCTATTGGGGCGGTGGTCTCACCGGCTCAAGCAAGCGCGGCGACGCCGACTCTACACAACCTCGAAGCGGTCCGGGTAACCGCCGGGAACGCCGGCCTGGCGCTCATCGGTCCGACGACTACCGGACCAGGGTGAGCACCGTCTCCTCGCGAGCCCCGGCGGCGCGGACGGTCCGGGCGGCCAACCAGGCATCGAACCGGGCCGGCTCGAGCGGGCGTGAGAACAGGAAGCCCTGCGCGACGTCGCAGCCCATCTCCACCAGCTGGTCGCGGGTGGCATCCTGCTCGACCCCCTCCGCGACGACGACCAACCCGAGCGAGTGGCCGAGGTCGACGATGGCGCGGACCACCGCGAGGTCGCCGAGATCACTGGCCAGCCCCAGCACGAAACTTTTGTCGATCTTGACCTCGTCGACCGGCAGGCGCCGCAGATAGGCCAGTGACGAGTACCCGGTGCCGAAGTCGTCCACCGCGATACGGACGCCTAGCCCATGCAGTTCGCGCAGCACCGGCAACGCGTGCTCTGGATCACTCATCACCGCCGACTCGGTGAGCTCGAAACCCAGGAGCGCGGCGGGCACCCGGTGCCGCCTCAGGGCGTCGGTCACCCGGCGTGGGAACCCGGTGTCGGCCAGGTTGCGCACCGAGAGGTTGACCGCGACCGACAGCGACAGCCCGCGGTCCAGCCAGCTACGGCACTGCGTCAGGGACCGGTCGAGCACGTAGTCGGTGAGTGGGTCGATCAGGCCGGTGGTCTCGACGAGGGTGACGAACTCCACCGGGTCGAGCATCCCGAACTCCGAATGGTGCCAGCGCACCAGCGCCTCCACCCCGATCACCTGGCGGGTGGACAGCGCCAGCTGGGGCTGGAAGTGCACGTCGACCCGCCCGGTGTCCAGCGCGTGGCGGAACTGGGTGACCAGCTGGAAACGGCGCAACAGGGCCTGGCCCATGCTGGGGAGGTAGCTGCGGACGGCCTCGTCGCCGCCGCGGGCGGCACGTAAGGCCACATCGGCCCGCTGCAGCAGGGTATCCGCGTCCCGGGTGGGCTCGATCCCGGTCAGCGCCACGCCGACCACCGCGCTGCACTCCACGGCGAGCTTGTCGACCGGGTAGGGCTCACTCAACGTCGCCTGCACCTGCTCAGCCACCTGCCGCGCCCGTTGCGCGCAGACGTCGAGGAGCAGCGCGGCGAACGTGTCCCCCGCAAGCCGGGCGGTGAGCGCCTGGTCCGGCAGGGTGGCGCGAAGCCGCTCGGCCGCGCCCAGGACGACGCGATCGCTCCAGACGTGGCCCAGCGCATCGTTCACAGAGGACAGCAGCCCAAGCTCGATGACGATCACGGCGCATGGCGTCGAGTCCCGGCGCAGCACCTCGGTCGCGGCCTCTCGGAAACCGAGCCGGTTGCGCAGGTTGGTGAGGCTGTCGTGGTAGGCGTCGTACCGTAGCTGGGCGAGGAGCCGGCAGTTGTCCAACGCGGTGGCGAGATGGCTGGCCAGCGTCTCGACCAACCGCAGGTCAGCTGCCCCGAAACCGCGCACCCGACTCAGCCGATCGTGCACCTCGATGACACCCAGGAGCTGGTCTGCCCCCCGCAGCGGTACCACCAGCATCTCCGAGGCGGCCCTCGTGGTCAGGGCGGAGGCGATGAGCGGGTCCCCCCCGCTGTCCACCAGACGCCGCACCTGCCCGGTCACAGCCTGCGGGGCAGGCAGAACGGCGGCCGCCTGCCAGGTAGGCAGAACGGCGGCGATGTCGCGCCGCGACAGCGGACAGGGCAGCGCCAGACCGGCGACCACGGTGTGCGGCTCTCCGTCAGCCGGTATCCGATGCAGTAGGACGCGGGTGGCATTGAGCTGTTCTCGCACCAGTTCCATGGCGGTGCTCCAGACACCCTCATCCAGTTCGGGCGCCCCGTCGTCCCCGCCTCGCCCGGCCACCGCCACCCGCAGGCTGAGGTCGTTGAGCACCCCGAGATCTCGGTGGTCGCGCAGCAGTCCGTAGTAGGCGCGGTACACTGCGGCCACCGTCACCGCCAGTAGGCCTACCAGCACGGTGCCCCACGGCACCACCCGCACCGTCTCCGCAGCGGTGAGCCCGAGTGCGGCGTTGAGCAGACCGGTGAGGTAGAGGTGCATCACCGGGCGCTCACTCTGGCCGGGGCGTCTGCGATCCAGCAGCACGATGAAGACCCAGGTCAGCCAGGACGTGATGGCGTGAGCGATGACGAACCCGGCGAGCACTGCGGTCCAGCGCGGCAGCCCGGGCCAGATCGGCTCGAACACCAAACGGGCCACGAGGTCGGTGACCGCGACGGTGAGGGTCGCGTAGGAGAGGTTGAACAGCAGCTTGGACACGGTGTCGCGGCGCAGCAGCCGGGCGATGACCAGAACGCCGAGATAGGCGGCCAGCACGACCGGGCCGGATAGGTACAGCAAGCCGAACATCAGCGGGATCTCGGTGGGAGTGATCCGCGCGGTGTCGCGACGGACCTCGACCTCGATCGCCAGGAGTCGGGCGATCCCGAATGTCGCCGCCAGCATGAGGCCGCCGAGTAGCGTGCCGTGGCTCGGCGTGGAAGCCGTACCCACCACGGCCGCCCCAGCGACCCCGGCGACGAGCGCGAGGGTGGCGACGAAGGCAGTCGGGGCCACGGCTCGTCCGCTCGACAGCACGGCGCCCGACGGGCGCCATCTCACATCCACACGGGCCTCCGGCGGTGGCTCAAGAGCTGCGTCCTCCCCCGCCCACAGCCCCCGATCATCGCCTACTGTTCGGGTGGATTGGGCGGATTGGCGAAGTCGATGCGAGGAGCTCAGGCGACTTCCGCGCCGTACTTGCCGATCTCGACACCGCAGCGCACGCCCGTGAAAGCGGGCGTGATAATGCAGAGGGGAGTCATCATTCACCTCCAGCTACTCGTCATTCAGGACCAGGTAGTCACCAAAAGTGAGATCCACTTAACTCACTCGAGTGTAGGATAGCTTCTTTAGTGTTGTATCGCCACATGGTTAATCCGGTCTGCAACCAGGCTCGGGGGAGAGCGGAAACCGCCTTGGAGCGCCTGTCAGGATGGCCCGCATGGACACCGCGCTCGAAGAGCTTGCCACCGCCCACGGTGTCGCGACCTGGTACCGGGACGCGCAGCGTCGGCGGGTCGACGTCGACCCCGACGTGGTGCGGCGGGTGCTCGGACTGCTCGGCGTCAGCGGGGACACCCCGGCACAGGTCGCCGACGCGCTAGCCGCGCTCCGGTCACCCCGGATACCGGACACCGTGGTGCTGCGCCAGGGACAGCGCCGGGAGATTCGCGACCTCGGCGTGCTCACCGATGAGCACGGCAGCGAGATACCAGTCCACGGGGCGCTCCCGGCGGGTCTCGCGCCCGGCTGGTACTCGCGCAGGCGCGGCGAGGAGCACACCACCGTGCTGGTAGCCCCACCGACGCTGCCCGAGCCGCCGCGTACCTGGGGCTGGATGCTGCAGCTCTACGCCCTGCGCTCGGCCGGCTCCTGGGGGATGGGGGACCTCGCCGACCTGCGCGAGTTCATCGCCTGGACGGCCACCGCGCACGGCAGCGGCGCCGTACTGGTCAACCCGCTGCACGCGGTGACCCCGACGCTGCCGGTGCAGCCCTCGCCCTACAGCCCCTCCAGCCGCCGCTTCGTCAACCCGCTCTACCTGCGGATCACGGACATCGGCGCCTACCGCTGCGGGGAGCCGGGATTACGGGCCGAGGTGGACGCCCTGTGGGTCGACCCACAGAGTGAGCGGATCGACCACGACGCCGTCTGGCAGGCCAAGCAGGCCGCGCTGGAGCTGCTCTGGCGGGCGGAGGGCGCGCCGTGCCCGGTGATGTCGGAAGGGTCCCGCCACTTCGCGACGTTCTGCGCGCTCGCACAGCGGCACGGTCCGCGCTGGTCACGCTGGCCCAGCGAGCTGCGGCACCCGGCGACGGCGAGCGCGGACCCGCAGCGGGTGGCGTTTCACGCCTGGGTGCAGCAGCGGTGCGACGAGCAGCTGGCCGCCGTGCGGGACGCCGCCGGTGGGATGTCCATCGGGGTGGTGCACGACCTCGCCGTCGGGGTGGACCCGGAGGGTGCCGACGCCTGGGCGCTGCAGGACGTGCTCGCCACCGGGGTCACCGTCGGCGCCCCGCCGGATACGTTCAACCAGCAGGGACAGGACTGGGGGCTGGCGCCGTGGCGCCCGGACCGGCTGGCCGCCACCGGGTACGCCGCGTACCGAGACATGCTGCGGGCCGTGCTCGCGCATGCCGATGGGCTGCGCATCGACCACGTCGCCGGCCTGTGGCGGCTGTGGTGGGTGCCGCCCGGGGCGTCCCCCGCTCAGGGCACCTATGTGTACTACAAGGCCGAGGCGATGCTCGCGGCGCTGGCGTTGGAGGCGCACCGGTCCGGTGCGGTGGTGATCGGCGAGGACCTGGGCACCGTGGAGCCGGAGGTCACTGAGACGCTGGCGGCGCAGCGGATGCTGGGCTGCGCGGTGCTGTGGTTCGCCCGCGACGAGCAGGCCCCCGGCGCGCCGCTACTCGCTCCGCAGCGCTGGCCGCGGTGTGCGGCGGCCAGCATCTCCACCCACGACCTGCCCACCGCGGTGGGCTTTCTGCGTGGGGAGCACGTGCGGGCGCGCGCCGAGCTGGGACTGCTGAACGACGAAGCCGCGGAGTGGGGCCGATGGGCAGGCGAACGCGCGGAGCTCGTCAGCCTGCTGCGCGCCGAGGGCCTGCTGCGCGCCGAGAACACCGAGAACGAAGAGGAGATCGTGGCGGCGATGCACGCGCTGCTGGCCCGCACGCCCTGCCGGCTGCTGCTGGCCTCCCCCTACGACGTGGTGGGCGAGGTACGCCAACCCAACCTGCCCGGCACCGTCGAGGAGTACCCGAACTGGCGGCTGCCGCTGCCGGTGAGCCTGGAGCAGCTGCGGCGCGACCCGCGCGTCGGGCGAGTGACCGCAGCCCTGCGCGTGCGCCGGTAGCGCGCTACCGGCGCAGACATGGAACCATGAGAGAGCGCCCTCGCTTCACCAGGAGGTGTCATGAGCGACGACTCTTTCGAGGAGTTCCGGCACACCGCGACGGGATGGGCTCTCGAGCAGGAGATGGAGCTGGCGGCAGAGGTCTACGGCCCCGACCCCCAGGGACTTCGGACGCCCCGGTCCGAGTTGAGCGACGAAGAGCTCCTCGAGCGTTACCGGTCGCTTCTCGGGTTCGACCTGACCTGGGAGACGTAACCGGTCACGTCCGTCGGATGCCGCCTGTGGTAGCGCGAGCGGTCGCTGCGGCATCGACGGACCGCCCGAGGACAACCAGCAACGTCGAACCGGGCTGGGCGGTCCGCCTTCGATCGCATCATCGTGCTCGGCATAACACCTGCTGGTGACCCGCGAGATGATCGTATCGGTGATCGCCGTGGTGTCCGACCCCACACCCGAGCGGGCACGGAGGCTCTACACTTTCGTGGCTGAACTGGGCGCGACATGGTTGGGCGTCCACATCGAGGAGCGCTAGGGCGGCAACATCCGGCGCACAGCACCACCCGAGAGCCAGGTCACTGATTTCTGGGCGGCGCTGATCGAGGCATGGCAAGCCAGTCCCACCATCCAGCTCAGAGAAGTGGACCGCGCCCTGAGCTACGAGACCAACCTCGGTCGCCGACCGAGAGGCGACCGAGAGGCGACCGAGGCCGGTTGCCCAGCGGTGATCGGTGTACGACAACACTTACCCGGCCCCGCATCATCGCGACCGACGCAAACCACATGGGGCAGTCGGAACGGGGATGGATCCGGTGGCCGCGACCCGGCGGTGGCTGCCCAGCCGAGGGCTAGCCCTACCTGGGGACGGGGGACTGCTCCGCCGAATGGGGGGAGCACACCATCGCTCGGACCCGGTGCCGGTGGCAACCTCGTCAACAGTCACCACCAGGGAGAACAAAGAGGCCGTGATTCCGATGACAACTGCCACTAGCGGCTGCACTCCTGCCAGCGCCCCAAATAACGACGCGGACCTGCCGGCGAGGGCGAGCGACGGCGATCCGGCGGCCTGGGAAGAAGTCGTGCGACGGTACGGCAATCTGGTATCGGCGACGGTGCGGTCGTTCCGGCTGCAGGAAGCCGATGCGCTCGACGCGGTGCAGACGACATGGCTGCGACTGGCCGAAAACGCTCACCATGTACTGTGGCCAGAACGGCTGGGCGGCTGGCTGGCCACCACCGCCCGCCGCGAATGCCTGCGTATCCTGCGTCAAGCCAAGTCCGCTCCGGACCCTCTTGAAACGGTGGCCGACACTATCGCCGGCCCGTCGGTGGACCCAGCACAGCAGGCTATCGAGGCCGACACCGCGCGGACGCTGTGGAGCCTCGTCGAGGACTTGCCGCCCCGCCAGCGGACTCTGCTGCGGGCGCTGTTCACCGACCATCCCCGGCCCTACTCCGAGTTAGCCCGCACCGCCGGAATCCCGCCCGGCGCGATCGGGCCTACCCTGGCCCGGGCTCTGCGGCAGCTTCAGGACAGGCTCGACGAACACGGGCTGGGACGACGGCCAGCCGATAACAACCGCTACCGCGTCGACACCGTGCGCTGTATGAGGTCCGGGTGCGCCACGAGGCACCTCGTCACAAGCTCCTCCAGCTGCACGCCGACGGCGCACAAGCGGGTCTGTAATCAGCCGGCGAGTTCCAAGGTGGTCAGCGTTCCGCTGTCCAGGTTGCTCACATAAGCCTTTCGACCATCGGGCAGTATCGCGATGGTGTTCGGGCTGCCCCCGGTCGGGATGGTCGCTGTCACCTGGTTGGTCCGGGCGTCAATTACGGAGATACTATTGCTGCCCTCGTTGACCACGTAGGCGAACTGCCCGTCGGGAGCCCAGGCGATGTCCCGAGGATTGCGCTCGACAGGTATGGTCGCGACTACCTTGTTCGTCGTGGTGTCGATCTCCGTGACGGAGTTCGCGTCGTAGTTCGCGCTAGCGACCAGGGGGCGGTCGAGGCTTATCGCGACGCTGTGTGGGCTGGTCCCGACCGGTATCGTCGCAAGAACCTTGAGGGTGGCGGTGTCGATCACCGAAACCACATTGGACTCGTGATTAGCCGTATAGGCGAGGCGGCCGTCGCGGGAGAACGCGACCCAATGCGGGTTCGGCGCGACCTTGATCTGTGCGATGACCGCGTTGGTGGCGGTGTCGATCACCGAAACGGCCGCCGTGTCGTGATTGGGAACGAAGAGTCGCTTCCCGTCCGGGGTGACCGCCGGGAGGAACGGGCGCGCCGGCTGCGGGATCGTCGCGATCACGGTGTTCGCCGCGGTGTCGAGCACGTCGATCACATGGATCGTCGCCTGGTCGTTGAAGATGCTGATGTAGAGCCTGCGACCGTCCGGCGCGAACGCGAGGAACTGGGGCGGGCCCGCCGCGATGGGGACGGTCGCGGTCACGTGGTTGATGGCGGTGTCCAGCACGGTGACGACCCCCGCGTTCCCACGAGCGACGTAGGCCTGCCGACCAGTCGGGGAGATCGCGACGAAGGTAGGAGTGCTGCCGACCGCGATGGTGGCGCCGAGGGCGGGTATCGCGTGTTCCGGTCCGGCGGCCCCGGCTGTGGTTGGGGCGGACTCGGGTGCGGAGCCGGACGGCGAAGGCGCCCGGAGGAGGTTGGTGGCGACGAACACGACGAGCACAATCAAGCCGGCCAGCACCAGCAGCGCGCCGGTGCCGATCAGCGCCCGCAGACGGCGTCCGCGGACGGTAAGCCCACCGGGCGACGGTGGCCCCGCGGGAGTGATCGGGTCGATCGTGATAGCGCCCTCGGTACCCGAGGCGCTTCGGGGCAGGCCCGGCCCGGCCCCCGTTCCCGGCTGACGGCTGTCCCGCGGCGGTGTGCCGGCCAGCGGAGGAGGTCGGGATGTCGCCTTGGGGGCAGGGGCTTGTCCGGTCGCGGCGCGCCGCGCCGCGCCGCCCTCGGGCGTGGGGCGGGCAGCTGAGGGCAACGCGTCGTGCGACGGCGTGCGCGGCGTCGGGAGCGCTCCGGACGGGGCCGCCGCGCTGTGACCGATAGATCGCCCAGCGTCGTGGTGGGGCCCGTCGTAGTGAGGATGGGCACGCCGCGCAGCCAGCGTGGCGGCACCGAGCGCGACAGCGTATTTGGGGTGCGTGTCGATGACCGTGGGACGTCCCAGCTCGGCCGACACCATCCGGGCGACCAACGGGATGCGCGACGATCCGCCCACCAACAGCACGGCGCCGAGATCTGCGGGCTCGATCTGAGCCGACCGCAACGTTCGGGACAACGCTCCGATGGTGGACTCGATCGGGGCGCGCACCATGTCCTCGAAGTCCGACCGGGTGATGCGCACGTCGAAGTGCCGGCCGGGCAGGAAGACCGGGAGGATTGTCTCGGTGTCCACCGAAAGCGCCTCCTTGGCCAGGATGCAGTCCTGGCGCAGCCGGGCGAGCGCGACGGTGGTCTGCGGATCCCGCAAGTCAAGCTCGCGGAGCGCGCCGCCGGCGGAATAGTCGACGTAAGACAGGATCGCGTCGTCGAAGTCGACACCGCCGAGCCGTTCGATGCCCTCCGGGGTGCCGATGATTTCGACGCTGCCGGGATGTTTACGTAGGACGGTGGCGTCGAAGGTGCCGCCGCCCAGGTCGTACACCGCCACCGTCTGGCCATCGTCCAACTGCCGGGACGCGGCATAGTGCGCCGCGGCGGCTTCGGGCTCGGTCACCAGGTGCGGGTTCTCGAGCCCCACCAGGTGTGGAACCTCCTCGAACAGCGCACGTCGAAAGGGACCCCAGTTGGCTGGGTGGGTCAGCACGACGTGGTCCGGCGGTTCGCCTTCGGTCTCGGTGACCTTCCGCAGGACGTCCCGCAGCAGGAAGCCGAGCAGTTCGGTGACGGTGTACGGCTGACCACCGAGTATCATCGGCGTCGGGTTGCCCAGCCGACGCTTGAACTCTCGGCCGCCTCGGTCCGGGCTGCTCACCACCCGCAAGCCGGCGGCCTCTCCGGTGACCACGGTGCCGTCCTCCCGGAGATACACGGCTGCGGGAGCCACCACCGAGCGATCACCGAGGGTGAACATCTCCACGCCGGCCGCCGTGGAGAGCGCGGCGGCGACGAACGTCGTGCCAAGGTCGACCCCGAGGCGGTAGCTCACAGCGCCTCCCCTGGACCGCGTCCACATTGTAGCGTACAATCCCATGAACCATCGACAGCCTACGTCACACGGGGGCGTGAGGCTCGTTTAATACGTCTCGCAACTGTAGATTACCGAAGAACTACCGGTAAGGAGGGTTACCCCCACCTCGCGGTGGGGAGCACCCCCCTTTTCTTTCACCCCGACCTTCGTCGAGGATGCAGAGTATGGTTTTCGGGTCCGACCATCGCGCCGGTGCTCGCCCGTATAAGCCCCCGGTTGACGCATGCCGCCTCCAGGAAAAAGACCAGTGGGTATGCCGTCGGCTCCTCCAACGGCAGCTGCATGACGGAGCAGCGTTACGGATCTCCGCGTTGACCCTGCGGCTGGGCCTCTTCCGACATGATGCCCCGCCCGAGCAAGCGGCGTTACAGTCCTGCCTAGACGAACTTCAGAATGAGTTGCACGCTGTTCTGGAGGAGTTGCGGGACGTCGCCGGCAAGCTCTACCCGCCCTTGCTGGACCAAGCCGGCCTGGGTCCGGCGCTGTGGGAAGTGGCCGACCGGATGGGAAGGCCGGTCGTGATCGTGGAGTCCGGCGAGCGGTTCGGAGCCGCGGCGGAGGGTGCCGCCTACTTTGCCGTGGCGGAGTGCTTAGCATCGCTGCCGGCCGGTGCCCGGGCAGTGGAGGTGGTAGTCCGGAGGGAGACCGACGAGCTGATGCTATCGATCTTCGGTGTAGATGCTCGCCACGTTCACCTCGTGGACGACCGGGCACGGCCGTTAGGCGGGACGGTCGACGTGGTCGACGGGAACCGGGCGAGCGCCGGCACGATCACGGCGAGGATCCCATGCGAGTAGCTGTGGCCGAAGACGGTGCCCTGTTCCGGGAAGGATTGGTCATGCTGCTGCGGGCGGCGGGGCACCACGTCATCGGCTGGGCAGCCGACGGTGATCAGTTGGTCACACTGCTGTCCACCCAGCCCGCGGACGTCGCGATCCTGGACATCCGCATGCCGCCGGAGCCCGACGGCGGACTGATCACGGCACAGCGACTGCGGGCGGCGCACCCCGAACTGGGACTGCTGTTCCTCTCTCACTACGCGGAGTCACATTACCTCATGCGGATCCTCGAGATCGGCACCGAAAGCATCGGCTACCGACTCAAGGAGAAGGTGGGAAGCGTCGACGTCCTCACCGACACCTTGAGGCTTATTCAGGGCGGCGCTATCGATCTTGTGAGACACCTGCTGAGCTGCAACGATCAGCCGTCGATCAAGATCGCTGAATAAGCCTCCTTGACGAGGATCAACGTAAACATTCAGCCTGGTGCGTGGAGCGAGCTGATGCGCGGCTCGATGTAACGGTGTGTGGTACGGGCGTGTCGGTTGTGGTGTGATCGGCTGGGGTGCGGTCTGATCTCGGGGTGCCTGCCCCGGAGGAGATGTCGCGCGATGC
>JAFAUB010000132.1 GCA_019243635.1 Pseudonocardiales bacterium
CACCGTCACACCACCGGCCAGTGCCATCGAACACTCGCCCTGCCGCAACGACTGCACGGCGAGATGCACCGCCACCAACGACGACGAACACGCCGTGTCCACCGTGATCGCCGGGCCCTCCAACCCCAACGTGTACGCCACCCGACCCGACGCGACACTGCCCGAGATACCTGTGATCCGGTACCCTTCGAGGTCGCCGGCAGCCTCGTGCAGGCGCACGGTGTAGTCGTGGTTGATCACACCGGTGAACACACCGATGTCCTTGCCGCGAACCGAGGTCGGGTCGATTCCCGCCCGCTCGAAGACCTCCCACGAGGTCTCCAGCAGCAACCGCTGCTGCGGGTCCATCGCCAACGCCTCCCGCGGCGAGATCCCGAAGAACTCCGCATCGAATCCGGTCACGTCGTCGAGAAAGGCACCGTGTCGGACGTAGGACCTGCCCACGTGGTCGGGGTCGGGATCGAACAACTCGTCCAGGTTCCACCCACGGTCGCTCGGAAACCCCGAGATCGCGTCACGCTCGTCGATGAGCAGACCCCACAGCTCCTCCGGACTGTGCACGCCGGCGGGGAAGTGGCAGGCCATCGCCACGATCGCGATCGGCTCGTCGGGCACCGACCCGGCCACCACGGCGCAGGCTGCGGCAGCCGGGCTCCCCGTCAGTTCCGCGCGCAGATGCCGGGCGAGCGCCACCGGGTTCGGGTGGTCGAACACCACCGTCGCCGGGAGTCGTACGCCGGTGGTCTCGGTCAGGCGGTTGCGCAGCTCGACCGCGGTCAGCGAGTCGAACCCGACCTCCTTGAACGCCCGTCCCGCTTCGACCAGCTCCACAGCGGTGTGACCGAGCACCGTCGCGGCGTGACGACGCACCAAGTCCAGCAGGAACCGATCCTGTTCGGCCTGGTTCAGGCCCGCAACGCGCTGCGCGAAGTCGCCCCGCGGCTCCGCGGCGACCGGTACCGTCCGTCGACTGTGGCCGACCAAGCCGCGTAACAGGGCAGGTACTGTTCCGGATGCTGCTCGTCGCCGCAGCCCGGGAATGTCCAGCCTGGCCGCCACCAGTACGGGATCGACGCTCCGCATCCCGGCGTCGAACAGCATCATTCCCTCTGCGCAGGACAGCCCAACCATTCCGTCACGCCTGGTGCGTTCGAGGTCGATCCGCCCGAGGTGGGCCGTCATGTCGCTGGCCTGCGCCCAGAACCCCCACGCCAGCGATACCGCGGCGAGTCCCTGCGCACGTCGATAACGGGCCAACGCATCCAGGAACGCGTTGGCGGCCGCGTAGTTCGCCTGCCCCGGATTGCCGAGAACGCCGGCCGCTGAGGAGAACAGCACGAACGCGGCGATGTCCAGATGCCGGGTCAGCTCGTGCAGGTTCCACGCCCCGTCGATCTTGGGCCGGAAGACCGTGTTCAGGCGCTCCGGGGTCAACGCCGGCACCACGCCGTCGTCCAGCACACCGGCGGTATGCACGACGGCGGTGAGCGGATGCTCCGCAGACACGGTGGCCAGCACCGCGGCCACGGCATCCCGGTCGGCCACGTCGCAGTGGGCGAACCTGACCTGCGCCCCCAGCGCGGTCAGCTCCGCCTCCAGCTCCGCGGCGCCCGTGGCGGACCGCCCACGCCGGCTGGCGAGGACCAGGTGCCGTACCCCGTGGTCGACCACCAGGTGCCGCGCGACCAGGCCACCCACCATGCCGACGCCGCTGATCAACACCGTGCCGCGGGGATCGACCCCAGCGGGAACGGTCAGCACGACCTTGCCGATGTGACGGGCCTGGCTGAGGTGGCGAAACGCCTCCGGTGCCCGCCGGACGTCCCACGCGGTCACCGGAAGTGGGGTGAGATCGCCGTGCTCGAACAGCTCGACCAGTGCGGTCAGCATCTCGTGGATCCGCTCCGGACCGGCGTTCCGGAGGTCGTAGGCTCGGTAGCAGACGCCGGGGTACCGGCCGGTGACGTCATCGGCCTGCCGGACGTCGGTCTTGCCCAGCTCCAGGAACCGACCACCGTGCGACAGCAGTCCCAGCGAGGCGTCCACGAAGTCGCCGGTCAGGGAGTTCACGACCACATCGACCCCGCGTCCGCGAGTGGTGGCGAGGAACCGTTTGTCGAACCCCGCCGTGCGTGACGAAGCGATGTGCTCGTCGTCCAGGCCCAGGGACCTCAGCGTGTCCCACTTGCCGGGGCTCGCGGTACCGAACACCTCGGCACCGAAATGCCGCGCCAACTGCACCGCGGCCATTCCCACACCACCGCTGGCCGCGTGGATCAGCACCGACTCGCCCTCGACGAGCCCGGCCAGGTCACGCAGCCCGTAGTAAGCGGTGAGGAACGCGACGGGGACCGAGGCCGCCTGTTCGAACGACCAGCCGGCCAGCATCCGCGCCAACAGGCGGTGGTCGGTGACCGCCACCGGACCGAACGCGCCGAAAGAACAGTCGAAGGTACCCATCACGCGGTCGCCGACGGCCGGTTCCACCACCCCAGGCCCGACGTCCAACACCACGCCGGCGGCTTCACCACCAAGTCCGACCTGGCCGGGCACCATGTCCAACGCGACCATCACGTCGCGGAAGTTCATTCCCGCTGCGCGGACCGCGACCCGGACCTGCCCTGCCGACAGGGGACCAAGCACCGCAGGGCATGGGGCCAACGCGAGGTCGGCCACGCTGCCACCACCCGTGGTCTGCACACACCAAGCGCGCGTATCGGCAGGCGGCTGCAGGTACTCATCCGCGGCGACTCGAGCAAGCCGGGGCACCGACACGACACCAGCCCGCACCCGTGCCTGCGGCTCGCCGCACGCGACCACCGACTGCAGCATGGTCCGCGACGCCGGGTCCTCATCGACGTCGACCAAGAAGATCCGATCCGGGTTCTCCGACTGCGCGGAGCGCACCAGTCCCCACACGGCGGCGCCGGCCAGATCGACACGCTCATCCTCCACAGCGCCGCGGGTCACCACGACCAGGCGGGACGACTCCGGCTGCGCTCGCAACGCTTCCAGCACCCGGTAGGTGACGGCACGGACATCGCCTTCGTGATCGGAGACATCGAGCACCACCAGATCGTCGGTGAACGACGATCGAGGCACCGGGCGTTCAACCCACTCCACGCGGAACAGTGACTCCTGCACCGCACGCCGCGGCACACTCGACTGCTCGGTGGTCATCGGCCTGAGGAGCAACGAACCGATGGCGGCGACCGGCTGCCCGGTGTGATCCGCCACCATCAGCGACACGCCACCAGAGCTGGTCGGCGCAGCTCGAACCCGCAGAGTCGACGCGCCCGAGGAGTACAGCGATATCCCGTTCCACGCGAACGGCAACAGGGGCCGGCCCGCCGTCGGGGTCTGACCGGCACAGAAGGTGGACGCGTGCAGAGCAGCGTCCAGCAATGCGGGGTGCAGGCCGAACTCCGCAGCGGCCTGCCACTGGTCATCGGATAAGGCGACCTCGGCGAAAACCTCGTCACCACGGCGCCACACTCGTCGCAGTCCCCGGAAGGCCGTTCCATACTCGTACCCGGCCTCGAACTGCCGCTGGTAGAACCCGTCGAGCTCGACACACTCGGTGCCGGCCGGCGGCCACTCCGACAGGTCGAAATCCGGTGCCTGCGCCATCGGGGTCAGCAAGCCGGTGGCGTGCCGCGTCCAGGGCTCGTCAGCGGCGGCGCCCTCAGGTCGCGAGTGCACGCTGACCTGTCGCTGACCGTTCTCGCCAGGGCCGGAGACAGCCACCTGCACCTGTCGGGGGTCCGGTCCGGCTAGCGGCAAGGGGGCTTCGATCACCAGCTCCTCCACCACCGGACAGTCGAGCTCGTCACCGGCGCGGACAGCCAACTCGACGAAGACGGTCCCTGGCGTGACCACCGTGCCCGACACCGCATGATCCGCCAACCACGGGTGGGTGGTCAGCGACAACCGAGCGGTGAACACCACCCCCTCGCCCTCAGCCAACCCCACCACCGCACCCAACAACGGATGCTCCAGCACCCCCAGCCCCGCACTCGACACATCCCCCATCCGACTCGAGGACTCCAGCCAGTAACGCTGACGTGTGAAGGCGTATGTCGGTAGGTCGACTCGTCGGCCTGGGGTCAGGAGGGTGCTCCAGCGCACCGGGAGGCCGCGGACGAACAGTTCGGCGGCGGAGGTGGTGAGTCGTTGTAGGCCGCCGTCCTGGCGTCGGAGGGTGCCGGTGACCACGGTGGGGGTGGTGTCGGTGTCCTCGAGGGTCTCCTGGATGCTGGTGGTCAGTACCGGGTGGGGGCTGACCTCCAGGAACGCCCCGTAGCCTTGGGTGCTCAGGGCGTGGATGGCGGTGTGGAACCCGACCGGCTCGCGCAGGTTGCGGTACCAGTAGTGGGCGTGCATGCCGGTGGTGTCCAGCCAGGTGCCCTCCAGGGTGGAGTACAGCGGTAGTCGTCCCGGTCGGGGGTGCAGGTCGGCCAGTGCCTGGGTCAGCTCGTCGTGGATCCGCTGGATCTGGGGGGAGTGGGAGGCGTAGTCCACCGGGACCATCCGGGTGCGCACCTCCTGGGTGGTGCACACCACCGCCAGCTGGGTCACCGCCTCGGGGGGTCCGGAGACGACCACCGCGCCGGGGCTGTTGACCGCCGCGATCCCCACTCCCGGGGGGCATCCCGACAGCAGCTGCGCCACCCGGTCCGCGGGGGCGGCCACCGACATCATCGCTCCGTGACCGGCCAGGTGTCGGCTGATCAGCCTGCTGCGCAGGGCCACCACCTTCGCGGCATCCGGCAGGGACAGGCCTCCGGCCACACACGCCGCGGCGATCTCCCCCTGCGAATGGCCCACCACCGCGTCGGGGTGTACCCCCAGGGAGGACCACAGCGCGGCCAGGGAGACCATCACCGCCCAGGACAGCGGCTGCACCACCTCCACCCGGGCCAGCGCGCCCTCATCACCCAGCGCCTCGCTCAGTGACCAGTCCACCCAGGGTGTGAGCACCTCCGCGCACCGACCCATCCACTCGGCGAACACCGGCGCCGAGCCCATCAGCTCCCGGCCCATCCCCACCCACTGCGCACCCTGACCGGGGAAGACGAACACCACCTTGCCGGTGACATCGGCGCTGCCCCTCACCACCACCGGCGCGGGCTCACCCCGCGCCACCGCCTCCAACCCGGCCACCGCCGACTCCCGGTCCGCGGCCACCACCACGGCTCTGTCCCCCAGCACCGCCCGGGTGGACACCAACGACCACCCCACATCCCCCAGACCCACCTCCGGATGCTCCCGCAGGAACACCACCAACCGACCCGCCTGCCCCCGCACCCCACCCACCCCACACCCCGACACCACCACCGGCACCACCC
>JAFAUB010000056.1 GCA_019243635.1 Pseudonocardiales bacterium
AACGCGGCTGTTGCTGCTGGTCACGACACTGATCGTTTTCCGGGTTGGGCGCTGTCTGGAGCACCGAAGCGCTGCGGCTGCGGTGCGCTGACCAGGCGGTATACCACGGATTGCGGTTCCTGGCAGCTTCGTTAACGACACCCCTTCTTCTTCGCCACGCGGTGTCCTCCATCAGAGACCCCACCAGCCGTGGGTCCGCCTCGGCACGCCAGGCCTTGCCGCAGGGCCCCTCGCCACCGAACATTGGCAGGTTACGCGGAACATCACTCGACCGGACGTCACCCAGCCAAGATCACCAATACCAGAAACCAACCCGGCACATCCAAGCCTGCTCATCACAGGTTCAGCCTCTGAGGATTGGCAGGCCGGATTCCGACCTCGGACGCGCCGGGCAGCGTGGACCTGGAACCGGGGAATCTATAACAGCTGGTCTACGGGGTGCGGCTCCAGCACGGTATGCCGTTTGTACTTCCTGGTAGCAGCCTTACCAACACGTCCCTACTCCGGCCACACCACCCGCACCAGCCTGGAGATCTACTCCAAAATCGCCCTCAGCCACGCCCAAGACGCCTACGACACCGTCATCGACACCTTCCCCGTGTAGAACCGAGGGTCGGCAGCCCCCTCCACCTGCGGAAACGCCGTCGTTTGCGTCTGAGAGCAGCTTCGTTAACGGCAGGCCGTCAACCATGCTCATCCATGATCCCCTATAGAACAAGTTGACGGTGCCCGCAGGAGAGCGAAATATCAAGATTGTAATGATTTGGGCGCACAGAACTCCCGCAGGCCGTAGCTGCCGTATTCGCGTCCGATACCGGAGTGTCCGAAACCGCCGAAGGGGGCGAGCGGGTTGAACCGGCCGCCGTTGAGGTCGACTTGGCCGGTGCGCAACCGGCGGGCGAAGGTTGCCGCGTGGTTGGGGTCCGCTGACCAGACTGCGCCGGTGAGTCCGTAGGACGTGCCGTTCGCGATCTCCGCGGCCTGGTCCTCACTGTGGTAACTCATGACGGCCAGGACCGGCCCGAAGATCTCCTCTTGGGCGATGACCATGGTGGGGTTGACCTCGCCGAACACAGTGGGCCGCAGGTAGAAGCCTCGGTCGAGGCCGACGGGTGGATCGGGACCACCGAGGGCGAGGTGAGCGCCCTGCGCGATTCCCTGATGGATGTAGCCACGGACCCGGTCCCGATGCTCGGCCGAGACCATCGGACCAATCCGCACTCCCTCGGCGAAGGGGTCACCGACGGTGAACCGCCCGGCCTCGGCGGCAGCCAGCTGGATCGCCCTCCCAGCCCGCTCAGCCGGGATGAGAAGTCGCGTGAGGGCGTTGCAGGACTGGCCGGAGTTCATGAAACATTTGCGAACCCCGTGACGCACGGCTGTGTCGAACAGGTCTGAGTCAGCATCGGGCAGGATCACCATTGCGGACTTTCCGCCGAGTTCCAAGGTAACTTTCTTCAAGGTCTCGCCAGCGCGGCGGGCAACCTCGCGGCCCGCTCGGGTGGAACCAGTAAAGGACACCATATCGATGCCAGGGTGGCGAACGAGGGCGTCACCCACCCTCGGCCCAGTGCCATGGACAATGTTGAGCACTCCAGCGGGAAGGCCGGAGTCATGAGCGAGCTCGGCCAACAGATCGGTCGACAGGGGGGCGAGTTCACTGGGCTTAACGATCACGGTGCAGCCAGCGGCGAGCGCAGCCGCGACTTTAAGGACGACCTGGTGCAGCGGAAAATTCCACGGCGTGATCGCGGCGACCACGCCAATAGGATCCAGGATCACCAGCGAATTATCGATCTTCTCCTCAGAACGAAAACTGGCCGCCAGATCGGCGTAGGACGACATCACCGTGACCGGCAGGCCCACCTGGACCCGCAGCGAGAAAGCCAGCGGCGCACCCATCTCCGCGGTGATCGTGCGAGCGATCTGCTCGGTCCGCGCTTGGAGCCCGAGGGTGAGCCGGCGAAGATGACCAGCTCGTTCCTGCGGTGGGGTAGCCGCCCATGCCGGAAACGCCGCTCGGGCGGCAGCGACTGCGGAGTCAACATCCTGGTCGGTGCCGTCGGGCACGGTCGCCATGCTCTGCTCGGTGGCGGGGTTGATCACAGGAAGGCGCTGGCCACCTCCGCTGGCGACCCATCCTCCGCCGATAAAATGCTCGAGGTGGCGCTGGCCCAGCATCCTCATGCCCCTTGCCTTCCGTCAGGCAAGGACAGTCAGCCGATGGGCGATGTCCCGCAGGTCAGATCGCCTCGGCCAACGGCTAGTCAGAACAGGACGGATGCGGCCGAGCTCGCGGCGCGCGGTCGCCGACTCGGTGACCGCAGTCGTATCGAGCACCTCCGCAAAAGTGCGACAGACCTCGTCGGGATGCCCGGCCAGCGCGTAGGCGTGGACTAGCCGGGCGCCATGGATTGCGTAGGCGCGGGGTGAGGCGCCTTTGAGGGCGTTCATCCGCGGAGACAGCACGTCGATGGCTGGCTCACCGTAACCAGCGAAGACGTTGCAGGCGGCCCAGTTCAGCTCGACGGGGTCATGGTCCAGGACAGACTGGGCACCGATGGACAGTTCGTCCTCGGGCTGCACAGCGGCCTTCTGGTAGTAGCTGCTGGCCAGGTTTAGTGCCCGGCGGCTGGCGGCTAGGTCACTGGCGAGGGCGTGACCGTAGGCAAGCTGGCCGGCGGCGAATCGCTGCACCGCGGGGGTTGCGCCGTCGGTGTGCAAGGCTATCTGGGCAAGATCAACAGTGCGGTGGGCGTCGGCGGTGTGCATGGTCGCGATCACGCTCTTGCGCACTGAGGTGAAGGCGACCATGGGTGCCCACCTGCTGGCGTGTGCCCACTCACCGGCCCGGTCGACCCACCAGACCGCCTGGGTGAGGTTACCGGCCTCCTCGTGCATCCAGCTCACGAACTCGGCATAGCGAGCTTGGGTGATCGCGAGCCTGGCGGCGATCTCTGGGCTCGCTTTCCGGCGCATGGCGCTGATGACCGCGACTCGCCCGGTCAACGCATCGAGCAGCTGAGCGGGCGGCATGGCCCGGGCAGCGATACGGAAGCCTTCCAGGGCCTTGTCCAGTTCACCGACCGCTTCGGGGGCAACGGTAGTGCGGTGCAGGTCGGGAAGCATGGAGCTGGCACCGATACCCAGTGCCATGAACACGTCGCGTCGGGGTACGGGCACGACGATCTCTCCTTCCGGCGTAGCCACCTCGATGATCAGCAGGCCTCCGGTGGGCTCTGCCTGTCCGTCATACCCTCGCTGACCATAACTCGCACGCACTAGGGCAGTAAGAGCTCCGCCGGTATCCAGGCAACGGTCCGCCATCTGGGCGCATTCCAACGACAGCGGGCGAACGCCAGACTCCATCCGGGACAGATGCCCGGGGTCACAGCACATGTCGCGAGCGAGTTCTCGCAGTCCAGCGCCCTGGGCGAGGCGGAGCTGGCGGAGTGCCGTGCCCGGCGTGACCGTGTCGTCCATGGCCCCCTCGGATCGTGTTGCCAGCCGTTGCCCACCCACGCGAATGGCTCGCCATCACAATCATGAGCCAGCCACCCTAACCGAGTGTTCCACGGCACCACACCGACGGATCCGGCCCGTCGGGGGCTTTCCGCAACCAGTAATCGGCGCCGAGCAGACATCCGGGCGTCGCAGTCGCGATGTGGTCGCGGGGCTCGCCGACCCTTCCTGGTGCTGGTGGACCTGCTGCGGGTGAGGGAGCAGCTGGATGCGTACCGGTCGGTGCTGGTCGAGGTCGTGGCTCTGGCCGGTATGGCACCGGGGCTCAGTGACGAGCGGTTGCGGACTGTCCTGGTGGTCTTGGGGGAGCGGGCCGGGTGCCTGCTGGGGGGTGAGATCCGGTGAACTCTCCAACGCGGTGGGTGCTCTCCCCGGTGGATGCTCGGGTGCATCTGCTGGTGGTGGCGGGTGATCTTCCTTGGGGTGTGGCCAAGGCCCGGTGCGGCGAGGTGCTGCCCCCCGGGAGTCCCTGCCAGCATGAGCGGCCTCCCTGGGGTGAGCACCGCCTCTGCGCGACGTGCGCCCAGATCGACCGCAGGCCCGCCTCGGTTCCGGGGGACCCCTGGGTGCCGAGCCCCCCGGTCAGTTCGGGGGGCCAGCCCAGGGGTTCCGGGTGTTCGAAGGTGACCCGGGTGGTGTGGGTGCGCTGCCGGGTCGATGAGCAGCTGCACCTGATTAATCCCCGGGCGACGCTCAGGCTCGCGGGGGGCTGCGCGGTGGCGGTCTGCGGCGCTCTGCTCGTCCTTCCCGACGTGGCGCTGCGCACAGCGGGGACGCCCTGTTCGACGTGCCTGGTCGTGGGAAGCACGTGATGAGCGGCCAGCACCACAAAACCAAACCCTCGTGGTGGCGTCGCCTCGGCCGACGACCTCAGGAGCGGAAGCCACGGCCGTGGATGCCCCAGCTGGTCGAGGGCGCCACCGGGGTAGAGCACTGGCTGACCCCCGAGGCCTTCGAGCAGGGCCTGCGCGAGCACACGGGCTGCTACGTGGTGTTGTGTGGCCGCCGGATCGCCGTCGCGAGCATGGTCACCCCACCGGGGCCTTCCTGCTTGCCCTGCCAGCAGGCCTGGGAGGCCCGGGCATGCTGAGCGAACAGTCCCGGCCCCAGCAGGTCGGTGAGGCGCTACCCCCGGTCGCTGACCTGACCAGCGGCCGGTCCCGCGGGTCGCTGGCGTGTCCGCTGTGGGCGGGCATCGCCCCTGGTGGCGACCCGGATATCCGGCTGGCCGCCGGTCGAGCTATCCCACCCCCGCTCCCGGCGGCCAGCCGGTCCCCTTGCCTGCGCTCAGCAGACCCCGGTGAGCAGCGGCGTGTTCCCCACGCTGCGGCTTGCTGATGGGTCCCTTCCCCGTACCGCATCGACAAACGGCAGAACACGACCCGTTTCTCCTAGTGGTCGCAATCTCATGTGGTGCAGAACACCGGATGGTTGACATATTGAACCGGCGGAGGAGTGTTCTTACTGCTGTACGCCCAGTGTGCGGCCCTGGTTGTTGATCGAGTTCGGAGCGTGCCGACCGCTGACTGAGCGGCGGAGCTAGCCTGTCGACCTGCTGATTTGCTCGATTGGCTACGTTTAATGAAGGATCTCTTCGTCTGATGTAGGTGACGGGGGGTAGCCGGGTGGGTCAGGACGGGTTAGCTCCGGGTGCGGCGGGGCTGCATCTGGCTGATGGGTTGGCGTTGCTGCGGCCTGAGGAGCAGGTGTTCGCCGCGATGCTGGAGGGTTGGCGCAACCAGCAGCCGGCGCGGAACCTGGCACCCTCCACGATCAACGGGCGGGAGAAGGCCGTGCAGGCGTTCGCCCGACACGCCGAGGTCTTTCCGTGGAACTGGACCTCAGCGCTGGTTGATGAGTGGCTGGGTGACCGGCGCGCGGTGGGTAACCTCAAGCGCTCCACGCTGCGGAACTACCAGGAGGCGGTGCGCTCGTTCTGCGCCTACCTCATCGACCCGGTCTATGAGTGGTCCAGTGAGTGTGAGCGCCGCTTTGGCACGCACCCGGTGCAGGTGGTCCACGAGTGGAACGCCGCGGTGCACGTCGCTGAGGCGGAGGCCGACGTCGGCAAGCGGGCCTTCACTCGCAAGGAGCTGATCGCGTTGTTCGATCACGCTGACGAGCAGGTGGAGCGGATCCGCCGCGCGGGCCGCAAGGGCCGGCTTCCGGCGTTTCGGGATGCGGTGCTGCTGAAAACCGCCTATGGGTTCGGGCTTCGTCGCAACGAAATCCGGATGCTCGATGTCGTCGACTTCGGGCGCAACCCTGAGGGTCCGGAGTTCGGCGAGTACGGCGTGCTCTATGTGCGCCACGGCAAGGCTCAGAAAGGATCCCCGCCCAAGCGCCGCAGCGTCGTGACCGTCTGGGACTGGTCAGCTGAGGCGCTGCAGGAGTGGATCGAGCAGTTCCGGCCGCTGTTGGCCACGGCCGCCTCGCCGGCCTGCTGGCCCTCCGAACGCGGCCGGCGGATTGGGCTCAGCGCGATCAACACCCGGCTGGCCGCCTACCGGGATGCGCTGGGCCTGGATCCCGCCCTGGATTTCCACTCCCTGCGCCGCTCGTATGTCACGCACTTGATCGAGGATGGCTTCGACGCTCGGTTCGTCCAGGAACAAGCAGGTCACGAGCATGCCAGCACCACCTCGATCTACACCTGCGTGTCCTCGGACTACCGCACCCGCACGCTGCGGCGGGCGCTGGATGCCACCCTCGAGGCCGCGCTGAGACCGGTGAGGAGGCCACAGTGAAACGCCAAGTCAGCTATAAGTGGCGACTACGCGAGATGATGGCCGCGGCTGGCATGTTCGCCGCCACCGACCTCGAGCCTCATCTGCATGACCGGGGTGTGACGCTGTCCTCGGTGCAAGTCTGGCGGCTGGTCACCGGCACCCCCGAGCGGCTGTCCCTCCCGGTGCTCGCGGCGCTCTGCGACATCTTCGCGTGCACCCCGGCCGAGCTGATCGCCACCAGGGCCGAGAACGCCACGCCCCGCAAGGCCGCCGCGAGCGGGGTCACCGTGGTCGATTCGGCCACGACGGTGCGGCCCAAGCGGGCCCGCATCCGGCCCGAGCCATGAGCTCCCCGCGCCGCATGACCGCCGAGCAGTACGAACGCTGGCACATCCGCGACTGCATCCGGTGTGGGCGTCGGGCGGGCAAGGCAGCGAACTGGGAAGGTGCGATCTGCCGCAGCTGCGCCGAGAGAGCGGCCAGCACCTACGGGCGCTGTCCAGGCTGCGACGTGCAGCGTCTACTGCCCGGGCGAGGTCACGACGGGACACCGATCTGCCGCGACTGCGCTGGGATCACTCGCAGCTTCTTTTGCGACCGCTGCGGCTTGGAGGGGCGCCTGCTGGGCGGACGCCTGTGCGAGCGCTGCACGCTCACCGACAGAATGACCGCCGCGCTCGACGACGGGACTGGGCGCATCGCGCCAGCCTTGGCGCCACTGTTCGAGCTGGTAGTCGGCATGGACAAGCCCCGCAGCGGCCTGCATTGGCTGGACAATCCGCAGGTCCCTCAACTGCTGGCCGCCCTGGCCGGCGGCCAGATCCCGCTCTCGCACGAGGCGCTGCATGAACTGCCCAACTGGCGCACCGTGGCCTATCTGCGTGATCTGCTCACCAGCTGCGGAGTCCTCCCGCTCGTTGACAAGCAGCTGCTGCACTTTCAGACCTGGCTGCACCACCGGCTCGCCAAGCTGGCCAGCAGCCAGCACTACCCACTGCTGGCCCGATTCAGCCGCTGGCATCAAATACCACGGCTGACCGCGCGAGCCCACGCCCGCCCGCTCACCTCAGCCGCCCGACGGTACGCCAGTGAGCAGTTCACCCACGCCGAGCGCTTCCTGGCCTGGCTTGACCAGCGCGACCACGCCCTGGCCGCCACCACCCAAGACGACATCGACACCTGGCACGCCCAAGCCCGCAACTCGCACAAACACGCCACGCGAGCGTTCCTGACCTGGGCGATCACCAGTCGCCTGATGCCCAAGCTCGCCCTGCCACCGCTGCGCACACCCCACACCGGACAGCGGATCACCCAGAGCCGACGGCTGGCCCTGCTGCGCCGGATCCTCACCGACGACACCCCGCCGCTGCGCTCCCGCGTGGCCGCCTGCCTGATGCTGCTCTACGCCCAACCCGCCAGCCGCATCGTCCGCTTGAGCATCGACGACATCGTCCAAGACGGCGACGGCCACGTACACATCCGGCTTGGAGAGCCACCCACCCCGGTGCCCGAGCCATTCGCCAGCCTCCTGCTGCACGCAGCCAGCGAGCGGGAGAACATGCACACCGCCACCAACCCCAACGCCCGCTGGCTGTTCCCCGGCCGCCGCGCCAGCCAACCACTCCACGTCAGCACCCCGCGAACGCACATCCACCAGCTCGGCATCCCCAGCACCGCCACCCGCGTCACCGCGCTACGCCAGCTCGTCCTGCAAACACCCGCACCCGTCGTCGCCAAAACGCTCGGATTCCACTACCACACCACCCACCGACACAACATCGACGCCGGAGGAACCTGGAAAACCTACACACCCGGCGACCACGGTCAGTAAACACGACCCTGGTTCCTCAACCGCCATCTCGACGCCAAGGCAACCCCCCGCAAAGAAATACAGACCACTCGATCAACGAAGCCTGCCAGTA
>JAFAUB010000154.1 GCA_019243635.1 Pseudonocardiales bacterium
GGGAGCAGGGACGTCTCGGTGAGACCCGGGGCGACGTTGACCTCGAGGAAGTGGGCGACTCCGTCCGGGGTGAGCACCGCGTCGGTTCGGGACACGTCGCGCAGCCCGAGCAACCGGTGCGCACTCAGCGCGAGGTCGGCCACCGCGGCCGCCGCCGCGGCGTCGAGCCGGGCCGGGGCGTGGAAGGTGGCGAGCCCAGCGGTGTAGCGGGCGGCGTAGTCGTACAGGCCGGACGTGGCGTTGATCTCCACCGCGGGCAGCGCCCGCGGCCCGTCCGGCTCGTCCAGCACGGTGACCGCGACCTCGACGCCCTCGACGAGTCTCTCGGCGAGGACCGAGTCCCCGTAGGCCAGGCAACCCACGATGGCGCCCGGCAGCTCGGTGACCTCGCGCACCACGTGCAGGCCCAGCGCCGAGCCGCCTTGGGGCGGTTTGAGGACCAGCGGCAGACCGAGCCAGGCGACCAGCGCGTCGAGCACGTCGGGCGCCCCGAGGTCGCGGAAGGTGGCGTGCGGCAGTGTGACCCAGTCCGGAGTGCTCAGCCCGGCGCGGGCCAGCTCGTCCTTGGCGGTCGGTTTGTCCCAGGCCCGGCGGCAGGCCCGCGGGTCGGTACCCACATAGGGCACCCGCATCATCTCCAACACCGACTGTACGGCGCCGTTCTCCCCCGCCCCGCCGTGCAGCGCCACCACGACGGCGTCCGGCCGGCCGGCGGTGAGCCGGCCGGCCAGCGTGGCGTCGACGTCCCACTCCTCGACGTGCAGCCCGGCCTCCCGCAGCGCGTTGGACAGCCGGCGCCCGGAGCGCAGCGACACGTCCCGCTCATGCGACAGCCCACCAGCCAACACTGCGACGGTGCGATCGGTCACCGATGACTCCTCAGCGGGTACGCCGGCCGGGCCGGCAACCAGACTCCGGCCGGCCGAGCCGGCAACCAGACTCCGGCCGGCCGAGCCGGTACATCAGATCAGGCGGTGTCCGGGCAGGGTGACTGTGGCCCGGGCATCGTGCGGGACCGAACGCTACCGAACGTGCGCTGCAGCTCGAACTCGCGCTCCAGCACGGTGGCCAGCCGGCGCACCCCTTCGGTGATCCGCTCCGGTGTCGGGTAGCAGAACGACAGCCGCATCAGCCTGTTCCTGGCGGAGTCGTCACCGTCGGCGTAGAAGGCGGTGCCGGGGACATAGGCGACCCGTTGGGTCACCGCCCGGGGCAGCATCGCCTTGGTGTCCAAGCCTTCGGGCACGGTGAGCCAGACGTAGAACCCGCCCGCGGGACGGGTCCACCGGCACCCCCGAGGCATGTGCTGCGCCAGCGCCGCCAGCATGGCGTCGCGGCGTTCCCGGTAGGCCTCCCGGTAGCTCTTGATCTGACCTCTCCAGTCATGCTGAGCCAGGTAGCGGGACACCGTGAACTGGGTGAACGTCGGGGGGCACAGCGTCGCCGACTCCGCGGCCAACACCAGCTTCTCCCGTACCGCGTGCGGGGCCAGCGCCCAGCCGACCCGCAGGCCGGGCGCGAAGGTCTTGGAGAACGAGCCCAGGTACACCACGTTGTCCGGGTCGGTGGCCCGCAGCGCCGGATAGATCTGGCCGTCGAAGCCCAGCAGTCCGTACGGGTTGTCCTCGACTATCAGTACCCGATGCTCGGCGCACAACTGCGGCACGTCGCCGCGGCGCGCCGGGGCCAGCGTGACGCCGGCCGGATTGTGGAAGTTCGGGATGGTGTACAGGAACTTGGGGGTGCGGCCCTGGGCGCGCAGCGAGCACAGCACGGCGTCCAGCTCGGCGGGTACCACCCCGTCGTCGTCCATCGGCACCTGCACCACCCGCGCCTGGTAGGAGGCGAAGGTGCTCAGCGCCCCGACATAGGACGGCGCCTCGGCGAGCACCACGTCCCCCGGGTCGCAGAAGATCCGGGTGACCATGTCCAGGGCCATCTGCGAACCGACGGTCACCGTGACGTCGTCGGGGTGCGCCCGGACTCCCTCCAGCGCCATCACCTCGCAGATCTGCTCGCGAAGCTCCGGGGTACCCTGCGCCGAGCCGTACTGCAGCGCCGCCATCCCGTCGGTCATGACCATCTGCGCGAGCTCGCCGGCCAGCTGGTCCAGCGGCAGCGCGGGCAGGTAGGGCATGCCACCAGCCAGTGAGACGACCTCAGGGCGGCTGGCCACCGCGAACAGCGCCCGGACCTCGGACGCGGTCATGCCTACGGTGCGCTGCGCGTAGCGGCCCAGATGTGGATCGAGGTCGCGTTGGGTGGACTGTGGCCGGTGGGGGGTCGCTCTAGGAGTCATAGGCGCCTAACTGGGGTTGGAGGTCCCCTGGCAGTGTAGAGGTCAGCTGCGGGGTGCCCCACCGCCTTCACCCCGGGTGGCCATCGGCATATGCTGCGCGAGGCGATGTGCCCGCAGTGCTGGAGCCCGGTCGCTCAGAGTAGGGCTTGTGAGTTCAGGGAGGCCCGGTGTCACGTCGGATGGTCGGTGTCACCCTGGACAACCTCGATCTGCTGCCGAAGAAGTGCCGGCAGTGCGTGTTCTGGGAGCTCGCCCCGCATATCCGCGAGCAGGCCGAGGAGTTCGGCCAGACCGAGCTGGAGAAGGAGTCCTGGGTCTCCAACGTGTTGCTGGAGTGGGGCTCCTGCGGGCGGATCGTGATGTCCGGGGACGTGTCGGCTGGCTACGTGCTGTACGCCCCGCCGGCCGCGGTGCCGAGGGCGGCGGCGTTTCCCACCTCGCCGGTCAGCGCCGATGCCGTGTTGCTCACCGCGCTGAAGGTGCTGCCGGAGTTCGGTGGTGGCGGGCTGGGCCGGATGCTGGTGCAGGCGGTCGCCAAGGATCTCATCCGGCGCGGCGTGAAGGCCATCGAGGCTTTCGGTGACGCCCAGCCCGACCCGGCGGAGCCCAGCTGTGTGGTCCCGGCCGAGTTCCTGCAGCAGGTCGGGTTCAAGACGGTGCACGCGCACCCGCGCTGGCCCCGGTTGCGCCTGGAGCTGCGCACCGCGCTGACCTGGAAGGAAGACGTCGAGGCGGCATTGGAGCGGCTACTGGGATCGGTGACGATCCACACCGTCGAGCCGAGCCTGCGGCCGGCCTGACGCCGCGTCGAGGGAGGTGGGATGAGCAGCGGCCTCGAGACCCGCGCCACCACGCTCGACCTCGACGACCTGGTGGGGCTGGCCTGGAGCGGTCGGATTCGGGTCCCGCACTTTCAGCGAGACTTCCGCTGGACGCGCCAAGACGTCATCCGGCTCCTCGACAGCGTCGTCAAACGGTACCCGGTCGGCGGCCTGCTGCTCTGGCGGCGACCGGCACCTGCGCAGCGGCTGACGCTCGGTGCGCTCCGGATCGACGCACCCCAGGTCGATCAGGCCTTATGGGTGGTCGACGGTCAGCAGCGGGTCACCAGCCTCGCCAACGCGCTGCACCCGGACGGGGCGCGGGATCCCCGGTTCGACCTCGGCTGCGACGTGCGAGACGACCGGATCGTGAGCCGGCCCGGGACCGACGACCCGTACGTGATCCCGCTGCCCACTCTTTTCGACCTGGCCAAGGTGCTGGACTGGTTCGCCACTCACCCCGAGGTCGGCGATTACCGAAACAGGGCGTTCGAGCTCGCCAAGCACTTACGCCAGTTTGCGATTCCGGCCTACCAGGTGGTGCAGGACGACACGCGCGTACTGCGGGACATCTTCGACCGGATGAACAGCTACGGTAAGCGACTGAGCCGGGCGGAGATCTTCTCCGCACTCAATGCCGGCGATGAGTCCGACGCCGAGCACACCCTGAGCATCGACCAGATCGCCGATCACGTGGAGGACGAGTCCGGTTTCGGTCGGGTCGATGCCGACACGGTGCTCCGGGCCATCCTCGCCCGTCGCGGGCCAGATGTGCATCGCGAGATCCGGCTTGAGTTCGATGACGACAACAGGCGTGGTGACCTCGAGTTCCGAAACGAGGATCGTGACTCCGCGTTCGCCGCCGGCGAGGAGGCGCTGGTCCGGGCCGTGCGCTTTCTGCAGTCGATCGGAGTTCCCCATGTCACGCTGCTGGCATACCGCTACCTCCTCGTGGTGCTGACCAGGGTTTTCGCCCACCATCCCGACCCTGATCCGGCGAATCTCAGGCTGCTGGGCCGCTGGTACTGGCGCGCGGCCGTGCTCGGTCCGGAGATCTTCAAAGGCAGCGCCACCGGTGCTGTGCGCATCCTGTGCACGAGGGTCGATCCCGCCGATCTGAGCGGATCGATCAGGGACCTCCTCGGCGCGCTCGACGAGCGCCAGGTGAAGGTTGACGAGCGTCAGGTGAAGGTTGACGAGCGTCAGGTGAAGATTCCCGAGCTGCGTCGGTTCCGCACCAACGAGGCATCAGCGAAGATCACGCTATGCTCCTGGTGGGAACTCGGCCCTCGCAGCCCCGATACGGGCGTCCAGTTCGAGCTGTCACAGCTCACGGAGGCGTTGATCGACCGGGCGACCGCCGCGGATGCGGTGGCCGTCTTCGTCGCCCGGAGGTTTGTCCCCGAGCCGTACCGCCTCTGGGCGTCGAACCGGGCGCTGGTGCCGGTGCTCATCGAGCCCGCGAATGGGGTGTCGGGGGCGTTCCTGCAACGCCCGTTCGATGTGGCCGAGGACATCTGGGCGCAGGTGCTCCAGTCCCACTCGATCAGCCCCGAGAGTGAGCGCCATCTGGCCGCCGGTGACACCGTGGCCTTCCTGGAGTCCCGCCGGATGGACCTGCAACGCGTGCTCGGATCCTTCCTGGCGCGCAAATGCGAGTGGGGTTTCGAGAACACCCCACCGCTGCACGAGTTGCTCATCGAGGATCTCGACGGTGCGGGGGACGATGACGCCGCCTGAGATCCGGCACTCGGTGTGGCTGCGCAGCGGTCGGGTGGGCACTCTGGTCCAGCGCGGCGACTACACGCGCTTTGTGTTCTCTCACGAGTACCTCAACGACCCGGACCGGCCGGTCCTCGGCCTGATTTTCGAGCAGGATCTCTCCGCTCGGCATGCGGCCGCGCTACGCCTACCTCGTTGGTTCTCCAACCTGCTTCCCGAAGGCCGGCTACGGGAATGGATCGCCGCCGAGCGGAAAGTGTCTCCGCAGCGCGAGATGGAGCTACTCGCGCAGGTCGGGCATGACCTGCCGGGTGCCGTGCGAGTGCTGCCTGCGCTGGAAGGCGAGAGCGACGAGATCGAGTGGTCGCCGAGACCCGCTCCGATGTCGGCGGCACAACACACGCGGGAGCAGGAGACCTGGCGCTTCTCGCTGGCCGGAGTCGCACTCAAGTTCTCCATGCTCGCGAAGGGTGACCGGCTCACCCTGCCCGCCTTCGGAGTGGGCGGCGACTGGATCGTCAAGCTGCCTGACCAGACATATCCAGACGTGCCGCGCAACGAGTTCACCATGATGTCCCTGGCGGCGTCCGCCGGCATCGAGGTTCCGCCGGTCCGGCTCGTGCACCGTGACGAGCTGGACGGCTTACCGCCGGACGTCTGGACGAGCCGGGAGGAGTGGGCGTACGCCATCCGGCGATTCGACCGGGATGTGAACCGCGACCTGGTACACATCGAAGATCTGGCCCAGGTACGCGACGTCTACCCGGAGGCCAAATACCTCGGCAACTACGAAACCGTGGCTGCGCTCGCTTACCGGGGTCACGATCTGGCCGGTCTTCGCGAGTTCACCCGCCGGCTGGCGTTCACCGTTCTCATCGCCAACGGTGACGCGCACCTGAAGAACTGGTCGTTGATCTATACCGATCCGCGGGTTCCCGGTCTCGCGCCGGCGTACGACATGGTTTCCACCGCGTACTACCTCGGGGAACGGGAGACGCTTGGCCTGAAGTTCGGTGGCACGAGGCGCCTCGACAAGGTGGACGTCGCCACCTTCGAACGCTTACAAGGGCGCCTGCGTGCCCCGCAGGCGGAGCTGGCCGCCTGCGTCGCCGAGTTGGTCGAACAGGTGAGAATGCACTGGCCCGAACATCGCGACCAGCTCACCGCCAATGCCGAGCTGGTCGCGAGCGTCGAATCCCGCATCGCCGCCGGCAGCCGGTCCTTGCTGCGCCAGCCGAGGGACCCGTAGGCCATATCAGTTCAGGTAGTCGGCTAGGTCGTTCAGCAGCGTGGCCTTGGGCTTGGCGCCGACGATCGTCTTCACCGGCTCGCCGCCCGAGAACAGGATCATGGTCGGGATCGACCTGATCTGGTAGTCCCCTGCGGTTTTGGGGTTCTTGTCGATATCCACCTTCGCGATGACGATCTTTTCAGCGTGTTCCGAGGCGATCTCCTCGAGCACCGGCGCCACGTACTTGCAGGGACCGCACCAGATTGCCCAGAAGTCCACCAGCACCGGCTTGTCGCTGCCGAGTACCTTCGCGGCGAACGACTCATCGGTCACGGTCACGGTCGACTTGTCTGCCATCTCATATCTCCTGGGTGCGGGATCCGGGGGGAACTCGGGTGATCAGGGCGTCGGCCCGTAGCCGCCGCCGACGAACTCGTGGGCTACCTGAGCACGTGGGTCCTCGGCATGCTCGGCGAGCCAGCGCTCGGCGTCGATCGCGGCCGAGCAACCGGTGCCGGCGGCGGTGACAGCTTGTCGGTAGGTGCGGTCCACCAGGTCGCCCGCGGCGAAGACGCCGTCGACGCTGGTGGCGGTGGTGGGTGCGGTCACCAGCAGGTATCCATCCGGGTCGGTGTCCACCTGGTCGCGGACCAGGTCGCTGCGCGGGTCGTGCCCGATCGCCACGAACATCCCGGTGACGTCCAGCGTTGAGCCGTCGGAAAGGCCCAGGCCGGTGACCCCGCCGTCGCCGAGCACCTCGTCGACCCTCACCCCGGTGCGCCAGCGGATCTTCTCGTTGTTCCGGGCCCGCTCGATCATGATCTTGGAGGCGCGGAACTCGGCGCGTCGATGCACCACGGTGACCGACCGCGCGAACCGGGTCAGGAAGGTGGCCTCCTCCATCGCGGAGTCCCCACCACCGATGACGGCGATGTCCTGGTCGCGGAAGAAGAAGCCGTCGCAGGTGGCGCACGAGCTGACGCCGCGGCCGAGCAGCTCCTGCTCTCCGGGGACGTTCAGGTAGCGGGGTGCGGCGCCCATCGCGAGTATCACCGACCGGGCCAGGTGGGTGCTGCCACCGACCATGACCCGCTTGAGGTCACCGGTCAGCTCGACCGACGTCACGTCGTGGGGCCGCAGCTCGGCGCCGAAGCGCTCGGCCTGGGTTCGGAACTGGTCCATCAGGTCCGGACCCATGATCCCGTCGCGGAACCCGGGGTAGTTCTCCACCTCGGTCGTGGTCATCAAGGCGCCGCCGTACTGGCTTCCCTCGAACACGAGCGGGTCCAGCTGGGCACGCGCGGTGTAGATCGCGGCCGTGTAGCCGGCCGGACCCGAGCCGATGATGATGACGTCCCGGATCTGCTCGCTCACGCCTGCCATAACACGATCCTACGGACCGATGTTCCCCTGGCCCTCGCGGATAGCCGACAGCCCACGGCGGCCACCGGCGCCGGTGCTCGCCCGCTACGCGCCGACCCGGCTGTGCGCGACACCGAACGCTCCCGGCTCCACGTGAGGCGCCGAAGACCTGCCGTTGCTGACAGGGCCGGGCGCTCGACCGTCGAGGACGTCCCGGGCAACCCCCAGGGAATCAGCGCGGACGGCACATTCCCACACGCGGACGACGGTCCAGCCTGCTTCCTCAGCCAGCTTGGTCGACCTGGAGTCCCGTTCCCGGTTCCGGCGCAGCTTCTCAGCCCACAGGTCGGCGTTGGGGCCGGTGAAGGGGGTCTTCCGCCCGTGTTCGGGACAGGAGTGCCAGTAGTCACCGTCGACGAAGACCGCGATCCCTCGGCGGGGTAACACGAGATCGGGCGTACAGCATGGAGCAATTCGGCGGTGAAGACGGAAACGGGCACCGAGCGCATGAAGAGCGCTGCGCAGCAGCATCTCCGGCTCGGTGTGCTCCTTACGTCGTGCGCGGAGATGAGCCCCGTCTTCTGTCGACACCCACCGCGAGGACACGGCCTCAGCCTACAGGCTGTCGGCGACAGCCTCGACGACGGCGTGCGCGAGCCGCGGCGGCACTGAGTTACCCAGCTGCGCCTGCACGGACGACCTCTTGCCTACCAGCTCGAACTCGTCAGGAAAGGTGAAAAGGCGCTTGACCTCACCTACCCGTAGACGTCGGTTCTCCCAGTGAAAGGGCCCGATATTGGGACCGGGCTGCGCCTGGATGGTCGGAGCCGGCTTCTCGGGATCAAGCTTGAGAAGGAACGACCAGTAACGCGACCGCCACCGGAAGACCGGTGTGGGGTGGCCGCGTTCGGCGGTGTAGTGCAGGTAGTTGCCGCCCGGCGGAACCTCGGGTAGTAGGTGGCCCCACCGGCCTGTGACAGCTTCTCCGGGCTCGGGCTCGGTGACAAGCCCGTGAAGAGCCTCACCAGTGGTCACGTGCGGGAGAGCCGGGTTGCCCGTCGACTGGCGCTCCCACATACCTCCATGTGTGGGAGCGGGATGCTCAGGACATTTCTCGCCCTTCGGCGCACCGATCACGAACAGGCGTGGACGCGCTTGAGGAACGCCGTAGTTCGCGGCGTGAAGGACATTCGCTCGCGCATCATAGCCGGCCTCGTCTATCTCCCTCATGAGACGTTCGTAGGCCGGTCTGCTCGCCTGGTTCTTGTAGGTCAGCGCGTAGACGTTCTCCAGGACGAACGCGCGGGGACGGCACTCCGCGAGCACCCGCGTGAAAGCCTGCAGAAGCGAGGCGCCCGGATCCAGGCCGGCACGCTTCCAGTCAAGCCAGAACCCACTCTTGGAGAAGGGCGTGCAAGGAGGGCCGCCTATCAGGAGATCCGGTCGTTCCCGGCCGGTGAGACCCGCCGCGCGGAGGATCTCACGGGTCGACACGTCGAGGATGTCGGCCTGGATCACCGGGCTGACCAGGTCGGGGAAGTTCTTCTCCATTGTCGTTGCGGCGTCGCGGTCCTGCTCGACCGCTGCGGCGACCCGGTAGCCGGCGGCCTCGGCCCCCAGGTCGAGCCCACCGGCTCCGGAGAAGAGTGAGATCGCAACACCACGGACGTTCATCGACCTAGCCCTGGCTTTTCGTCCGGGTGCGCGGGTGGTCGGTGTGTTGATCGTGGGGGGTGCTCCTGAGCTGGGATGATGAGAGTGCTGAAGCCCTTATCGATGCCAGTTCGAGGAGCACCTTGAGAGTGAATATTACCGGTTGGTCGA
>JAFAUB010000157.1 GCA_019243635.1 Pseudonocardiales bacterium
GGGAGCAGGGACGTCTCGGTGAGACCCGGGGCGACGTTGACCTCGAGGAAGTGGGCGACTCCGTCCGGGGTGAGCACCGCGTCGGTTCGGGACACGTCGCGCAGCCCGAGCAACCGGTGCGCACTCAGCGCGAGGTCGGCCACCGCGCCTGCGAGCCGGCTCGCGGGAGTTGATGCCCGCATCCTTCCGGATCTCCACCAGACGGGCGGCAAGCTGCTCCCGCGCCTTCTGGACGGACGAGTACGGGGACGCGGGCAACGTCGGCCTACGCCGGGTGTAGTGGTCGCGCGGGACCAGGCGGCCTCGAAGCACTCGGCGGCCAGCTTGGCGATCTCCGGCTCGGTGCGCAGCTCGTGACCGGTCGACTCGCCGTTGCCGGAGAAGTGCCCGAACAGCACCGAATCTGAGTCGAAGACCCAGAAGTCAACGGGCACCACGGGTCAGATCCACACACTTAGAGCGGGACAGCCACCGGACCCGCTCACCGGCAGCGACGTTGGCCGCCGTAATCGCGTGCTCCCAGAGGATGTAGTCGCTCAAGGGCTCGGACACGATCCGCAGCCGCCGGAACTCCACACCGCGCGCTACCGCTTCGCGCACCGTGGAAGTCCACCCGCTCCAAAACTCTCCGTCGGCGTCAGCGTCGGGTGCGTGGACCGCCATGAACGCCTCGAAGGAGGCCCGGTACTTCGCGCTGTCGAGCGCCCAGCCGTCGCGTTGTTCGAGGTGGTACGCGGTCCGCTTCGCCTTCGCCAGGTTCTCGTGGAACGGTGTGGTCACGCCAGCGCCGCCTTCAGCGCGGGGATGAGCGACACCGGGACGCGCACGATCACCTCGTTGTCGGGGATGCTTGCGGCGTCGTGGTGGTGACCCGGGGTGGATCCGGCGCGTTCCGCCTCCATGTAGTCCTCCTCGGTGGCCTTATAGCCTTGCACGATCAGGTCGCCGTTCTCGTTGCGCCAGGCGGTCGGCGAGTTGTTTCCGGGGTGTCCGGGATCTGAGCCGGGAACGTGAAGGCCATGAGTTTGCCCCTTCGGCTGGTCGGCGTGTCGTCTGTTCCTGCAAGCTTCCATCCGGAGCGCCCACGAGTGAAGAGTGCTTCTATTGGTTTCTACGCCAAATGGCGAGGCTCTAGCCGACAGACAAGCTTCGATCCACGCCTCCAGCTTTCGGGGACGCTGACATGGACCCCCACCGCAGGCGCGTACACCCTGACCCCCGGCAACGGCTCTTATGGATGCTTGTGCACGCACGTTCTCGGGTCGCCGATGGTGCGTTCGCATTCCGTTGCGACTGCGCCTGATGCGATCAGCAGGCGCAGCACCCTTCGTGGATCACTGTGACGGGGTCGCGCGCTAGGGTGCTGGCTGGCACAACCACTGAGGGAGGCGGTGATCGTGGTGGATGCGGCAGGGGGGTCCCCGTGGTATGAGTGGCCGCAGGCGCGGGCTGTGTTGGATGCCCGTGATGTGGCGGGGGTGTATCGGTTGTTGCGGCGGCTCGGGATGAGTCAACGGGAGATTAGCCGGTGTACGGGGCAGTCGCAGTCGGAGGTGTGGGAGATCCTGCACGGCCGGCAGGTGCGGGATGTGAACGTGCTGGAGCGGATCTGTGACGGGCTGGAGGTCCCCCGGGGATACATGCGACTGGCGGGTGTCGCGGACGCCTACCCTGGAAGGCGCACCACTGTGCCGGAGGAGGTGGTTGAGGCGATGCGCCGCCGGGTGTTGCTGGCCTACGGGCTCACCACCGTGGGGGTTCAGTCGGCGCCCAGGCTGCAGGGGCTGCCAACACTGCCCGGCCCGAAGCCGGTGTCACTGCCATCCCGGGTTGATGGGATCCACGTGGTGCAGGTGCGCAACCTGACCCGGCGGCTCGGCGCTGCGAGCAATGCGGATACCGACCCGGAGGTGCTCAGTGCCGCCGCCGAGCGGGCCACCCGGCTGCTGGGCGTGTCCGGTCCCGAGCCGGTCAAGCGCGCGCTGAAGGTGGCAGTGGCCGAGTTGCACATGGAGGCAGCGTGGGCCGGGTTCGACGCCTGGCGCTACGACCGGATGATGCACCACTTCACGACAGCGCTGGTGCTGGCCGCTGAGGCCGGAGATACCTACCTGCAGGTCGAAGCCATGATCCAGTCCGGGATGGCCATCAGGGAGTTCGGCCGTCCTGATGACGGGTTGAAGATGGTGCAGCTCGGGTGGCTCAAGGCGCGGTACATCCCCGAAGACGAGCAGCGCGCGGTGGTCGTCGGGTCCGTCGGGAGGGCGGCCGTGCAGGCGTGCGCGCGGGAGGAGATCGCGAACGCTCTGGCCGATCTTGAGGATCTGGACGGCGCCGAGAAGGAGATGGCGCAGGCGCGGGAGCTGTGGTCGGCGACTCACTCTGATCTCTACGGTGACCTGGACCGTCCCGCCGCGCGGCTGGCGCTGCGCCAGGGGCGGCTGGACGTCGCGGAGTCGCTCGCGGCGGCGTCCGTGCGCCGCTGGGAGGGCGTCAACCAGCGCGGCCATGCCCATTCCAGCATTGTGGTGGCCACGGTGCATGTCCACGCCGGGGAGCCCAGTGGTCTCCCCTTGGCTCACGGTGCGATTACCGCCACGAACAGGCTCAGCTCGGTCCGCGTTCGAAGAAAGCTCACACCGTTAGCCGCCGCGTTGGAAACCCGGCCGGGCCGCGACGCGCGGGACCTGGCCCGGATGGCCCGCCAGACCGTCTCGGCACGGGCGTGACCGGCCCGGTCAGCCGCGAGCCACGGCACGCTCGATCAGCTCGGCGAACACCTCACCCAGCCGCGTGCCGTCGGACTCGAGCGCCATCGGGAGCAGGGACGTCTCGGTGAGACCCGGGGCGACGTTGACCTCGAGGAAGTGGGCGACTCCGTCCGGGG
>JAFAUB010000041.1 GCA_019243635.1 Pseudonocardiales bacterium
ACCGGCGGCGAGCTCCCGAGAGATGTTTTCCCGTTCCTCAGCAACGAGTTCCGTACCCTGCACTGACGATGGCTCCTTCTGGTTGCCGAATGGGCGAGCAATAGGGTATCATTCCTGGTGGTGCGTTCACCCTATGACCCCAAGGGGCGATTATCAGTATAAGAAATTGTGGCCGTTCAGCTGCTCGGACCGGAACCGCCGGGCCGCCGGCACGGCGCAGTCGTTGGTATGAGTCCACATGCTTCCAGCTGGGCGTCGAGTGTGGTGACGGCTTGGGTGTTTTCCCAGGGTTGCATCAGGGCTCGGGTGGCGTGGAGTTCCGCTGTGATTCGTGGTGAGAGGTTTGCGAAGCCGGCCGCGTCACCGAGCACCCGCGCGGCCTCGGGGATTTCCTCGGAGAGCACGAGCGCGTTGCCCAGTTTCACTTCACAGTGCGCGTAGTTGTGCACATAAGGGGTATGATCCAACCGTGCTAGGGCAGTGGTTGCGGCTTCGACGGCTTCGCTTGGTTTGCCCAGCAATGATAGAAATTCGCTGCGAAGGCTGTCCAGCATGCCCTCGTGGATCCAGTATGCCAGTGAACTCGGGGCACGCCCGTTCCCACTGGCGAGGAATCCCCCGGCCCTCTCACACGCCGCCATATACGGCCCGTACTGGCCGTCCAGTGCGTAGGCGCCGGCGGCCATCTGCTCAACGAAGGCTTTGAGTTGAGCGTCGTCGGTGCGCGCCGTAAGGCTCCGCCCGGCGGCGGCGGTGTCCAGAGCGGTGGGCGTGTCGCCGCGCAGGATTGCCGCACGGGTCGCCCAGGCTGCCGCGTAGGCGGCGCACGCCGGATTGCGAGCGTCGTGACCGGCTCGGCGGGCACGCTCGAAGTACCATCTAGCCCCGTCAGGCTGGTTCATGCTGATGAGGTAGCCACTAATCGTGGCTGCCATGGTGCTATCCACGGTGCTCAGATGCCTGCGCAGTCCCCCCGGACAGCCACCCTTAAGCAGGCGGCGCACGATCCCATGCTGCGCGACGACCGTATCCAGCACCTCACACGATCCGAGCGTGTCTTCTTGACGCCTGCAATGGGCCAGCGTGGTCGCCAGGTTATTCACAACATGGGCGTCGACCCGCTGCGGAGCGTCCACAGCCTGCGCTACTCGGGTGCACTCGTCGGCGTCCAGGCCGGCCAGGCCCATGGCCGCCAGCGCCCACTTGGCGACCCGCAGCGCCTCGCGACGACCCACCGACCGCGCCAACGTCGCGACCACCTCCCGCATCAGCTCCACGGCCAGCTCACTGCCTACACCCGTCGTCTCCGGCCACGTGTCGCGCCCACCCACCTGGCCACGCTCCCGCGCGTCAGGCGACGGTGCGGGGGCGACCCTGAGGGCGTCCACGTCGGCCTGCGCCGCCGCTTGCCGCGCCTGGCGCTGCTGGGTGCGCCACCGACCACGGTAGTCCTGCTCGGCCTGGGCCAGCGTGGTGTGCTCACTCACCAGGGCGCCGTCAGCACTGCACAGGTCATCGGTGATCTTCCACAGCCGCTCGGGCATTCCGCGAGTGCCGTGTTCGACCTTCGAGATCGTGCTCCGGGTCCGGCTGAGGGCCTGGGCCAGTTCGGGTTGGGTGATCCCGGCCGCAGTGCGATAGGTGGCCAGGTGCGCACCGAGACTGTGCCGCATGATCTTAAGCTGCACCCGGTCAGCCGCCGGCTCCCCCGTATCGACCGTCACAACCGTCAACCCTGAGGGGTGCCACACTGGGGTGACGGCCTGAGCGCCTGGTGCGGTCCGCCTTCTCCCGTCACTCTGGTCTCAGCTGTCACAGTGCGCCCTGCATCTGGTGCCGGGCCGCCGCGAGAAACCCGTGAGAGGCGGCGGGCGCGGGCGAGAGCAACGATTGCCAGCCCGCGTGCAGCCCCCGAGTCCCCGGCACCAGGTGCCTCCACACCCAGAGAGGAGGTGATCCCCGGTGAGTTCGATCGAGCTCGAGTTCTTCGACGGCGAGGAGATGCGCGCCGCGTTGGCGGCCCGCGACATCGCCACCGTCTACCGGCTCCTCGGACGCTTGGGTGTGAGTCAGCGCCGGATCGCGCAGGTGACTGGGCAGTCGCAGTCGGAGGTGTGTGAAATTCTCAAGGGCCGTCGGGTGCGGGATGTGTGGGTGCTGGAGCGTATCGCTGATGGGCTCGGGGTACCCCGGGCGTGGCTGGGTCTGAGTTACGGTGAGCAGGCGCCGGACCCACCTTCCGCCGGAGGGGAGGTGGACGAGGGCATGAAACGCCGTGTCCTGGTCGCCGCCACGATGGCCGCTGGTCTGGGTCAGGCGTGTGTGGGTCTGCCCGAGCTGGCCCTGCCGGCCGGGCAGCCGCTGCCCTCGCGGCTGGGCATGGTCCATGTGCACACCGTGCGGGCGGTCACTGAGGGGCTGCGCGGTCTCGCGCGGTACTACGGCGGGCAGGCCGACCTGGTCAGTACCGCCGCGATTCTTTACACCCGGTGGATGCACGTCCCCGCGCTCGACACGGTCACAGCGCAGCTGGCCGCCGCGCTGGCGGAGCTGCACACTGAGGCGGGATGGTGCCGTTATGACTCCGGGCTGGACGGGACCGGCCACTTCACCCGCGCCCTGGAGCTAGCCGGTCAGGCCCGGGACACCTACGGGATCGCTAACGCCGCGTGGCACGCCGGAGTGACGCTGGCCCGTACCGGGCATCCCAATGATGCGCTTAAGCTCGTTCAGCTGGGGCGGTGTCAGCAGCTCTGTGCTGAGGACCCGCGGGTGCTGAGGCTCACCGCGCGGCTGGCCCGGACCTCCGCCACCTCCTATGCCCGTATGGGTGGTACCGAGGAGGCGACCCGCTATCTCGCCGAGGCGAACGACGGGTGGGTGCCTCGTGATGCGTTCGAGCGTGCGGGCGCTGATCTGGGGACCGCCGGGATTCAGCGCGACTTGGGCCGGTTTGATGCCGCTGAGCGGTTCGCCGCCAGCGCGGTACACGCCTATAGCGAGGGCCACTACCGCCGAGGCCACACCCTGGCCGAACTCCTCCTCGCCGAGATCCACATACGGGCGGGGGAACCCCGGGGACTGGTCCTGGCCCACCAGGCCATCGAGAAGGTGAGCACCCTGCAATCCGTCGCCGCCCGACGGGAATGGCTGACACCACTGGCCACCGCGCTGCAAGCCCGACCCGGCACCGACACCCAGGAACTCGCCCGAACAGCCCGACAGATCGCCACAACCCAGATCTAGCCATCTAGCGGCTTTCGCGCCATAACGAAGATCCCTGTCTGACCGGGGGTTGGGCGGCTCGTATGGCAGTCTGGCTGTCTGGAGGTTCTCTGTGGGTGGGCCTGGCCGATCTGGGGGTCGTCTGAGGGATCGGACGTATCATCGAGTGTCTGCGGGGGCAGTGGGTTGGGGGTGGTCGTGGCTCGCGTCTTCATCAGCTATGCCACCCCGGACCGGGTGATCGCCGACGAGGTGTCGCGTTGGTTGGGGGAAGCTGGCCATAAGCCGTTTCTCGACCCGACCGACCCGCCGAAATCTGGGAACCACTCCTCGCCATCGCCGACACCGCCGGAGGCCACTGGCCCACTACCGCACGCAGCGCCTGCCGCCACTTCGTCCTCAACACCGGACCGCAGATAACCTCAACCGGTGTGCGGCTACTGGCCGACCTACGGCACGTCTTCACCGCGAACGGCACCGACCGCATGACCACCGCCGACCTACTTACAGCGCTGCACGACCTAGACGAATCCAACTGGGCTGACCTACACGGAAAACCGCTCGACGCCCGCAGACTAGGCCGCGAACTGGGCAAATACGGCGTCAGATCCAAAGATATCAAGATCAGCGGTCACGCCATCAAGGGCTACCGCGCAGACGGGGAAGACGGCCTCGCCGACGCATGGAGCCGCTAACTGCCACAAACCGCGACTACCGCAACCAACGCGACCACGCAGCTCAACACGGTCGCGGACACGAACACGGTCGCGGTTGCATCCGCGACCGACCCGAGAACCGCAGATCCGCCGGTCGCGGATGCAACCGCGACCGGCGGACTAACCGCAACCCACCTGAGCAGCCAAGTCGTGGCAGTCGCGGACGTAACCAACCTGGAGGGGAAGCCCCGATGAGCCCGCGTGCAAACACAACCCCAGCGATTACGGCGTTGCCAGCGCTGCTCCCGGTCCCGAAAGCTGCGGAGATCCTCGGTATCAGCCGGGCATCCGCCTACCGCTACGCCGCCTCCGGTGATCTCCCGACCCGTCGGCTCGGCGGCCGGGTGTACATCGTGACCGCTCGCCTTATGGACATCGTCGAGGGGATGGCGGCATGAGCAAGCGACAACGGCACGTTCCCGGTATCACCGTTTACTCGCGCGGCACGAGTTGGTCATACCGTCTCGATCTCGAACCGGACCCGCTGACCAGGCGTCGACGCCGTGAGAACCGGGGAGGGTTCGCAACAGAGGATGCCGCATGGGATCAGGCGATCGAGTCTCAGCGGCGCCACGCGAAGGGCCGTCACGTTGCACCCTCCCGAAAGACCGTCGTCGACTTCATGACCGAATGGCTGGACGCAATCGAGGACTCTCTCAAGCCCTCCACCCGACAGAACTACGCCGACTACATCAGCGCATATGTCGAGCCGACAATCGGTGGCCGTCGCCTTCAGGACATTACGGTTCCTGCCCTGAACATGCTGTATCGCCACCTGCTGACCGCTGGTCGCCGCAAAGTCGACAAGAACATCGTGATGTACGACTACTGGAAGGACCGGCAAGCTGAGCAAGACGGGCTCGGTCCGAACCCGGTCGAGATTGCGAGAAAGTGTGGAGTCACCATCTACGCCGCGCGTGCCGCTGTGCTCCGGTACCGCCGGGGCCGTGTTCCCGCGGATTCCGGCTCCGGACTCGCGCCGAAAACTGCTTGAGTTCAAACGGTGAGCGCGACACCGGCCTTGACCTTGGGCGAGGGCTCGTAAGCCGGCCCGCGCATCGGGCAGCCCCTAGCCTGCCCGTTATAGCTCGATGTGAGCCCTCGCGAGGGTCCCAGGTCAAGGCCGGTGTCGCGCTCACCACTAGAGACCACCCTGTGAAGAACGTCCACCGCTTGTTGCACCGGGCGTTCAAGGATGCGGTTGCGTGGGACTACCTGACTCTGAACCCGGCCGAGCACGCGAGCTTGCCACGCGAGCAACGCAGGGGGCGCACACGGCAGAAGCCCTGGACCGTGGACGAACTCGCGGCCTGGCTGCGCGTGGCACTCTCGGATCGGTTCGCCGCGCTGTGGCTGCTCGTTGCGACAACGGGAATGCGTCGGTCCGAGCTGGCTGGCGCCAATCGGGAGCTACTCGATGTCGATTCAGGAACACTGACAATCGCTGATACGCGGGTCGTCGTCAACGGCCACACCGTCGAATCGGACGGAAAAACGGAGAGCGGTGTTAGGACGATCTCGCTCGACGGATTCACGGTCTCGCTGCTCCGCAGCTACCTCGCGGTACTCGACCGAGAGCGCGAGGCGTTCGGCGCCGGATACCCGGCACACGATAAACTCATGCGGCACGAGGACGGCCGGCCACTGCACGCCGACACGATCACACGCCGATTCAACCGGCTGGTGGACCTGGCCGGAGTGCGCCGAATCCGGCTTCACGACATCAGGCACACTTATGCCACGCTCTCGCTGGACAGCGGCGTCACCCCGAAGATCCTCAGCGACCGGATCGGCCACTCCGACATGAGCGTGACCTTTCAGGTCTACGGGCACCGCTCCACGGGTCACGACCGGGAGGCCGCCGAACTGGTCGCCAAGCTCATCCGCGAAGCGCTGGAGCTGTCCACCGAGCCGTAGGAGAAGGCTCTTGGTCACAAAACTGGTCACACGACCTATGCAAACGGCCTCCGGGAAGCTGTCCCGGAGGCCGTTTTACCTGGTAGCGGGGGCGGGATTCGAACCCGCGACCTCTGGGTTATGAGGGCGTTTTCGCCGTGCTTCTAGCTTGCTGCGGGCTTCCATGAGGTTCTTATTTTTGGCGTATTATCGCAGGTAGGCGGCTAGCCTGGAGATCACGCAGGGTTGGTGAGTGACTGTCACTGGTGTGTGGTCTCGCTAACGCGTGGCTAACAAGGACGCACGAGGTAGAGAAGATGGGTTACTCGTTCAATCGCCCGGACAAGAAGGGGCGTGACCGCTGGACAGCGTGCTATCCAGACGTAAAGGGTCGGGTGCGGTCGGCGGGCACGTTCAGCAGCCAGAAGCAGGCGGACAGGAAGTGGCAGCGCGCTGAGTAGCTATTCAGCAGGCTCGGGGCGGAAGTGATCGCTGAGCTGTCTGGGATGGCTGCGGAGTGTCGACTTGATCGTGAGTGGATGATGCGGATCATGTAGTGGCGTGTCTGGCGGTCCGGCTGCGAGCCTTCCCACCTCGGTGGAG
>JAFAUB010000060.1 GCA_019243635.1 Pseudonocardiales bacterium
GTCTCCACAGCCCCCCAACGACACTGGCACCAGTAGTGCCCACGACGATAATCGCCGTAACCAGGTCCTTAAAGTCCTTTACGTCCTTAAAGTTCTTGGCGCCTGAATAGCCGACGAGGGTCGCGACCCCGACCGTCGCCGCAACGACCAGTAATGACCCCATCCAGAACCAGAGAGGCAGCCGGCTGCGCGTCATGCGCCGTAGTCTGCCGTAAACACTTTGGAGTGACTAGCGATTATAGTGGGCCTGGTTCGCCCGCGCAACAAGCGGCCGGTGGTGCCTTATAAGGGTGGATCGTCGTGAATGTCACGTACCTGTCCTGCCGCTCGGAGCGTCGGGTGGTCTTCCCTCACGACAAGGACGGGAGGAACTCACTGCCGCCCCTGACGCGGGCTGCTGCGCTCGGCCCCGAGCGTCTCTCGCTTCTGGCCTGGCGGTGAGCCTGCACCAAGCGTGTCTGAGTCGTTCGTGCGGCGGTGAGGCAGGATCGGCCACCCGTAGCCGCCGGACCGGGGGGAACCTCCGTGATAGTTCATCCGGCCACTTCGACGCTCGATCCGCCGGCGGAGAGGGATCACCGGCCGACCACCAGGGCGTACCGGCATCATCGGCTCGCCCACCGGGCGCAGCCTTTCGACTGGGGCTTAGCATGATCATCGTCAGCGAGCCGTCGGTGAAAGCGACGCAACCAGTCCACGTAGGTCGATCCACACCGACGCGGAACCGCAGCTCAGCGACGCACCAGGACCCTCCTAGGCACGCAGACATACGACCGATCAGCGTTCACACCGACGAGCGCGCCGAGCTTGAACCTCGAACGGGCCGGCGAGATGCGGCTCAAACCGACCATCGAGAACTCGCCCGGGACGAACGCGCCCGCGGTGTGCTAGACGTGACCTAGCGCCCTGAGCCTCGACAGGAGCCCACCACCGTGGCGACCGCAACCGAGGTACCCTTCTTTAGCCCCAGTCCGACATCGGGCTGGGGCCGCACGCTGTCTTGTCCGCGTGTCTGGTCCCGTTGCTGTCGAGTCCGGAAGTCGCCGGTACCAATCCATTCATCGGAGGTCTTCCGCACCCCGCCGACCAAGGACCGGGTTTGGTCAGGGCATCGATAAATCATATTTTCCCACGTGCCCGGTGGTGTAGAGTTCACTGCTGTGACAGAAGACATGGGTGACGAGACGACGTCAACCGGCTTCGTGCTCGCGGCTTTCACTCGATACTCTGGACAAATGGCGATCAGACACTCGCGAGGTGAGTGGACATACGGGGAGCTCATCGACCGGATCTACCGCATGGCACGAACCCTTCGGGTGCAGGGGCTTGGGCGTGGTGACGTAGTCGCGCTTTTGACGGGGAACCATGCGGATACCATCGTACTGCGCTACGCGGCTAATGTGCTCGGGTGCTGTGTCAGTGCTCTACGACGGCTTGGCTGCCTCCACGCTTGCTGATATCATGCGTAGAACCAATGTTTCAGCACTGGCTTTCGCCCCTGATCGTTACACTGACCAGGCGCTGGCTGTCCTCGATGAGGTACCCGGTGTGACCGCACTGACGCTCGGCGAGTCTCACTACGGCGTCAATATCTCTACACTAGCCGAAGCGGAGCCCGTCGAGCCGGTCCGGATCGAGGCTAGGACGGAGGATCTGGCTTCGATCCGATTCACCGGTGGCAGCACCGGAACCCCCAAGGGCATTCCGCACGACTTCCACGTTCCACGATACTTTTCCACGGCCGCGCTCACGGCAGGGGACACTACGCAACTGTTGTGCACACCAATTGGGCATTTTGGCGGGACACTGGCCGAGACAGTGTTAGCCGCCGGCGGTGTCGTTGTGCTGCACGAGAGGTTCGACGCCGGCGAGGTGCTCGCGGCGATCGAGAATCAGCGCGTCACCTTTATCTGGCTGCTGCCCAGCCTGCTCCACCGACTCTTGGACCACCCCGCACTGAAGTCCACCGACACCTCCAGCCTGCAGTTGCTCGCCCTCGGCGGCTGGGCCAGCACGCCGTACCGGGTTGCTCAGGCGGTCGAACGCTTCGGTCCGATTGTCGCGCAAGGCTATGGGACGAACGAGGCCGGCCAGATTACCTGGCTGACCGCAGAGGAACACCTCCGTCCGGAGTTGCTGACGACAGTTGGGCGGCCGGTGTCCGGTGTCGAGGTGACCATCCGCGACCCCGGCGGTGAGCTCGTCGACACGGGCGTCATCGGTGAGATCTGGGTTCGAGGGCCGGACTTGATGACCGGATACTACAAGCAGCCGGAGGAGACCGCGAAGGTGCTCCGCGACGGCGGGTTCCACAGCGGCGATCTCGGTTTCCTCGACGTCGACGGCTATCTGAGCCTCGTCGGGCGAAGCAAGGATGTCATCATCATCGCCGGTGGCCACTCGTACCCGTCCGACATCGAGAACGTGTTGCTCCGGCATCCCTGTATCCAGGCCGCCGTGGTGTTCGGCGTCACCGAGGCGGACAACGACGAACGTTTGTGCGCCGCAGTTGTTCCCACCCCGACAGGTCACCTGTCGGAGAACGACGTGGCTCGCTGGGTGCGTGAGCAACGTGGTGGCTTGTACCAACCAGATGTCGTTCTGATGCTTGATGAACTACCGACAACTTGTAGCCACAAGCCCGACCGCGCGGCACTACGGCGGATGGCCCTGAGCCTAACAGATGACAGGTAGCCGGCCCGTTTCGGTTGACCGTCGTCAGCCAGGGCCGATGAGGTCGGTGTGATCGCGGTTGCCTGGCTGCTTGGTCGTGGATGCGGCCACGTCGGATCTCCACCTACCAGCATCGTGCTGGACGGTAGCCCGTAGTGGTCCGACGGCGCCTCGCGCCACGCGGAGAGGCCACCCGCAGGTGACCCCTCCGCTCTCCCTACTTCCTCGAAGGCGCGGGCGCTAGCTGGTGAGTCACACCCACTGAAGCTGCCGGGTGTTCGTGCGGATCTGCCCCGCCTCACTCTGCGCCTGCTGGGCCTGGCTCTGGGGCTGCTGCAGCTGGTTCTGGGCCTGCTGGACCTGGCTTTGGGCCTGCTGAGCCTGGCTTTGGGCCTGTCGCGCCTGGTTCTGGGCCTGCTGGGCGGCGTTCCTGGCCTGCTGTGCCCCCTGCCGTGCGTTGTGGGCATCCTGCTGTGCCATGCGAGCCTGGTCCTCCGCTCGCTGCAGGTCCCGCTGCAGCTCGTTGACTGACAGTTGAACGAGAGCACGCTCATCCTGATAGCGCTGGCTCCGGGGCCCTCCCTCACCCCGTTCGCTTTCGTTGGTGGACTTGGACTGCTGTGGCGTGGTCTGTGACGTCACGCCGACTCCCTGATGCATCGGTGGTTGATCACTGGACTGATATTGAAACGGACGCGCCGCCGCAGCAGCATCCGTGACCGACCCGCAGCCCTGGCCCGAGCGGAAGATCCTCCGCCCACACAGGTACATCCATGGTCGATCAAAGGACCGGCCTGCGGCGCTGGCCGAAGCGGGGGACCATCCCGCCCACCAGCGCGCCCGTAACATCTTTAACCCAGCCGACGCAGTAGGTCAACCCTACCCGTGAGTTTATTTCGGTCAGGTTACCCGTACCGAGCTTATAGCCGCCGAAACCGTTGAACGACTTGTACGTACTACCGGGTACGTGTCGGCTCAGCACCCTTGGTAGCTCTTGTACGGGACAGTACCGATGGCGTCGCGTGGGGGATTTTACGTCGTCTTGATTTTGTCGTAATGCTGGATTGGTACGTGGAGTTGACTATAGACTAGCAGGCCGAGTTGCGGGCTGTGGTGAAGCGACGCGGGCTCGGGTCGTGTTGTGGTGGACGGAAGGCCGACTGAAGAGGCAGATGCGGAGTTGGCAGGGGTATCGCGTCCGATGGTGGATCTGTAGCTGGACAGCTATGCGGCCGAAGGTACCACGGGATGGGGATCCGGCGCCCGAACCGACATCAAGGAACTCGTTGACAGCAACGCCGAGCAAAGGTGACAGCAGAATTTAGGGAGGCCCATTGGCCACCGACACCGCTCACTCATGTCACCTGTACGAGCAAGTCGCGACGGCACTTCGCGGGGCGATCACGCGGGGCGAACTCAAGCCCGGGAAGGCAATTCCTTCTGAAGCCGAGCTGAAGGCACAACACGGTGTCAGCCGAGACGCGGCGAGAAAGGCGCTCGGGGTCCTCACGCAGAAAGGGCTGATAACCGCCGGCCAGGTAAGAACGCGTTATGTGCGCGCCTACGCGCCGTTGCGCTGGACATTATCCAGTTTCAGGGCCAAGACCGGCTGGCCCCCGGTACGCCGGTCGCCGAGATCACCCGCCACCGGATACGGGAAGGACGACACCCCACTGCGAGTTATGGTTACCGTGGCTCCCGGAGGATCGTAACTTATTCGTTTACGAAATCGGTGTTCGCTGATGCCAAGCCTTAACGAACTGAGCCGTACTAATGTGGTTCCGCCGCGTGTGGGGTCCCGAGCGGGTGGGTGTGGAGGGTGTCAGCCACTGGGTCGGTCGGGTGTACGGTTGGATGGTCGGATGGGAGGCATGGGGCGTTCCGGGATCCGGCGGGGCCCCGACCAGAGGGCCGGCACGGCGTCGATCTGGTAGGCCAGCAGGTAGGCCGCCTGCTCATAAGTGACCCGCCAGCCGCGGAAGTGAGGCCAGGCCTCGTCGGGACTTCGCTCGACCGCGAAATCGACCTGGGTCAGGTGCTGGTAGCCGGTAAGGAAGTCCGCGTAGGTGAGAACCAGCGGCCCGTCCGGATGGGGGTCGTCATCAACGTGCAGCCCGATAGTGCGGGCGAGCGCACGCAGACAGCTATAACCCATGCGCAAGCACATGCGTGCCTCAATCGAGGCGCGGCTGGGGGCTACCGCCAAGTAGAGCGCGGCGGAGTCCAAGACGGCGAGCAGGCCGACCAGCCAGGAGGAATTGGCGGCCGGGGAGCGAAACCGCAACAGAACCGGGTAGCTGCTGTGGGTCTCCGCGACCTCGGCGGCCCACCGCTCCCAGCTGGCGTAAAAGGCGGGTAGGTCATCCTCTGTCCCCGTGATACCAAAACGAGTGCGGGCCAACAACTCCGGCCCCCATGCGGGCTCGCCGGCGCGAACCGCGAGCAGGGTGACCTCGGTTTCCCGACGGTTGTAGGAGCCATAGAGACTGGGCAGGTAGGCGATCTGCAACGCGATGACCGTCAGGCCCGCCGCGGCGGCCACGAAGTCCACCGCAGTCGGCCCGCCTCCATGGCGCGCGTCGAATCCCAGAGTGAACAGCGATGACCCCGACTCACCGAGCGCTGCCCCCAGCCCCGGCTCCCAGGGCCACAGCAGCAGCGTGAAGCCCACCAGGTAAGAAGCCAACCAGCCGGCCAGCAGCAGCATCAGGTAGGCGGCGGGCTGGCTGGCCAGAATGCGGTCACGACGTTCGTAGGAGCCCAGCGACCGACCCACCGCCCAGTAGAGATGATCCACTGCGCGATCCAGCAGCGCCGCACCCCGCATCCGTCCACGCGGGATCACGAAACTTTGCAGAACACCCACGCTCGTTCCCACGACGACCAACCCACCCAGGACCGCACCGAGCACCCGGATCACGCCCAACCTCCCGCCCGCGCCCCGCGGCGAACCCGACCCAGGAACGGGAGCGAGGACGTGCCTACCGAGCGAGGCAGATCATCTCGGTCGGAGCCAGCAGAGCACGTTCCAGGCTGTCGGCCAAGTTCGCGAGCTTCAACGCCGTGTCAGAGCCCATGACAAGCTGGAGGCCGAGCACGGGTGGACCGTCCTGGGCGATCCGGGCTCGCGTCTCGCGGATGAAATCGATCCCGAAGCTCCGCCGATCACGTTCGGCTTGGACCGGTAGCCCGACCTCCGCGAGCAGTTCTCGGTATCGCTGTGGTCCGGAGAGGAAGCTGGTCGCCGAGGTAGCCGCCCAGGGCATCGGGTAGAGGATCTCTCCTGGCCCGATGCGCATCACGTCGTAGACGCCGAATACACCTCCGCCCACCAGTGTCCGCTGGATCTCGCTGAACAGTGCCGCCTTGTCGGCGACGTTCATCCCGACATGCAGCATGCACACCCGGTCAAACGAGCCATCGGGAAACGGCAGGCTGGTCGCGCTGCCCTGGCGGAACCGCACGACCTGCGCGAGACCGGCCCGGCGGCTCAGCGATGCGGCGACGTGGACATACTCCGCCGTGAGGTCAAGACCGGTCACCTCGACGGCGTGCCTACGGGCGAGGTGACGAGCGGTACCGCCCAACCCGCTGCCGATATCGAGCACACGCAGCCCCGGACACAGGTCAAGCCGGTCGGCCAACTCGACCGTGGCCGCTCGGCCACCGATATGAAACTCGTCGACCGGCGCTAGCTGCTCAGGATCCAGGTGCTCCGGATCCGCTCCCAACGTCGTGAGCGCGTTGAGAATCTCGCGCTCCAGGCTCCCGTGTGAGTAGTGCTCCGCAATGACCTGCTCGCTCATCACGACCACCTACCCTACTCAACCAGCAGGGCACGCCCACTCCGCGAGCTCGCGTGGCAGGTGGTCGCCCAGCTCGTGCACCAGACCGCGTCCGGTGTCCTCGAGTGAGTGCGCCGGAACTCTCGGCCGGCTACCGATCTGCAGCTGGGTAGCACCCACGGGCCGAGTCTTGTCGGCGTCGAAGAAATCGCGGCACAGCTGCTCGAAGATTGGTGTGGCTGACGTCATCGCGGTCCTTCCGTCGTCCCTGGCGAGGATTGTGAGGGTCCGGCGCGCTGTCAACACCGTCTCATCCACGCGTGGCGGATGAGACGGTGAGCGGTACCTCAGAGGCGATCAGCGGTTACCCTACGCAATGCTCCCGCGCGACCGGAACCCATCCACAGCGGGGGTAATGTCGGCACTGTCCGTGCAGTCGCCAGGAGGAGGTCGCCGTGGGCACGCTGATCTCGGTGGTGGTGCTCGTGCTGCTGATCGGCGGTGGCGCGGCGTACTACCGCCGACACCGGCAAGCCGCCCAGCAACGTGATCTCGACGACTCGAAGGCCGAAGCGCGCCGCTGGGTGGAGCGGCTCGGTGGGCAGGTCCTCAGCCTCATCGGCACCGACGAGCCGTCCAAGCAGGCGTTGGCCGACGCCGCGGAGCGCTACACCGCCGCCGGCTCCCAGCTGGACTCAGTCCGCACCGCGGCCCAAAGCCGTCTGGCGACCCAGACGGCTTTGGAAGGGCTGTACTACGTGCGGGCGGCCCGCGTCGCGATGGGAATGGACCCGGGTCCGGACTTGCCGCCGGTGCCGGGCCAGGGCAGCGCCGGTTCGGTCACCGAAGACCGTGACGTGAACGTCGAGGGTCGCGAATACGCGGCGTCACCACATCCCAGCGACCGCACGCCGCACTATTACCCGGGCGGCCAGATAGCGGGGCGGTCGGTGCCCCAAGGCTGGTACAGCGAGCCCTGGTGGAAACCGGCGCTCATCGGCGGTGCCTGGGGCCTGGGCTCGGCGCTCCTGTTCAGCTCGTTGTTCTCCGGGATGGGCGGGATCGGGTCGGCGGACAGCTGGGAGCGGGGCTATGCGGCCGGGCAGGACAACGCCTTGGCCGGCGGGGGGGACTGGAGTGGCGGCGACTACGGCGGTGGGGACTACGCCGCCGGGGACTACGGCGGTGGCGACTACGGCGGTGGCGACTACGGCGGCGGGGACTGGAGTGGTGGCGACTTCTAGAACGCAGGCCGCTGCTGGCAATGACGGCACCAGTGAAGGTTGCGCCCCATGCGCCGCGCCGTGACGACCGTCGTGCCACACACCAGACAAGGTTCCCCGGCTCGGCGGTAGACGTAGACCTCGCCGCCGTGCTGGTCCCGCCGTGGAGCGCGTCCGGTGCGAATCGGGTTGTGCTCGAGCCGCACCGTGTCGATCCGGCCGCGACACATCCCGTCACCCATCAGCTCGACAAGATCCGACCACAACGCCGCCCACTGAGCGGCGCGCAGCTCACAGCCTGCCTGTATATGGATCCATCTGGTGACGGAACAACAGCTCGGCGCGGTAGACGTTGCCGACCCGGTCGATGCCCGAATTAGTACACCCTATCTGACGTGTGAGAACACCACAAACGTCGGCCTAAGCAAGCGCTCAACAACCATCCGGGACCGGTTCTGGGGCTACCTCGGTCTGCGCCCGGTGCTCACGGTCCGCCGGGCACGCCCCTTGTAGATTGCGGTTGACCGGGCTCTGCGTCGCTGGTACTAAACCGCTCCGCTCCAGGGTCCGACCAAGCCGGTCCGCCGGCCGTCGGTCAACCAGCCAGTCCAGACGCGTCACTACGAACCAGTGCGCACGCTCATGCCGATGACCGCTCATGCCGATGACAGAGCGTCGTCACCTGCTCTGTAATGCTGGTGGCACCGCGCTGATCGAGCTCTCAGCTCTCGGCTTCCAGCGGTCGAACCATGATCAATCACCCTCCCCGACATACTCCGGGACTGCCCGGCGAGCCGCTCCGCCTGCTCATCCGTCACTCGATCCCTGCGAGAAGGAGTCACCATGCCGCGATACATCCTCACCGGCGCCCCCGGGGCCGGGAAAACAGCCGTTCTACGCCTGCTAGAGATCAACGGACATGTCGTCGTCGAGGAGGCCGCGACGGACGTCATCGCCATCGACAACGCCCTAGGCTACGAGGAACCGTGGCACGACCACGCCTTCATCGACAAAATCATCACCCTTCAGCGGCAGAGACAAAACGCTGTTCGAGCAGCCGAGAGCCCCACCGTCTTCTTCGACCGCTCACCAGTGTGCACTCTGGCTCTGAGCCGCTACTTGGGCTTCACGACATCGGACCTGCTCACCCGCGAGGTCGATCGGGTCGTGGCGGAGGGCGTGTACGAGACGACGGTCTTCTTCATCCGCCACCAAGGCTTCGTTGAGACCACTGCGGCGCGGCGGATCAGTTTCGAGGACTCGCTCGTCTTTGAGCAGCTCCACGAACAGACGTACCGCGACCTCGGGTTCGACCTCGTCGAGGTGCCCGCAGGTCCGCTGACCGACCGTGTCGCAGTGGTCCAGCAGACCGCCGAGCAACTGCGACGGTGATCATTCCCAACGCCCGTTCGAGCAGTGCGTGCGCCGCTACCGGGTCCCGGGTGTCAGGTCGCGCGCGGTTTCGACCTGCAGCGCGAGGGCAGCCAGTGAGGGACCTAGCCCGTCGTGCAGCTCTCGGTAGGCCCGGCGGCGTTCCTCGTCGCGGGCGGTGACAAGTTGTTCGCGGTGACGTAGGGCAGCCGTAGTGCCACAGCGACCGACGTCACGACCTCGGGCAGGACCGCTCAACGCTTCGCCCGTCACCCACCAGTTCGGGGCCTCCGACCGTCCACCGAGCGCGGCCCACACCGAACCGAGCAGCGACGCTGCCGTGGCCGGCAACATCCACAGAACTCTATGACTACACAGGCGAGGCGGTACTCCAGGCGCCGGCTAAGGTCAATTCGGGCGACCCACTCGGTGAGGATGTGTAGCCCCCAGCGGTCGGGTAGTTGCTGCCGGCGCCCCAGGTCACGTCACACGGCCGGTGACCCGAGGGTGCGCGAGCGACGGGTCGGCGTTAGCCGAGGCGAGGACGGAGGGCGGGATCATGGCGCTGCGCGAGGAGGTGCTGCGCTCGAGGAGTTCCTGACCCATGGGCTGGACGATGTTCTCGCCTGCCCGGCACCGGGTGAGGCGGAGGAGCGCGCGCTGGCGCTGTTCACGTCGGTGGTGGCGACAGTGCCGGCCTACCGGGCGTTCCTCACCGAGCACGACGTCGACCCGGCGGCGGTGCGCACCGTCACCGACTTCCAGGCGTTACCGCCGCTCACCAAGGACGACTACCTGTGCCGGCATCCACCGGCGCAGCTGTGCCGCAGTGGCGAACTGGTGAGCTGCGACATGATCGCGGTGTCCTCCGGATCGACTGGTGCACCCACCTTCTGGCCGCGGGCGGTGGCCGACGAGTTCGCCGTGGCCACCCGCTTCGAGCAGGTCTTCCACGACAGCTTCGGCGCCGATCAGCGCACGACGCTGGCCGTGGTGTGCTTCGCGCTGGGTACTTGGGTCGGCGGGATGTACAGCGCGAGCTGCTGCCGGCACCTGGCGGCCAAGGGCTACCCGATCACGGTGATCACCCCCGGGAGCAATGTCGAGGAGATCCTGTGGGTAGTCACCGCGCTGGGTCCGCAGTTCGAGCAGGTGGTGTTGCTCGGATACCCACCGTACTGGGCACCGAGACACCACTGTCAATCCGCGTCCGCCGTTACCTGGCGGCGCACCCGGCCGTCGCGCGGAAGCACTCCGCGAGGCATGGCACCGCGCCGAGTCGGAGCGGGTGGAGATCGCCTGCACCGGCGGGCGCGGAAGAACCGGTACTGCCCTGGCCTGCATCGCGGTGCTGGACGGTGTGCCGGGCCCTGAGGCGGTGGCATTCGTCCGTGAGCACTACGACGCCCACGCGGTCGAGACGCCGTGGCAACGGCGGTACGTCGTCCGGTTTCCCGCGCCCTGACCCGTCCCGCCCACCGATCCACGCCTGGACGCCAACCGGGAACCGCAGCCCTGAACGGGGGATATTGAAGACTCGCTCAGGACGAAACCAGTCACAACACCAGCGAGCCCACGGCCAGCGGGAGATACACCGCCGGGTAAGAGGACGAGTAGTACTCGCGGGCGCGCATATGGGTGGTGATGGCACCGCCAAAGAACAGGGCGAGGCCGACTGCGGCGGCCACTCCGAGTTTGACCAGCGGGCTCGAACCCGATCATGTGAGGCAGCTGAGTCCGCCTCATCCCCTCCCGGCGACTGAATGCCGATGCATCCAGCATGGCAGTCTCAGCCAGCGGAGAGCGGGGGTGGCTCCCCGGTGGACTCGAACTCCGAGATCTGCCTGATCCGGCGACGGTGTCGCTCGCCATCGGAGAACGGCGTCATGAGAAACGTCTCGACGATCTCCGCCGCCTCAGCGGGGGCGTGCATCCGAGCGCCGATCCCCGCCACCTGGGCGTCGTTGTGCTCCCGGGCGAGCCGGGCGGTCTCGGTGCTCCACGCCAGGGCGGCCCGGCAGCCCGGGACCTTGTTCGCGGAGATCTGCTCGCCGTTGCCCGACCCGCCGATCACCACGCCGAGACTGCCCGAGTCGGCGACCACCCGGCGCGCGGTCTCGATGCAGAACGGCGGGTAGTCGTCGTCCGGATCGAGGACCTCGGGGCCGACGTCCACCACGTCGTGCCCGAGGCTGCTCAGGTGCTTCACCAGAAAGACCTTGAGCTCGAAACCAGCGTGATCGGAACCGAGGTAGACGCGCACAGCGTGCAACATTGCCATATGACGGCGCAGTGGACCGAGCTGGCCAACGGTGTACTGGTGCGCCGGTACGCCGAACTGGACCTCTCGGTGGGCTTGGTGACCGGGGACCGCAGCGCCCTGGTGGTGGACACCCGCAGTGATCCCGTTCAGGGCGCCGAACTGCGCGCCGCGGTTCGCGAGGTCACCCGGCAACCGTGCACCGTGGTGCTCACCCACGCGCACTTCGACCATTGCCTGGGTACCGCGGCCTTCCTGCCAGCCACAGTGTGGGCGCATCCCCGGTGCCGGGATGACCTGGCCAGGGGCGGCGCGGCGCAGCACGCCGAGGCGCTGACCTGGTCCCGCGCCCAGCGGATGCCGCGTGACCCGGCGCTGGTGCCTCCAGTGGTGCCCGACCACCTGGTCACCGAGCCTGTCGAGGTTGACCTGGGCGGTCGACGGGTGCTGCTGACCCATCCCGGGCTGGGACACACCGACCACGACATCGCGGTATGGTCGCCCGATACCGGCGTGCTCTTCGCCGGGGATCTCGTCGAGCAGGGCGCCGACCCCGACTTCACCGACGCCTACCCGCTGGACTGGCCCACCGCGGTGACCGAGCTGCTCCGGCTCAGCCCGCGCATCGTGGTCCCCGGACACGGTGACCCGGTGGACGCGACGTTCGTCGCCGCCCAACGCGACGACCTGGCCACCCTGGCCGATCTATGCCGAGCCGTGCTGGCCCGCGACCGAGACACCGCAGACGCCCTCAGCGCGTCCCCCTTCGACACCTCCACCACCCTCGCCGCCCTCACCAGGCTCCACCCACCCGACATGGAGACATATCGGGCCTATTGAGAGTCCGATTACCCCGACATGTCTCCATGTCGGGTGGAAGTAACAGGGGTGAGGGGGTCACGAGAAGTCGGGCTTCTTCTCCACCATGCCGCTGACCTACAGTAATAAGATGCACGTACCGGCCCAGGCCGTCATCAGGCCGTCCCAGAACCCGAGGCTGCCTTTTCCGGTCGGCGTGGTTTGAAGATGCTGTCCACGGCCCGCCGCGCTTGCGCATGGCTGGAGGGCAGGAGGTGCGTGTACGTGCGTAGGGTGAAACCGGGGTCCGAGTGGCCGAGGTACTCGGCTAGCTCTTTGATCGTCACGCCCCGTGCTAGCAGGGTCGAGGCGTAGAGGTGTCGAAGCGCGTGCATCCCGTCCTCGCCCTCAACGTAGGTCAGGCCTGCCGTGGTGAACGCGGGCCGCCAGTACCGATAGTTGAACTCACACCCGGTGTCTACGCCGCTCGCTACGGTGACGATCAGCAATCGAACAGATATCGGGTCACCGGTGGTCTTTCCCCAGGGCAGCGTGATTGTGACCGGCGGGTATGCGTCCATGTAGTCATCGATTACCTCCAGCAGTCCGCGTGAGATCGGCACGTTTCGCGTTTTGCGACCCTTGGGGAGCTTAAACAGTGACCGGTTACCGACATAAGCCAGTTGCCGATCGATGTGCACGATCATCTGTTCCCGGTCAATGTCCTCAGGCGACAGGCCGAGAATCTCACCCTGCCGCAGACCAAGACCGCTCCCGAGTGGGATCACGACGGCTTGTCGAGGTGGTAGAGCGAGTTGTATTGTACGCAACCTAGCCTCGGTCCAGGGTGTGACTTTCCGCTTGTCTGGTACCGGCTTCTTGACACCCTTTGCCTTACACGGATTGGTCCGAATTTCTTCTCGTCCACAGCCGAGGACAACACCGCCGACAACAAGTCGAATACTTGCGATTTGTGTGACTCTGAAACATCGTTTCCGTTGGTCCAGCTCAGCCAGTCACGAATGGTGGTCGCACTGATGACGGAGAGCGCACGAGCACCGAGAAATGGATACACTTGTTTGTCCAGCTTGGACCGCATGGTGCGCTGCGATGACTCATCCTGCGACTGTCCCTTCAGCCAGTTGTCGCCGTATTCGCGCAGCGTTGTCTTGCCCGCCTCTGGGTCGATGTAATCGCCGGTCAGCTTGTCTGTCTCAACCTTTGCCAGAAAAAGGCCCGTGCATCCTTGAGCTTCTTGTCAGGGTAACTCTTGGAACGCTCTTGGCCGTCCGGGTCGATGTACCGGACCTTGTACCGCAGACCTTTTCCGTGTAACGCGGTCGGCACGCGGATTTTTTTACCAGACGCCTCAGGGTCGAGAACTTCCTTGTACCAGCGATCTTGAACATGCCCCATCGTTCACGCTCCCTCAATGCAATAATCGCCGAAATGTCGAGCAGTCACGCGGCGCCAGCGTCACCTGTCAGCGTGTCCAACCACGCGCGGACCGCCCCCGGCTCGTAGCGGACGTGTTTTCCGATCTTCCGCCACGGTGGTCCGTACCCTTTCGACCGCCATTCACGCAACGTCTTCTCCGGTATGAACAGGAACCCAGACAGGTCATCCGGCCTCCACAGCGGTTCACCGATAACAGGAACACCTCGTGTTCCGTCTTCTTTGACCATCACGTTCCCCCTGGTCAGGCTGCTACCGGTTGTGTTGCCGAAATTTCCTCGCCCGGTGGTGGGCCGGTCGCGGCTGACATGGCTCGGTCGTATTCGGCTCGCCAGGCGAGGCGTTCGGTGATGGCCTGCATGAGTAGGTGCGCTCGTGGTGGGACGTGGGGGTCACCAGGGGTGGGTTTGCGCCAGATCAACCGGGATGTGTCCTGTGCTGGTTTCTCGATCCCGACCGCCGTCAGGGCTTGCGCGACGAATGCCTTGCGGTCCGCACGGTGGTCAGCCAATGTTTTGCCTGACCACTTCCGCGACACCAGGACCCGCCGGCCAGGCATACCGAGGGTGCTTCGGCGGTGCGCCCGGCCCTTGCACTGTCCGGGTACGGTGCGGGAGGTGATGCCCAGGGGTTGGATGCCATACAGCAGCCATACCGCGCATCGGGGCGAACAGGGTGTGACCGATAGCTCGGCGTGTAACCGGTCCGCGTGGCGCCGCTGGGTTTCCGTCGCGGATTCGACCACTTCCGTGATCGATTTCGTCAGGTAAACCGCAAGTCTCTTACCGCAGACTCTAAACCCCAACTGAACTGTGATGATAGGACCAATTCGGAAAAATGCCGCTGCGAGCACATGGCCGGTGTGGCCAGGGAGGGGGCTGACCGGTCGGCCGGATTGGTCGCCTAACCCCCACCGCCCCTGAGCGAGGGGAAAGAGAAACATCAACCTGGCTGCCGCGCCCCGCCAGCGCGCTCTCAGGGCCAGGAAACGGCATCCTGGCGTTCGAGGGGGCAACCCGCCCGGTACCACGGCACCCGAGCACACCCGCTGTGCCACGGGGAACCTTTCACACTCCCGCTACCGGCGCCGCTGCGCTACCCAGCGGGTAGCGGGGGGCCACTACTCGGGTAGATCCTCTGGGTAACGGGCTCTGACCAGCACGGTAACGGGGGGTAGACCTCCTCGAGCAAGGAAACTTCTCGCGGCCCGCACATGGGTCGTGACCAGGCAGTGACTGCTCGATGACGACCCCACGGACAGGTGGCGATCGACCGCCATCCTATGCTTCCTGGCTGGCTCGGCCGGGTCGTTTGGAGGCGGTTCCTCTTCTGTGGGGTCAGCCTTACCGGCCGCCCGGCTGTCTGAGGAGGGTATTGATGGTGCAGCAGCGGCCTTGGGTCGCAGGTTTGCGGCGGAGGCAGGAGCAACGTTCCTCCGCGAGTCAGGGAAGCCAGCGGCGGCAAATCTCGGGTAAGCGCAAAGTGGCTCAGCGGCAGCGAGTCGCCGGACAACGCCGGAAGCAGGAACAACGATCTTCCGGTGCCCGCCCATATGACTCGCGTCACGGGTTGTTCAGTCGGTCAGCGCGATGGATGATGGGCGTGGCTGGTGCCGCCGTGGCAACGATTATTGTAAGTGTCCTTACTGGAATACCTGTCCAGCTCTTCGATACTGTCAAAATTAAAGACACGTTGAGGACGGGTCCGGACTTATCGGCCACCGCCGACATCATATACATGGATGATCAAGGGAATTCGATGGTGCTGCCTGGTGACTTCCAACCGGACCCTCAGCTGCGGCGGATGATGGCCCAATCTAACGGAGCCAAATCTCCCCAGGTTATTAGCAGGTTACGCGAGGCGGGTGGTGCTGATGTCGAGAACCTTACTGTGCGAGTCATCCTTCAGGGGCGGCGCAATCAGCAAATCCGCATCTTAAACGTTCGCCCAATTTTACTGACACGTACCGATCCGCTTAACGGGACTTTATTTTTCTCCCCTCCGCAGGAGGGTGATGCCACTTTACGGATGATGTTTAACCTCGACGAACCGACTCCGATTGCTCACGAGAGCATTCAGAAAGATGAAAAGGGAAATGGCATACCACTCAAGCCCGGTCCGCCGTTCTTTGAGAACACCACGATTTCGCTAAACGACAACGAACAGCAAGTCCTCGTGATCCGCGCTGAGGCAAAACAGCACTACGTTGTCTTTGATTTAGCGATTGACTATAGGATCGGCGACTCCGATAAAACGATAGTGGTCTCCTATAACGGGCATCCGTTCCGGATCACTGGAATGCACTACGGTCCCACCCGCGATACATACTCTTACCAGCGGGCTTTCGGCATGACGGGCGATTACTCCTATTGTGCCGCCATCGAGCCTCGCGCAATTCCTATAATGTCCGGTGAATGGTGCACACATGAGTAAGTGCTGGATCTTGGGGTTATTGCGGCTGGGCGTTATTGTCGGGAAAGTAGATGGGCGGCGGCGTGGGTGAACATAACGTATTTAGGCCAGTCGGACCAATCTCGGCTGCCCTTGCGCTCACGCTCGACGCTCCTTGATGACAGTCCGCCAACCAAGGTCGGTGTGGACCTCTAGCATTCCTCTTACGCGATCTTGTTCTGCGGCGGCGTCGGCAAGTAAGGCGGATACCGTTGTCTGGTTGTCTGCGCTCTGTGAACCCGGGGTGATGTGTGACGGGTTCCCAGGAACCCGTCACACCACGGCACCTGAGCACACCCACTGTGCCATGGGGAACCTTCCACACCCCCGCGCTACCGGCGCCGCTGCGCCACCCAGCGGGTAGCGGGGGGCCACTACTCGGGTAGACCCCCGGGTAACGGGCCCTGACCAGCAGGGTAGCGGGGGTAGACCCCCACCCCGTCAGCCGCCAGACACTCCGTTACCGGGGCTCCACAACCTCGACCAGGGGTTGGAACGCCACTCCCCGGAAGCGACACGCACCGAAGATCACGATTGCACAATCACCGCAGGTGATGGACTCGCGCTCCCTCTACTATCACTTTGGGTAGTCAAAAAGACCTGTGAGGGCCTCGGGAGGGAGGCGGCAGCCACGTGGCTAACGCCCCGATTTCTCGGGGATACACAGGGTGTCCACAGGACGCAGACGAGGGTCCCCCCGGGCGTTCTGGCCGCTCAGCGGGGGGAAGCAGGCGTGGGGAGGCTGCGGGGAAACTCCCCCGCATCCCCAGCGCCTCCCCCACCACATCCCCATCCTCCGTCATTACCCACAGTAACCCCTCAGGCGACCGCGCCACACCCATGGGCTACCATGAAGTTGATCATTAAACGGCTCATGCCCCTACCTGGCCAGGAGCAATCCTAGCTGTTCTGCGGTCTCACGTGTGCTCCGTGGACGTGGACGATCACACACGGTGACGCTACGTGATTGTCTCGTCTCACGATGCGCGTACGGCCCTACGCGCGCAGGCGCGCGCGAAGCAGAAGCATGAGATAACCTCGTGAACGATCGGGTCGTCACTATCCGTCACAGCGGGGCCGGTAGCTGAGGGCCTTCGATAACCCCTCACCCTGACTGCGGCAGTCCGTAACAGTTCTGTCACATACTGCGATGGTTAGGGGTGTTGTTCAGCTGATGGGTAGGGGTGTTGTTCAGCTTCTGCTGCCGTTTCTCACGCGTAGCAGTAGCGGGGAAGAGCGAGCGAAGGAGGCGGACATGAGAGGCAAGGCCAAAACGCGAATGCCGGTCACTGGGGCAGCGGTAATCACCACGTTGGCGGGGTTGCAGGACTGGTGGGAGCACGCCGACGGATTACTGTGCCGGCTGGTACCCATCGTGCGGGGATGGGTGTGGCAGCAATGGTCGTGGTACAGCGGCCCCGAGGCTGTGATCAGAGGAAACGCTTCTTTCGGTCGTGATGTCTGGGGACTCGGGTCAGTGGTGTCGGTCGTCTCGGCTGATCGCGAGTCGGGGGTCGGTGCTCGCGGATGATCTGCTCACCTCCCGTAAGCAAAACCGTGCGTCAGCCACCTAACGAGGAAAGGATGCAGGAGATGGCGAGCAATCGCGACTTCAAGGTCCGCAGCTACTACGAGGGCCGAACCATCGGCCGTCAACTCGACTTGGGCCAGATTCACGCCCTGAAGCGGCTGAGTAAACGCCTCCATGTGAACGCGACAATGTTCATCGGCGACTTCACCGAGGCGAATGACCCACGCTTCGGCATCGGCGCGCTGATGAACGAGTACTTCGACGTGTTCCTGCACTTCGACGGGTTCGGCCCGTTCAGGCTCATGTTCCGTACTCCCGCCGTCCACGCGGACGCGATCGAGCCGTACCTCATCGGCAATGACTTTCATGGGGTCACATCACAGATCGTCGGTGATGACGTGATCGTTCGTATCGCTCGCTACGAGGAAGACGGGGAGCTGGGGTACTATAAGGAGATGCCGGAGCTGTGGCTCGACATGCTCCTCCCACTCCACGCCGACCTAGCCGAAGGAGACATGAGCGTAGCTATTCAGCAGGCTCGGGGCGGAAGTGATCGCTGAGCTGTCTGGGATGGCTGCGGAGTGTCGACTTGATCGTGAGTGGATGATGCGGATCATGTAGTGGCGTGTCTGGCGGTCCGGCTGCGAGCCTTCCCACCTCGGTGGAG
>JAFAUB010000085.1 GCA_019243635.1 Pseudonocardiales bacterium
CTCGCCGCCCAAGGCGACTTTGTCATGGCGCTTCGACAGTCAGGTCTCCCCTTCCGCCGGCCACCAGCTACGGGGCCGCTTGGCCGCTACCCCGACCGGACTCTCACCGGCAAGTCCATCACAGCTTGACAGGACACACCCCCCACCGCCCACCACTCCGACCGGCGGCCACCCGGGCCTCCCGCGCCGCCTCCACGTACTCACCCAGACCCCTGCGAGCGGTCCGCATCGCATCCGACTGGAGATCATCAGACTCCTCCAGAAGCTCTCGGAATCCACCCTCATCAACCCTGTTCCGCACGAAACCTCCCAACAGCTGGTGGGCGCTCGATCTCACACAAGACGCGCGAGAGGAAACAGCCGAGCTTTCGGCTCCGCACCCCCCGCCAGTTCGCGACATTCGGTCACGATCAGGGTCACATCGCCACCGGCTCGAGGCGTGGCGAGGTCAGAACCACCTCTCGATGACTAGCGCGAGGCCGTCCTCGGAGTTGCGAGCCGTGATCTCGTCGGCCGCCTCGAGAACGGTGGGATGGGCGTTGGCCATCGCCACCCCGTGCCCCGCCCACCGCAGCATCGACAGGTCGTTGGGCATGTCACCCAAGGCCAGCACATCGGCCGACGCGACTCCCAGCTCGCCGGCCAACCGGGCCAGTCCGGTGCCTTTGGTGACGCCAGGCGCGGAAAGCTCGATCAGTCCGTACCCGGTGGAGTACGTGACGTCCAACTGGCCCCTCGACCGGGTCTCCCGTCGGGCCCCCGACTGGGCCCTGAGGAGCTCCCCGACCGCGGCGGCCATCATGTCGCTGTTCGCGTCCGACTGGCGGACCAGCAGCTTGATCGCGGGTCGGCTGAGTAGCACGTCTCGCGGCGCGTTCACCGCGTCCGCGCCTGGCCAGGGGTGGGTGTATCCCGACTCGGCGAGGAACTGCTCGGCCCCGTTCACCGCAGCGCTGCCGGTGGGCAGCTCGACGGCGAGCTTCGCGCCCGGTAGCGCGGTGGCCACCACCGCCGCAGCGTCGCGCAGCTGCGCCGGATCCAACGTCACCGTGTAGCTGACCTGGTCGGTCGCGGCGTTGTAGAGGACCGCGCCGTTGGCGCACACCGCCGGCCCGGCATGCCCGAGTTGCTCGACGACCGGGAGGACCCATCGCGGCGGTCGGCCGGTGACCAGCACGAACGGCACTCCGGCGGACACCACCCGATGCACCGCCGCCCGGGTGCGCGCCGAGACCTGATCAGTCGGGTCCAGCAGGGTGCCGTCGACATCTGACGCGACCAGCAACGGCCTTCGCATGCCTCGACCCTACGTTGCCAGACGTGATCAACCGTCTAGCTCGGGCCCATGGAGAGCCCGGCGGCGGCCTCGAGCAGCATCCAGCCCGACAGCTGTACCGACAGGTCGCGCTCGGCCAGTCCCGGTCCGGGCGGCTGTGCCGGAACAGTCCATTGCGGACCGAACACCGGGCCGCCGTCGGCGACACCCCGGTTGCGCCAGGCCGCCTCGGCGGAGTCCAGCACCAGGCGCGCGGCGACCTCCCCGGATGGCAGGGCCACCGCGGCGAGGGCGAGGTAGCGGGCGAGGATGCCGGTGAACAACCCGCCGTCGCCTCCGCCGTGCCCGAGCAGCACGCCGCCGTCGGTGAGGTGCTCGGCGACCGCGTGCACCGTCGCCTCGGCCTGCCGCCACCAGCGCGGCGCACCGGTGGCGGTGCCCAGCTCGACGCAGGCCCCCAGCAGCACGCCCTGGCAGTAGCTGTAGACGGCCCGCTCCACGGTGCGCACCGACCCGTCCGGGTTCACCCGCGCCCCGTCGAAGACCAGGCCGGTGTCCGGATCGACCAGGTGCGTGAGAACCCAGTCCGTCAGGGACGCGGCGATGCCCAGGTTTCCCCGGCGGGCGTAGAGGATCGCGGCCGGGCCGGTGGCCGGGACGTTGACGAAATCATCACCGACCCGCCACCGCATCCCCCCGCTCGGGCCCCGCCCGGAGCGCAACCGGCGCATGATGGCCCGCTCCGCGCCCGGCTTGCGCAACCCGGCCAGCGTCGCGCCACGTTGCAGCGCCAGGCCGAGCCAGGCGATGTCGTCGTAGTAGTCGTTGACCCAGCCGGTGATGTTGCGCACCCGCACGCCGCACGCGAGTGCCGCGATGGTCTCCCGCCGCCACTGCGTCGGGGCGCGGTGATAGGCGTCGATCGTGCAGTCCAGCAGGTGCGCCTGCCACCAGTAATGCCAGTGCGCTAAGCGCCCACCCGACCAGTCTGCCGGCCAGCTGATGCCGCCCAGCCGGGTCCCTGGCAGCCCCCACACCCGGCGAAGATGCCGGGTGTGCACCGCCCGCTCAGCGGCGGCCGCCCGGGCCGCCCACACACTCACCAGGCCAGCCCGAGATCGGCATGCTGGCGGATCCAGGCATGCATGGCGATGCCGGCGGCCACTCCGGCGTTGATCGACCGAGTGGAGCCGAACTGCGCGATCGAGACGGTCAGCGCCGCCCCGGCGCGAGCTTGCGCGGTCAGTCCCGGCCCCTCCTGCCCGAACAGCAGCAGACAACGCCGCGGCAGGCCGGCGGTCTCCAACCGCACCGCACCCGCGGAGTTGTCCACGGCCACCACGGTCAGGCCCGCCGCGGCGGCGTGCGCGAGCAGCCCGGCGATGTCGTCATGGTGCCGCAGGTGCTGGTAGCGGTCGGTGACCATGGCGCCGCGGCGGTTCCACCGGCGGCGGCCCACGATGTGCACCTCGGCCACGGCGAAGGCGTTCGCGGTGCGCACCACGGTGCCGATGTTGTGATCATGACCGAAGTTCTCGATCGCGACGTGCAGCGGGTGACGGCGGGCGTCGAGAGCCTCGACCACCGCGTCGCGGCGCCAATAGCGGTACGCGTCGACGACATTGCGGCGGTCACCATCACGCAGCAGTTCGGGGTCGTAGCGGGGGTCCTCGGGCCAGGGGCCCGGCCAGGGGCCGACGCCTACCGGATGGCCGGACTGGCCCCACTCTGTGGGGCCCTGTGAGTGGCAAACAGTGTTATAGCCCTCTTTCGCGCTCACAAGAGTAGACAGGTGCACGTGATGATCGTAGAGGTGACGTGGTCTCCCCAGGTGGGGAGTCGTTCAGCGCGGGGAACACGTCGACTTCGCAGTGCGGCTGAGGTACGTCGGGCTGCGAGCCTGCGCAGGGGCCACAGATGACCCCCGAGGCACTCGGGGAGTTCGGTGAGGAGCTGACCGAGCAGGAATGGGCCGATCTTGTCCGACACGGCCGCCCACCCGAATCCGGTATCAAAATCACCCTGCCGCTCACCCAGGACGAGCTTGCCAGCTGGGTCGGCGCGTCCCGAGAAGCCGTGGCCAAAGCCCTTCGGACCCTCCGTGCCTGCGGCTACGTGCGGACCCAGCGCCGCATGGTCACCGTGGTCGACATCGAATGGCTCCGACGACACGCCCGCTGAATGTGCACAAATACCGGTTCGCTACCGGTACGAGTACCTTTGCGCGACAACCACCATCCGGCACGGTGAACCAAAGCAACCTATTTCACTCGGAAAGGGGTGCGTTGTGCGCATGTCGAGCACGATGGGGAGCGCGGGGCGGGCACCGCGACCGCAGCCGACAGGCGCCGCCGCGGCACCGAGCTTTCGCGGCGGGCTGTCCCGCCGATCACGATGACCGCCGTCTGGGGCGCCGGCCTCGGCGGGCTGCTGTTGCTGTGCCTCGGCGCGCTGGTGGGTAACTCCTGGACTGATCAGGCCCTGGGTCGACGGTACCAACGTCTGGCGATCGAGCGGCGGGAGCTGAACGAATGGCGCCGCGCACTGCAGGAAGCCAGCCCGCGCTGCGTCTGGTGCGGCAACCCGATGGCCTTGTCTACCGAAGGCCGCCCAGAGGCCGGTGACAGGGTCAGCGCGACGGCATGCGGTGACCCCTCTCCAGCGGGGACAGCTCGCACAGTAGGTGCACGCCGCTGAGTGACGGTCGTTTCAAGATGATGGTGTGGGTTTGAGGATTTTGAAGGGACGGTGCATGTCGCGGCTTGCCGAGCGGGTTGCTTCGGTGATGTCACGTCGGCCGGTCAGCTGGATCGTTCCGATGGCGAGGTTTCTCAGGGCGGCCGTCACACGGAGCCCTGATCTGGTGCGCGCCGTGGAGTTGTCCTCACCGTAGACGGTGTCGCGTGGCCAGTGCGGGGACTCGATGCCCCAGTGGTGGCGGAGGAAGGTGGCGAGGCAGCCGGGGGTGCCGGGTCGGGCGGGTGGGTTGGTCACGCCCGGTGCCGCGACCGCGGAGCGCGGGGCATCGGCCGGGTCGCGGGTGTGGCGTTCGGTCAGCCAGGCCTGGTTGAGGTGCGGGAACGGTAAGCCCTCGGGTGCGGGGAGCACTGGGAGGGTGCGGGTGGTGATTCGGCCGTGGCCGGTGTCGATGTCGCGCGGCGCGATCGGGATCTGTGACCGGGGCAGCGCGTCGAGCACGGCGAAGAGCCCGGGCTGGTTCTGTTCGACGGTGAACACAAGTCCCACGCCGCGTTCGTGCAGGTACCGGGCGTGAGCGCGTGGGGTGTGGAGGGCGTCCGCGGTGATCACCGCTCGTGTCAGGTCGACACCGACTTCGGCCAGCCCGTCGAGCAGTGGGGCCGGACAGGGGGATCTCGTTGCTCTTCGCGCCGACCTCGACCCGGCCCAGGACCAGAGCGTCGCGGTGGGTCGCGGCCGCGAGTAGCTGCACCTGGTCGCCCTCGTGTCGGTGACGCCGCGCACGGTCTCACCGTCTACCGCGATCGCGACCAGTTCGGGGGAACCGCCCTCAGGCCCGCGTGCGTCGGCCCCAGTGGCCACTCGCCAGACAGCGGCCTTCGACGGTGGCGCGGCGCAAAGGCGAGCACCACCGCGACCGGGGTGAACCCGACCCCGCTCGCGGCGACCGTCAGAGACCTCAGCGAACCGCAGCAGCAGCTCAGGACACATCACCGGCGGCGCCGGGAGGTCCTGGACAACGGCCGGACACGACGTCATCGCGCCGAGCGCGACGAAACCCGACCCGGCGAGGGCAGGATGAAGCGGCAACGGAACTCCGGTGGCGAGAAGTCTGTGAGAGGACCCCTCCTGATACCGTCGCCCCTCCCGACGCGACACGCCGAAGATCACCAATCCGGTATGTCAGCGCTCAACCCAGTGCCCGATCGCCCAACGACAGAGCCGTTGACCGCACTATCGATCTTGAAACGACCGTGGCCGCTGAGGTGACAGCCAACCATGATGCTCTTCCCGAACTCCATGCGGATAGGGCATCATGGCATCGACGTGGTCTGACCGCTGATAGCCGTTCAGCAGTCACTCACCGTGATCGTGCGGCCGATGCTGTGTCGAAGGGGAATCTACGCCATGGACTCATTCTCAACCGACATGGAATCGGGTGTCGAATCCGAGTTGATCGACCTTGGCGCGGTCTCGATGACGGTGCTGCGGGAGTTGGATCACACAGTGTTCAGGCAGGCGTTGCGGCACGTGATGCGGCAGACTGCGCACCCACAGGTGACCGCTGGCGGAAGCCTGTGGAAACCGACCGACTGAACAGCGTTGCATGACACCCGTGCTCCGCTCGGACCATGCTGGTCGTCTCCGCCCATCGAGTTGCCGAAGAAGCATGACCGTGCCTGCAGAGGACCACGCCGCAAGCCATGACTTCGCACTCCACCGCCTGTCCTGGGCTGACTTCGACCATCTGGCTCGCGGTGAGGGAGGAGCTGGTGTGGTGCTGCGGTTGCGGAGCGCGGAGCGAAGCAGAAGGCTCCTCCTGCTCAGGGCCCTGGTGGAGGAGACCACAAAGACTCCGGAGGTGTTCGGTCCGCTACCGTCATCGGAGGATGCCTGGGAGTTGCTGGCCCGGGTCCAGGAGAAAGCGCCCAGGGCCCTTGATCTGATACTCGCCCATCCCTATGCCGGTACCTGGGCCGGTTACACCATGCGTCTGCTCCGCAACCGAATCACCGGAGTATGCCCGATGTGGATGCATGTCGGGCACCTGCACGCACTGGCCGCCGCGGCCGCGATCCACGCGAGGCTTGACTTTCAGACCCATATACCGCTCTGGAACGGCGGGGCCATGCTGCCTACTCTGGGCCTGGCTCAGTTGGCCGCCGATTCGCTGTGGTCGGTGGCCGAGGTGCGCAGCGAACGTGGCCAGGTGGAGGTCGGCAACGACGCCGCGAGTGTGCAGCTACCCCCCGTTTGCGCGGGGGATGCTCCAGGGTGGTGGGGCATTCAGCGGCTCACGATGCGGGCGGGTGAGCACGTGCTCTCGGTGCGCCTTGACGACCTCGACCCGTACCGGGGTCTCTACGAACCGGTGCTGCCACAACGGCTCGATGCTGCAGAAGTGGATGCCTGGCGCGCACTGCTCGACCAAGCCTGGCACCTGATCGTCCACCACCTTCCTGACATCGCCGACGCCCTCCGAGCGGGGCTCGACTCGCTGGTGCCCCGTCCGGCGGTTGCGTTCCAGATGCCGAGTGCCTCCACTGGTGAGGCCTTTGGTAGCGCGATCATCGCCCGACCGCCAGACGCCGCCTCGTTGGCGGCCACGCTCGTTCACGAGTTCCACCACATCCGCCTAGGCGTCCTGCTGCGTCTGGCCCGGTTACACGAGGAAGACCCGCGTGAGCGGTTCTACACCCCGTGGCGAGACGATCCGCGCCCGATCGGCGGCGTAGTGCAGGGCGTGTACGCGTTCTTCGGCGTCACCGCATTCTGGCGAGCACTCGCCCGCGCTGGCGCTAAAGCACCGGATCGCAGGGCCGCATTCGAGTTCGCGCACTGGCGCGAACAGGCGTGGCGTGTCCTTTGTGTGTTGCGCGATGATCCGGTCCTCACCCAGGCCGGCCGCCGGTTCGTGGACGGCATCGCCGAACGGCTGGGCCCCTGGCGAGACGAGCCGGTGCCCGCCGACCTGGGCGCTCTGGTCGCGGCAGTGAGCGCCGATCACTACGCCGGCTGGAGGATCCGCTACCTGCGGCCAGATCCCGCAACGGTGGCGGACCTAGAGACTGCCTGGCTGGCCGGACGCACACCTCCGGTGGCCACTCAACTGGGCACTGACCGAGGACCCACGCCGGTGCCGGACGGTTCCTGGTCGTCCGCACGAGCTGACCTGATCCGGCTCAGCGTCGCCGACCCTCTGAACGGCTGGAACATGCTGTCCAGGACATGGCCGAGCGTCCCCGACGCCACAGCGGCGGACTTCGCGTACGTCACCGGGCGACTCACCGACGCCGCTCGCGGCTACCGCGCCGAACTGGCCGCAGATGCGGACCGCCCGGCCGCGTGGGTCGGCCTCGGCCTCGCCCTGTCGGGGCTGGGTGTTACGCTGGCTAGCCGGGCACTACTGCACTATCCGGAAGTGGTCCGCGCCGTGCACCGGGGGATTCGGGCCCGCACGCACACTGTGCCAGCCCCCGAAGACCTGGCCGCGTGGATCGGCCGGTTCGCGTATTGACCCAGTTCCGCGGGGGACGCCGACTGTCACGATCACAGCGGCAGCGGGTCGATGTCACAGTTGGCCCGAACCCCCCTGGCCGCTTCCGTGGTGGCCAGATGGGCATCGCCCAGCACGTGGCGGTACCGGGTCAGACCCTCCGCGTGCTTCGTCTCCGCCTCCTGCGTGCGGCCAAGGGTGCGTAGATCAAGGGCAAGGTTTACAAGCGCCGCAAGCGTCGTGGGATGGTCAGTGCCCAGCACACGCTTGGCTCGGTCCAACGCCTCCGTGTCAAGTGCCAGGGCTGCCTCGGTCTCACCCAGTGCCGCGAGGTCGCTTGCCAGATTGATCCCACTGACGATGGCGTGCGGATGATCTGGACCGAGTGCCGCCCGGAACTGCTCCAGCGACCGCTCATCGAGCTGTCGCGCACCGGCGGCATCGCCGAGCAGGCGCAGCGTCACCGCCAGGTCGACGATCGCGGACAAGGTGTGTGGATGGTGCTCACCCAGACTCTGGCGATACCGGTCAAAGGTCTGCTCACCGAGCTTACGTGCTGACGCAAGGTCGCCAGCGTGTCTCAGGTCGATTGACTGGGCGAGGGCGCAGGCCATTGCGTCCGGATGATTGTCCCCGTAACGCGGCCGGAACTGCTCCAGTACCTGGGCAGACAGCTCCAAGGCGCTTTGGTGGTCGCCGTCCTTGCGCCTGGCCACAGACAGGTGGTGGAAACGCCGCAGGGTGGCGGCCGTATCCGCACCGAAAAGCTTACGTGAGCGTTCAGCCAGCTTTTCCTGCTCAGCACGCGCCCAGACGTAGTCGCCCGCCTCCCGGTGAGCCAGGATCAATACATTGAGCGCGTGAAGCGTGTGCGAGTTGTCATGGCCGAGCACTTCCGCCCGACGCCGATAGGTGTCCTCCCCCAGCTCCCGTCCCCTGCGGTATTCCCCAACGAGCCCTAGACTCACGACCAGGTTGTACGCGGTCGTCAGAGTCGTGGGGTCATCATCACCGAACAATCCCTTGGTTTTCTGGTAGATCTGATTGTTCAGGTCCAGCGCGGCGATGAAATCACCCAGGCTTTTCAGGTCGGTCACGATAGCGAGTTCTGCGGTAACTGTCTCCTCGCTGTTCTCGCCGGACACCTGACGGCGCAGTCCCACGGTGCGCTGGTTGATCCCCGCCGCCTCGGGATACCGGCCGAGTGTCCACAGGAAGAAACCCAAGTTCCCGGCCGCTTCAAGCGTTCGCGGATCGGCCTCGCCGAGCCTTTCCGACCATACCTCGACTGCCTGCTCGGCGAGCCTGGCGGCCTCCTCGTGGTCACCCCAGTAGTACAGAAACATCATCAGGTTCACGACGAGCTGCCGCACCCACGGGTCGTCGCATTCGATCACCCTTGCCGCGTCGGCATGCGGTAGCACGTCCTGGTACCGCGGCCACTGTTTTGGCGAGACCGGATCGTTCGGGTCGAGGGTGGCGAGCAGGACATGCGCACCGTGGAGCATCTGCTCCCGACGCTGCGGCGTCATGCGGCTGCTGAGCACCATCTGCACAAGCCGATGCAGCAGCAGGGTGTTGTTACGATGGTCGATCTTCGCCAAACCGTACCGGCGGATGTCCCGGATAGCGCGGTTGATCTGCATCGGGTCACGGAGTGCCGCATCCAGCTCTGGGGAGATGAAGACCCCACGGACACCGGTGAACAGGTCCCGGGATATCGGTTCTGGAGCGAAAAAAGCACACACCTGGAGGAGTTGGTGCGCTGCTGGATTCCGGGTACGCAGCTCGTCGAAAGAGACATTCCAGGCCGCCCCTACCGACGCTGCGTAGTCGGCGGGCGCTGACGTGTCGAGGATCTCCGCGACCTTCTCGTCGAACAATCTGAGATACTCGCGTACCGGCATGCCAGTCTCAGCCAACCACGTCGCGGCTTGTTCGATAGCGAGAGGCAGATCACCCAGCTTCTCGGCCAACCGGTCGGCTTCCTCATCGTCGATCTCCGGACCGCGGCGCCTGAGCAGTTCCTTGCTCTCCTCCCGGGCGAACACGGCTACCTCGAGCGGACTGGCGATTCCGGCCCAATCCGAGTTCCGCGACGTGATCAAGATCTCGCCAGGCCCGTTGGTCGGGAAGAACGGTCGCACCGTCTCCGGGCTTTCGGCGGAGTCGAAGACCAGTAACCACCTGCGGTAGGGCCGACCGATCCGCAGGGCTTCCCGCACCGCAGGCACGGCCGTGTGCGCCTCGGCGCTCCCCGGCAAACCCAGACGCTGGGCCAGATCGGTGAGCCCGGCGCGGATCTGGGCCTGCTGCGTAGCTTGGATCCACCAGATAATGTCGTAGTCGTGCAGGTGCCGGTAGATGTATTCCACAGCCATTTGGGTCTTGCCGATGCCACCCATGCCGTGCAGGGCCGCGGGCAGGACGGCGGTGGTGCCACCGGGGGTCAAACGTACGCCCAACTGGTCGAGCAGCTCCGTGCGTCCGGTGAAGTTCGGATTGTGCGGCGGCACATTGCCCCAGATGGGCGGAACGTCATCCGCTTGCCGCTCGCGTGAGGCTACCGGCACGAACTCGGTCGGCGGGTCCGGATGTGTCGTGGCGGAAGTGCCGACGGCGGCTGCCTGGCGCAGGGGCCCAGCATCGTCGGCTGGCGAGTCGAGGACAGATGTCAACGGGCGAGTCGGTTCACTCGCCAGATTCGCGCGATCGGCCACGGCAGCTATTGTGTCAGCACCGGCTACCCGCGCACTAGTGAGACTCCCGGTGGAGTGAAGCTGACCGGCGCGGGCCAGGTACGGGCCGCTAAGGGCACGCATGACTGTGCTCTCGATCGCGACGTAGTGCGCCGTGTCGGCGGTGAGTGTAGGATGCGGGGTGCCATCCGGATCATCCAGCGCTCTCCGGAGGTGGTGGAGCGCGCTGATCTCGTCACCGAAACGCTCAGTGACCAGGCGCACGACGTGTGCCGTCTCCGAGCGTCGGGCCCCGCTGAGCAGTATCCCACGCACCGCCTCGATGAAGTCGAAGGTGGTCGTGTCCCAGGCGTGCCCACCGGCGGCAGTGGCGGATGGCCGCAGGAGCCCGCTGGTGAAGACCTCGGCCAGATGATCAGGTCCGGACTCGGGAACGAGTTCAGCCTGCACGAGTCGAGCCACCGGCAGGCTGAGATCCGGCGCGGCGGCCAGCAGCGTGGCGAGCCGGAAGGCCGCAGGTGAGGCCACGCTGAGGAAATTCAGTACCTTCTCACGGGCGGACAACTCGCCGACGGTTGAGCCATGAGACTCGCGTGCCCCATCCCGGGATGACTCCGGCTCCCGAACATGGTCACCAGCCAGCAGCACGGTGGCATCGGTCGGTTCCCGGTAGCTCCCGGTGATCAACCGAGTCCACCAGCCCAACCAGCGCGCTTCCAACTCCAGGACAGGGACCGGGACGACTCCAGTCGGCACGGCTGCGGCGGGGTCGGGTGCCAGCCAGGCATCCGACAACTCCAGCCGCCACCTACGGTTGGGTCTCAGCGGACCAGGCATGGTCAACCGGGCAGGATGCAGGCCCAGTCCACCACGTCTCCAGAGCCGCTGCGGCAGCAGATGGACCACGGCCACTGGCATCGAGGCGCCCCATTGGGCGAGCAAGGGGGAGACCAGATGCTGTCGCCAACACTGGCCGACACCGTCGGTCAACACCAAAAGGATCCGCCGACCGGAGGGGTCCAGCAGCTCGGCGGGACCGCGGATTGGCGTTGCCAGAGTGCCACCGCGCAACACTGGCGTGGCGGGCGATCCTTCTGACGGTTTGTGAGTGTCGAGCAGTCGGAGCTGGATCGAGCGAAACGCGCCAAGCCGTTCCGACAGAGAGATGACCGCAGCAACAGTGGACCGCCACAATTCCATCGACGGGCTGACGTCTACCACCAAGGTCAGGTCGAGCCAACGCACCGTGTCCGGCTTGGTCACCGGCAACCACAGCCCGTCCTGGACAGCCTGTTCCGCAGTGGCGTCCTCATCGAGGACGACCTCCTCCGCACGCCAAGACGGGACCTTTCGTTTAAGCGGGCGAAGAGCACGGACGATATCCGCAGAGCCAGGAAAGTGTGGCGCAGCGAGCTGGGCTACACTACCTAGGTCGGTTGGCATGAGGCGTGGCGCCTCATCGTCGCAGCGATCGTCTGTATCGCGGTCGGCGAGCCGGCTCTCCTCCCCGCTTCGGGCGGATGCCTCGGGCTCTGCGGATTGGGTGACCGGGGGGGCACGTGACTCGACGCGGTCATCGGGCCCATCTTGTGGAAAGGTGCCGGGATCAGGGATCTCTGCGCTGGCCGGCGGTTGCACCCTGTCCTGCGGCATGCGCCCCGGCCCGGTGTGTCTGCGCCAAGCGTCCTGGGTGACCGAGGTCAGCCAGACAGCGTCCGCCACCTCCGACCACGTCAGGTCATCGACACTGAGCCGCGCAGTGTCCGCACTCCCTATACCAGCCACTATACCCACGTCAGAGCACCGAAGAGGTTAATTGCCGCCACAACGCATCCACTAGTCGCGGCCACGACACGTCGTTTTCACGATACGCGCCCGAGGTCGCCAGATACACCGCGTCCAACAACTTGTCGGCGGGCAAGCCCCCACTCGCCGCGCTTCGGTCCACGAACTCCTGGACGAGCCGCATCCGGTACTCACCATCCGCGTCCACCATGTGGGCGTCCACCATCGCGGCGAGCTGGTCGGCACTGGGTGCCCGCATCTCCAACCGGAGGCACCGGCGCAGGAAAGCTGGGGGGAAGTCCCGCTCTCCGTTGCTGGTGATCACGATCATCGGGAACGCGTGGCACCGTACTCGGCCCCCGACAATGGTGGCCGTTGCCTCCGGGTCGTCGGTGAACACGGACACCTCGGAGGAGCGGTTGCGCATCCGCTCCAGCTCCTGGATGGTGAACTCCCCGTCTTCGAAGATGCTCAACAGGTCGTTGGGCAGGTCGGCTTCACTCTTGTCCAGCTCGTCGATGAGCAGCACGCGGGGCAGCCTGCGGGGCAGGAACGCCGTCCCCAACGGGCCGAGCCGCAGGAACTCACCTATCGGCGGTTCCTGATCCACGGAATCGGCAACCGCGGCCGAGTCCACCGCCCGGCTGCCCACCTCTCGGCTCCACCTGGCCACGGCCTGCCTTGTCCCGGCGGCCAGTGCACGCCCGATGGCATCGTAGCCATACTGACCCGATTTCAGCGTGGTGTGGCTGGTAATGGGCCACCGCAGCACCCGACCCAGGCGCAATTCCTGGGCGATCCGCAAGGCCAGACTCGTCTTGCCGGTGCCTGGACGTCCCGTGACCAGCAACGGGCGGCGTAGGTACAGCGCGGCGTTGACCATGTCCACCTCATGCGGGTCCACGTCACGCTCGGACAGGTGAAACCCCGACCCGAGCCGGCGTTCCGCCTCACCATCGTCTTCGGGAGGCACGTCGCGCGCGGGCAACGGGCCGCCACGAAAGGTCCGCCACGGCGGCGCGGCGGGAAGGAGATCAGTCAACGGAATGTCATACAACGGCCGGCCGGTGCCACGGTAAACCCACCAGTCGGGCGTATCGAAACGAGGTGTCCGCTTATCCGGCGACACCTCGTCAGGAGGCTCGTTCACGATCATCGACGATGTCCCCTCGTGGCTGTGGCTGGTCTGGCGGCCGGCCTGCTGGCTGATCGAGAACCACTAGACGGCGCGGATCGTCCCATAACACCACCAAATCGCGTGCGATAGTCACATCGAACGGTGCGGCTGACGCTTGGAAAAAAACTTGACGCGAGGCCTGTGCCCGCCCAGGTAAATCACCCAAACCGCCGTCCCTGACGAGCCAGGCGACAGCCTCCCGAAGGACCCCCGGCGACGCCTCAGGATGCCATACTAGCGCTGGCAGCCCTGAGCGCAATGCTGCGGTCAGCTCATCCGCGCCCGGCCGCGGTTGGCAGGGCGGCGCTGCGGTGAGCACCATCAGCACCCACTGCGGATCACTCAGGACGGCGTCAACACGATGGCGTTCCTCGGTGTCCGCCGGCTGCCCGAAATGAACTCGCGCCGCCGAGGGATCGGTCGTCAATGCCTGCCAGCGCTGATGCCACACTCGGTGCCACTGCGACGACCGCATCCGTTCCAGCGAGCGCACCACGACCGGGTAGTCCAGGCACAGCGGACGCGGATCTCCCGAGGCATGTTCCTTGTGCCAGAGATGCACCGGCAGGGTCAGCAACGAGCGCGGCAGTACGAACTCCAACGCCACCGCGCCCGCGTGTCCGGACCACGCCCGCTCCGCGCTCACCACCAGGTCGTCGACGCACCGCTCGAGCTCATCGAACGTGACCATACGGATCTCACCGCGCGCCGGCGGCCACTCCGAGGGATCGTCCTGCCGCCAGTGAGACAGCAGGTAGCGGTGCGGGTCGATACCATCGGGCTCCATAACGATCACCAGGTGAAGCCGGGAGTCGCCCGGAATCCGCGAAGCCGCTGCCGTCCGCCGCTCCCGTAGCTCAGGTTCGAGTCGAAGGCGATGCGCCTGGTCATCGTTCCATCTCCTCAGACGGGCGCTCACGTCGCCACCGACCTGATGCGCTACGAACTCGACAAACGTCAGCGCGGGCGGGAACCCGTCGGCGTCGGCGTTGAACTCGGCCAGGTGCGCGAATGCTTCCCACGCGTTTGCAACGCTCCAGGCGGGGGGCACGCCGGGGCCCGCGGCTCGGTTCACCAGCGTCCGGAGTTGCGGGCTGGTGATCAGGACCAGCCAATCGCGCAAGCGCTGCAGCTCCTGCGCGGGCAACAGGTCGAGCACGCGGGCCGCCGCGCGGTCGGGCAGGCGTAGCCACGCCACGGTCGAGGTCTCCTTGACCGCGACAGGGATCCGCCGGTACGAGCCTGGGTCAGCCGCCGGCTCGTGGACGATCACATTGTGGTAGAAGGCATCGGAGGCGATCAGCGCGAGCACACCAGTCGACGACCGCAACGCCGATTTCGCTCCCGATGCCTCCAGGATGCGAAACGCGAAGTTGACCGCCTGGCTCACCGCGCCGTGCTCGCCCTGGTACACCTCGCCCGCATGCAACGCGACTCGGAGTTGTATCGCCGCCTCGGCGGAGTGAACCACGTTGTGTCGGCGCAGCCACGCAACCAATCTGCTCGGTAGCTGATCAGCCAGCTTACTGTTGTCCGCCCCCGGCGGCACCAAAATCATCTTTCCATCGCCGCGGTCCTCCACCACACAGGTGCCCAGGTCGACGCCGGCTTCGGCAAAAGCGCCTTGCAGCACGGTATACAGACCCTCGTGCACGGCGCGCTGGTGGATCATGGTCCTGGCCGGGTCGGTGAAGCGTGCGACGTCGACCACAACGATCGTTTGGTGCAGCATGGGCCACTGCTGCGGCACAAGGCATCACTCCTCCCGAACGCCGGCTGTCGGTCGACGACCATGCGACACCTGGATTATCCTGGAGTCGGCAACCAAAAGCTCGCTCATCGCCAGCACCGCGCGGTAGGGCAGCCCGGCCGCTTCGATGGCCTCGCGGGCCCCGGTGTCCCGGTCCACCACGGTGGCCACGCCGACGACGTGCGCGCCCGACGCCCGCAGCGCCGCCACAGCGGTGAGCACTGAGGCGCCGGTGGTGGAGGTGTCCTCGACGGCGAGCACGCGACGACCCGCGACATCCGGACCCTCGATGCGCCGTCGCATCCCGTGCTGCTTGGTCGACTTGCGCACCACGAAGACGTCCACCGGGGGGCCGGGCGCGTGCAGCACGGCGGCGGCGACCGGGTCGGCGCCCAGCGTCAGGCCACCCACCGCCTGGTAGGACCAGTCGCTGGTCAGCTCGCGGACCAACCGCCCGACCAGCGGCGCGGCCTCGTGGTGCAACGTGACCCGTCGCAGGTCGACGTAGTAGTCGGCCTGCGCCCCGGAGGACAGCGTGACCCGGCCGGGCACCACCGCCAGCTGCCGTACCAGCGCCGCGAGCCGGGCCCGGGACGGGCTGGTCACCCTCGCGGCGCCAGTCATCCTCGGTCCCGTCCACTGCGCCCCGCGAGGCGCCGGACGAGGCCGCGAGGCAGCACGTCCACCAGTCCCACCAGCGCCCGGTACTGCCGGCCGGGCACCGAGATGGTGCGCCCGCGTCGCAGGTCGGCCAGGCACTCGCGGACGACGGCGTCGGCCTCCAGCCAGAACGCCGACGGGCTTGCCGACACGTCGATCCCGGCGCGGGCATGGAACTCGGTGCGGACATAACCCGGACACAGCGCGAGCACCCGCACCCCGGTGTCCCGCAGCACCATCGCGAGGCCCTCGGAGAACATCGTCACGTACGCCTTGCTCGCGCCGTAGGTGCAGTCGCGACCGGGCAGGAAGCTCGCCACGCTGGACACGTTGATCACTGCGCCCCGGCCGGCGCGCAGCATGCCCGGCAGCGCGGCGTGGGTCAACCGCAGCACGCTGGTCACGTTCACGTCCAGCTGCGCCTGCAGATCCGTGATGTCGGCGTCGACGAAGGCGGTGGCGGTGCCGAAACCCGCGTTGTTCACCAGCAGATCCACCGGATCTCCGGTGCGCAGCCGCTGCTCGACCAGCTGTCGCTCACCGGCGCTGGCCAGATCGGCGGGGAACACCTCGGCACTGACCCCGTGCCGCCGCGTCAGCTCGACGGAGCACCGTCTGAGCCGTTCGCGGTCCCTGGCGACGAGCACGAGGTCGTAGCCCTCGGCGGCGAGCCTACGGGCGAAGGCGCCCCCGATCCCGGCGGTGGGACCGGTAATCAGCGCGGTCGGCATAGTCTCCCAGGCTAGCCTCGTGCCCGGCGTTACCGGCCAGGGCTGAACTAGCTGGTGGCCCAGTCGGCGGAACCCCTGAAATCGACGGGCTCCTCGGCGATGTCGAAATCAGCGACGTCGAGCAGGTCGGCGATCTCGTCGAGAGCGCGCAGCAGGCGCTCCAGGCGGGCGGGCGTAGCGGTACACGGTGCCGCGGCCAGCACCCAGTCCCGCTCCACCCAGGCAACCGGGATGTCGGGTCCCAGCGCGCCCGCAGCGAAGACGAACTCGGGCGACACCAGCGGGCCGGCCCGGTCCGGATCACTGACCAGAGCGACCCGGTCACCGACGGGGCCCAGCACGCTCAGCTCGGTATCCCGCGGTGACGGCCGGTCTGGCAGCCACAGCTCGGCGACCAGATCCGCACCGTGGTCTCGCCGCTGCACCGCGACCACCACGCTGGAGATCTGGCCCCCCTGCTCGTGGTCGAAGACCTGCGCCACGCGGCGCCCCAGCGGGGTGAACAGACTGCCGACCACGATGTCCTTGGCCAGCCCCCGGCCGCCCTGCGCGAGCGCACCATGGCGCCAACGACCGGCCAGCACCGGATCGGACAGCACGAACCGCCACCCCCGCAGCGCCGCCCAGCGACGCCGTTCCCGCTGGTGCGCGCTGTGGTGACCGCGATCGAGGGCCAGCAGCACGCTCCCCGCCGCGGCGGCCAGCCCCGCGACCACGAACCACACCCACGGTGACACAGCGCTGAAGGAAGACACCAGACCGAGAGTAGTACCGCGCCTCACCCATTCCGGTGAGCACACGCCGTTAGCGGGGCCGGTTCCATTCCGCCAACCGTTCGACGATCTTCCTCGGCCCCGGTGCACCACGCAGGTGACGCCGATCACCTTCCGGTTCTCGCGAGAAGCGCCCGGGGTCGTTCGGCGGTTAGTGCGTCGGTCACCTGACAGACGATGCCGTGGGAACGACGGCTAGTTGTCCACACTCCGTGGACCGCCGATCCCAAAACGGTTGCGTAAGCTGTCCAGCTCCCACACCCGACACGAGGCGCGCCGATCCAGGGTCACGAAAAGATCACGTGCGATCGGGTCTGGCCGGATCAACCGCAGCGCGGTTCGGCCAGCGGCGTGCAGTTCGGCGTAGTCATATCCCCGTTGGGTGACCGCCGGTGATAAGTCGCCCTCCTCGTCATACCAGGCCTTCACCGATGTTGCGCAGGCGCCATTCGGAGCCGATTAACGGTTCCAGACCCGGTCCGGGGAGCTGTTCGGCTCCGAATGGCGGTGTCGACCTCGCTACCTGCTGGGGCGCCAGATGACCAGCGCGGTTCCGGGGGCGGGGCGGACCGGGACCAGGTCGCGGCGGTAGGAGGCGTGCACCGCCGCGGCGGTGCGCTCGGCGAGGGCCTGCGCCTGGGCCAGCTCAGCGCGGGCCTCCCGCAGCTCGCCGACCAGCTCGGTCAGCCGGGAGTGAAGCGCCTGCACCTGGTTCTCCAACTCGATGATCCGCTTGATCCCGGCGAGATTGACGCCATGGTTCTGGGACAGCCGCTGCACCTCTTGGAGCAGTGCGATGTCGCGGGCCGAGTAGCGGCGCCCGCCACCCGAGCTACGACCGGGCGAGACCAGCCCCATCCGGTCGTAGCTGCGCAGGGTCTGCGCGTGCAGCCCGGCCAGCTCGGCGGCAATGGAGATCACGAAGACCGGGGTGTCCTGGTCCGCGCCCGGTGGGGTCGGGGGGATCATCGCGCCGCCCCCGAGCCCTGCACGCGGGTGAACAGCTCCGCCCGCAGGTCCTGCCCGGCCGTGGCCTGCGCGTAGGCCGCCAGCGCCTCTTTCGCCCCCCGATCCAGCTTGGTGGGGACCACGACCCGCAGGGTCACCAGAAGATCACCGGTCCGCCCGTGCCGCCCGGCGATGCCCTTTCCGCGTACCCGCATGGTGCGACCGTTGGAGGTGCCCGCCGGGACCTTGAGCTTCACGGTGCCATCCAGGGTGGGCACGGTCAGCGTCGTGCCCATGACCAGCTCGGGGAACGACACCGGCACCGTCAGCGTGAGGTCGTCACCGGAGCGCCCGAACACCGCATGCGGGGTCACGTGCACCAGCACGTAGAGGTCACCGGCCGGCGCGCCACGCATGCCCGGCTCCCCCTGCCCGGCCAGCCGGATCCGCTGGCCATCGGCGACTCCGGCGGGGATCCGCATGGTCAGCGTGCGGGTTCGGCTGGACACCCCGCTACCCCCGCACTCGGTGCACGGGTCGTCGATGATCCGGCCCTTGCCGCGACAGTCCCGGCACGGCTCCGAGAAGGCGAACGTGCCCTGGCTGTGGGTGACGAAGCCGGTGCCACCGCAGGCCGGGCAGACCCGAGGGACGGTGCCGGCGCGGGCCCCGGAGCCACCGCAACTGCCGCAGCTGGTCGGACTGGCCAACCGCAGCGGTACGGTGGCCCCGCGGACCGCCTCGGTGAAGTCGATCCGGACCTCGGTCTCGACGTCGGTGCCGCGCCGAGGGCGGCCCGCCCCGGCGCCACCGGCCCCGCCGCCGCGGTTGGCGAACAACCCGCCGAGCAGGTCACCGAGACCACCCGCCTCACCGGTCCGAGGCGCCGCGGTCCCGAACAGGTCACCGAGATCGAACCCACCCGAACCGCCGAAGCCGCGACCGCCGGGGCGGAAACCGCCGTTGAACAGGCTGCGCGCCTCGTCGTACTGCTTGCGTTTGTCCGGGTCCGACAGCACACCGTAGGCCTCGGACACCGACTTGAAACGCTCCTCGGTCCGCGTGTCGCCGGGGTTGGCGTCCGGATGCAGCTTTCGGGCCAGCTTGCGGTATGCCCGTTTGATCTCCTCGGCGGACGCGGTGGAGGAGACACCCAGCTCTGCGTAGAAATCCTTTTCGATCCACTCTCGGGCGCTCACCGAACACCTCCTCCCCGCATCAACTGTCCTGTAGTTTGTCCTGGAGTAGCTGTTCGGAGCCACGACCCGGTTCACCGTTACCAACGGGTTCAGCGTCACCGGAATGCCCGCTGTCGCCGCCGGCGTCGGTCACCGCCACCATCGCTGGGCGCAGCACCCGCTCGCCGAAGCGGTAGCCGCGGCGCAGCACGGCGGTGACGGTCGGCGAGTGGACATCCGGGGAGGTGCTGTGGTGCACGGCCTCGTGCACGTCCGGGTCGAAACCGTCCCCGATCGCCCCGAAGGGTTCAAGACCCTGCGCCTGCAGCGCGGTCACCAGCTTGTCTGCGACGGCCTTGAACACACCGGACAGGTCACCGTGCGCATGCGCCTGCTCGATGTCGTCGAGCACGGTGAGCAGCTCACCGACGACCTGCGCCTTGGCGATGGCGATGACGAGCTGGCGGTCACGCTCCACCCGGCGGCGATAGTTGCTGTACTCGGCGGAGATGCGTTGCAGGTCACCTGTCCGCTCATCCAGCTGGGCCTGCAGCGCATCGAGCTCCGTCGGGCTCGCCTGCACACCAACGGAGCCGGGGCCACCCGCCTCGACGTGCACATCGCCACCGGCAGGCTGCTCACCCGCCGGTGGGACTCGAACCTGGCCCGTCACAGGATCGATCCTCCGCTTGTCTCGCACCACGACTCTGGGCTGCTCCTCACCAGCGGCATTACCGCCGAAGGAGCCATCTCCGGGACTCACTTCTTGGCACTCCCGGGCTCCTCGTCGACGATCTCAGCGTCGACGACGTCATCTCCGGTCCCCGAGGACGAGGCTGTCGACCCGGACGCCGCCGCCGAGGCGTCGGTCGCCGCACCGGTGTCCTTATACAACGCCTGGCCCAGCGCCTGGGACTCGGTGGCGAGCTTCTCCATCGCGGCCCGGATGGTCGCGGTGTCAGTGCCCTTGAGCGCCTCCTGGGCCTCGCCCAGCGCGACGTTCACCTTGTCCTTGACGTCTGAGGGCAGCTTCTCATCGTTGTCCTTGATGAACTTCTCGGTCTGGTAGACCAGTGACTCGGCCTGGTTGCGGGTCTCGGCCTCCTCGCGGCGCTTGCGGTCCTCCTCGGCGTGCTCCTCGGCGTCGCGCATCATCCGGTCGATGTCTTCCTTGGGCAGCGCCGACCCACCGGTGATGGTCATGGCCTGGGACTTACCGGTGCCCATGTCCTTGGCCGAGACGTTGACGATGCCGTTGGCGTCGATGTCGAAGGTGACCTCGATCTGCGGCACGCCGCGCGGCGCCGGCGGCAGGCCGGTCAGCTCGAACATGCCGAGCTTCTTGTTGTACGTCGCGATCTCCCGCTCGCCCTGGAACACCTGGATCTGCACTGAGGGCTGGTTGTCGTCAGCGGTGGTGAAGATCTCCGAGCGCTTGGTGGGGATGGTCGTGTTGCGCTCGATGAGCTTGGTCATCACGCCACCCTTGGTCTCGATGCCCAGCGACAGCGGGGTGACATCGAGCAGCAGGACGTCCTTGACCTCGCCCTTGAGCACACCGGCCTGCAGGGCCGCTCCGACCGCGACCACCTCGTCAGGGTTGACGCCCTTGTTCGGCTCCTTACCCCCGGTGAGCTCCTTGACCAGCTCGTTCACCGCCGGCATCCGGGTGGCGCCACCGACCAGCACCACATGGTCCATCTGCCCGACCGAGATACCGGCATCCTTGATCACATTGCGGAACGGGGCACGGCAGCGGTCCAGCAGGTCCGCGGTGATCCGCTGGAACTCCGCGCGGGACAGCGTCTCGTCCAGGAACAGCGGGTTCTTGTCAGCGTCGACGGTGATGTAGGGCAGGTTGATCGCCGCGCTGGACGAGCTGGACAGCTCGATCTTGGCTTTCTCGGCGGCCTCGCGCAGCCGCTGCAGGGCCATCCGGTCCCTCTTCAGGTCGATGCCATGGGATGCGCGGAACTTGTCCACCAGCCAGTCGATGATCCGCTGGTCCCAGTCGTCCCCGCCGAGGTGGTTGTCCCCGGAGGTGGCCTTGACCTCGACCACCCCTTCGGCGATCTCCAGCAGCGACACGTCGAAGGTGCCACCCCCGAGGTCGAACACCAGGATGGTCTGCTCCTTCTCGCCCTTGTCCAGACCGTAGGCCAGCGCGGCCGCGGTGGGCTCGTTGACGATCCGCAGCACGTTGAGCCCGGCGATCTGACCGGCCTCCTTGGTGGCCTGGCGCTGGGCGTCCTCGAAGTAGGCCGGCACGGTGATCACCGCGTCGGTGATGTTCTCACCGAGGTAGGACTCGGCATCGCGCTTGAGCTTCATCAGCACCCGCGCGCTGATCTCCTGCGCGGTGTACTTCTTGCCGTCGACCGTGGTCGACCAGTCGGTCCCCATGTGCCGCTTGACCGACCGGATGGTGCGGTCCACGTTCGTGACCGCCTGGTTCTTGGCGGACTGGCCGACGAGTACCTCGCCGTTCTTGGCGAAGGCCACCACCGACGGCGTCGTCCGCGAGCCCTCCGAGTTCGCCACCACCGTGGGCTCGCCGCCTTCCAGGACGGCCACGACGGAGTTGGTGGTCCCTAGGTCGATACCGACCGCACGAGCCATGTGAGCAACCCTTTCGAACGTGACTGGAACTGACTCAAGCTTCCTTGAGTGCATCCCGCTCAACCTATCTGACGGACCTAACGTCCAGTGCGGCGGCCGTGTTCCCGGCCTGAGCGCGACCGCCTCGCTGTCGCCGAGCTCGACCCCGGGGCTGTCCGCCGTCAGCCGGCGACCCTGATGTCGAGCTCGGCGCACACCGGCGTTGCGGCTTCGATGGCGTGCTCGACCTCGGCGACAGCCTCATGGGGCGGCAGACCATGAGCTTCCCCCGACGAACCGGGCTGGGGGCACGCGTGACCCGGCTGGCCAGGTGGTGGCGCTCACAGCCAGGGTGCCGGCACACCGCCTGGCTACTACTGAGTAACTAGTCGTAGTCTGCGACGAGGAACTCGCGGGAGTCCCCGGCTACGTCGCCGTTAACCTTGGGTTCCGCGGAGGTGGGCACCGTGACGGCAGTGCGACTGGCGGTCGGCCTGGGGCTGACCGCCCTGACGCTCGTTCTCGCCGGCCGACGGGTGTGGTGGCTGTACGCGCTGATCCGTTCCGGGCAGCCGGCCCACGGCCGCACCGCAGACCTCGGCGCCCGGCTGTGGACTCAGGTGACCGAGGTGTTCGGGCAGCGACGGTTGTTGCGGTGGACGATCCCCGGCCTCGCCCACTTCTTCACCTTCTGGGGCTTCGTCATCCTGCTCACCGTCTACATCGAGGCCTACGGGGCGCTGTTCGACGCGAACTTCGCCATCCCGCTGGTCGGGCACTGGCCGGTGCTGGGCTTCGGCCAGGACGTCATCGCGCTCGCGGTGCTCGTGTCGATCATCACATTCGCGGTCATGCGGGTTGCGCAGGCACCGCGGCGCAGGCAGCGGGCGTCGCGCTTCTACGGCTCGCACACCGGCGGCGCCTGGCTGATCCTGTTCATGATCTTCAACGTGATCTGGACGTTGTTCCTGTTCCGGGGAACCGAGGTGAACACCGGCACCTTCCCCTACCCGCAGGGGGCGTTCGCCTCCCAGGCGGCCGGCGCGCTGCTCGCACCCTCGGGCGCGGGGACCAACCAGGTGCTGGAGACGGTCGGGCTGCTGCTGCACATCAGTGTCATGCTAGCCTTTTTGATCATCGTGCTGTACTCCAAGCACCTGCACATCTTCATCGCGCCGATCAACGTCGCGGCCAAGCGGATGCCCAAGGCGCTCGGCCCGCTGCCGCCGATGGAGTCCGGTGGCAAGGAGATCGACTTCGAGGACCCGTGCGAGGACGACGTCTTCGGCCGAGGCAAGATCGAGGACTTCACCTGGAAAGGCATGCTGGACTTCGCGACCTGCACCGAGTGCGGTCGCTGCCAGAGCCAGTGCCCGGCGTGGAACACCGGCAAGCCGCTGTCCCCCAAGCTAGTGATCATGGATTTGCGCGACCACCTGTTCGCCAAGGCGCCCTACCTCATCGGCGACCAAGCCCTGCCGAACCGAGAGGGCCCAGACCACAGTGATGTCGACGTGCTGGCGCTGGCCGCGGGTAACGGTCATCACGTGCCCGAGTCCGGATTCGGCCGGGTTCCCGGGTCGGGTCCGGATCAGGCCACCCGGCCGCTGGTGGGTAGCGCCGAGGTGGGCGGCGTGATCGACCCCGACGTCCTGTGGTCGTGCACCACCTGCGGGGCCTGCGTGGAGCAGTGCCCGGTGGACATCGAGCACGTCGACCATATCGTGGACATGCGACGCTACCAGGTACTGATCGAGACGGAGTTCCCCACCGAGCTGGGCACGCTGTTCCGCAACCTGGAGAACAAGGGCAACCCGTGGGGGCAGAACGCCTCCGCCCGGATGGACTGGGCGAAGGGGCTGGACTTCGAGGTGCCGCGGCTGAGCGGCCAGACGCTGCCCGATGACGTGGAGTACCTGTTCTGGATCGGCTGCGCCGGCGCCTTTGACGACAACGCGAAGCGGACGGTACGGGCCACCGCCGAGCTGCTGCACCACGCCGGCGTCAACTACGTGGTCCTCGGGGACGGCGAGACCTGCACGGGTGACCCGGCCCGCCGATCGGGCAACGAGTTCGTCTTCCAGGTACTCGCGCGGCAGAACGTCGAGGTGCTCAACACCGTCTTCGAAGGCCGCGAGCCGGGCCGCCGCAAGATCGTGACGACCTGCCCGCACTGCTTCAACACCCTGGGCCGGGAGTACCCGCAGCTGGATGGGCACTACGAGGTGGTGCACCACACCCAGCTGCTCAACCAGCTGGTCCGGGAGGGCAAGCTGGTGCCGGTACCGGCAGCCGATGGGCCCGCGGTCACCTACCACGACCCGTGCTACCTGGGCAGGCACAACGAGGTGTACTCGCCGCCACGCGAACTGGTCGCCGCGTCCGGTACCCAGCTGACCGAGATGCCCCGGCACGCCGAGCGTTCGATGTGCTGCGGCGCCGGGGGAGCCAGGATGTGGATGGAGGAGCGCATCGGCAAGCGGGTCAACCTGGACCGGGTCGACGAGGCGATCGCCACCGGGACCTCCACGATCGCCACCGGGTGCCCGTTCTGCCGCGTGATGCTGACCGACGGCCTCACCACCCGTGAAGCCGAAGGAACCGCCCGCAACACCACCGAGGTCCTGGACGTCGCCCAGCTCCTCCTCACCGGCGTCAAGCGGGGGTCCACACCGCCGATCGGCTCCGACTAGCGCCCCGCCCGGGGTCCGGCACCGCTATTCGGCCCCGGATGGCGCCTCGGATCGTTCGAGCAGAGCGAGGACGGTGGCGCGGAGCTGGTCGGGCTGGGCGTTGGCGGCGAGGAGAACCTGTACCGCGACGCCGTCGTCCTCGCGGAGCAGGGCGAGCAGGAGATGCTCGGTGCCGATGTGGTTGTGGCTGAGGTGCAGTGCCTCCCGCAGGGCCAGCTCCAGCACCTTCTTGGCCCGGGGGCTGAACGGTATGTGCCCGCTCGGCGTTTCCCGACCGAAGCCGACGACCTCCTCGACCCCGGACCGGGCCACCTCCAGCGTGACGCCGACACGCTGGAGCGCCTGCGCACCGATGCCCTCGCCCTCGGCCAGCAGGCCCAGCAGGAGGTGCTCGGTGCCGAGGTAATGGTGATGCAGCCGCCGGGACTCCTCCTGGGCCAGCACGACCGCCCGCCGGGCCCGAGAGGTGAAACGGGTGAGCAGGCCCTTCGAGAGGGCCTCGACCCCGCCCTTGACCTTGACGATCAGCGACCGCAAGGCGGAGTGGCGCTGCTGAGCCGCCTGCTTGCTGACGCCGAGCGCGGTACCGACCTGGGACCACGAGCACCCGGCGGTCCGAGCCTCCTGGACGAAGTGGTCGAGCAGGCGCTCCCCGAGGGCGGCCAGCTCCTGCTGCCGGCGCGACGCGCTGGCCAGCAGCTCAAGCGGCTCGAGGCTGTGCGCTTGGGCCTGGGTCTGGGTGATGAGCTCCTCGAGTGTCATGCGTCAACTATCACTTGACGAGGAGGGTGCCGTCAAGAGTTTCTTGACGCTACTCAGCGGCGGGTGTCGATGCGCTGGAAGTTGAGGTAGGCCCGGGAGGGGGTGGGCCCACGCTGGCCCTGGTAGTGGGAGCCCGCTGCGGCGCTGCCGTAGGGGTGCTCGGCGGGACTGGAGAGCCGGAACAAGCACAGTTGCCCGATCTTCATCCCCGGCCACAGCGTGATCGGCAGGTTGGCCACATTGGATAGCTCCAGGGTGATGTGGCCGGTGAAACCGGGGTCGATGAAGCCCGCCGTGGAGTGGGTGAGCAGCCCGAGACGCCCCAGGCTGGATTTCCCCTCGAGCCGCCCAGCGAGATCATCGGGCAGCGTGATCTGCTCGAACGTCGAGCCGAGCACGAACTCGCCGGGATGGAGCACGAAGGGCTCGTCACCCTCCGGCTCCGCCAGGGACGTCAGCTCGTCCTGCTGGAGCGAGGGGTCGATGTGGGTGTACTTGGCGTTGACGAAGACCCGGAAGAAGCGGTCCAGCCGCACGTCGATACTGGAGGGCTGGAGCAGCTTCTCGTCGAACGGCTCGACACCCAGGCGCCCGACGTCGATCTCGGCCCGCAGGTCCCGATCGGACAGCAGCACGCCGACACCCTAGTCGGCGACGCGGCTCACCCCGGAGGCTCCTCACCGTACTCCGTGCCATGCTAGGCTCTAGCTGTGCTGCGGGTGTAGTTCAATGGTAGAATGAGAGCTTCCCAAGCTCTAGACGCGGGTTCGATTCCCGTCACCCGCTCCACTCCAAAGGCCCAGGTCAAAGAGCACATTCTGCTGGCCTGGGCCTTTGCCTTAAGCACAGTCATCGATCCTTCGTGCCATTCCCGTGCCACTATCTGACCGTGACCAGCATGCCGGTCGAGCCGTCATCGTCGTCGTCCGCATCGCCCGGTTGAGTGGCTGTTACGTTGGACTCCGCGTGGTGCGCATCGACCAGACCGCTGAGCCGGTCCGCGATCGCCCGATCTTCCACCGTGGTGGCATGCTGGTAAATCATCGCGGCTCGGGGGCTGTCATGGCCCATGCGTGTCATCAGGTCCCGCAGGCTCGCACCCGGGGCGGCCAAGGTGTTCCCAGTGTGACGCAGATCGTGGAACCGCAGACTGGGTGCACCGATGCCCGCTACGGCCTTCCCCCACTTCACCAGCGGGTTGAAGTTCCCCCGTCGCATCGGGCCACCGCGAAGCATGGTGAACACCAACGCGTCAGCTCGCGGCGCGACGAAGTCCCGCAGGTGCGCCACCAGCTCAGGCCGGATCGCCGCCGGTACCGTGATCGTCCGCACGCCCGCTCGTGACTTCGGCGGCGTACGGACCAGGCCGCGCCCGACGAGATCAATGAATTGGGAACTGACACGCACCCAGCTCCCATCAGGCGCCACATCGCACCGGCGCAGTGCGGTGACCTCACCCCATCGCAGCGAGCAGAACGCGGTGATGAGGATCAGCGCGCGGTACTTGCGGTAGGGCATCACCTCGGCGAGTGTGAGCACTTGGGCGACGGTGAGAACCGGGCGCTCCTCGGAATACTCCTTATCGGCGCCCCTGATCTGGCACGGGTTACGCGGAATCAACCGATCTTCCAGCGCGGCCGTCATCAGGATGGCCCGCAAGAGCCGGTACGCCTTCGCCGCCATCGTCTGCGACACACCCTCCGCGATGAGCGCGGCCCGCCACTCCCGCACCAGCACCGTAGTGATCTTGTTCAGCGCCACGTCGCCGAGCTGCGCGAGGACGTACTTTCTCAGCAGCCGGTGGTAGAGCTGCACCGTGCTCGGCCGCAGGCCGGGCCGTTGCGTGATCCACCGCTGCGCGTAGTCGCCGAACGTGACCGTGCCCCGCTTCGGGTCGGTCCAGTCGTCTTGTATGAGCTGGGTCTCGACCACGCTCAGCGTTCGCTCGGCGTCACGCTTGGCCTCGAAGGTCCGGGGCAAGGATCGCAGCTGGCCATCAGGCCCCCGGTAGCGAACCTGCCAGCGACCCGAGGGGAGCTGGCGGACGTTGCCGAACCGACGACGTTTGTTCGCCATCACGCCACCCCCCGCAGGTCACGCGACACGCCGGCGCCGGTAATCGGCTCGACTCGACCAGCAGCGAGCCACTCGTCAAGATCGGCCTGCGCGACGCGTACGTGTCTGCCCACGTGGTGAAAGGCGATCCGGCGTTGCGTGATGAGCCGGCGGACGAACCGCTCGGAGGTGTTCAGGTAAGCGGCCGTCTCGGAGACGCTCAGGTACTTCTGCATGGTTGCTCCCCCTGTCTCACGCGGCTTGATCACTGGTTGCCGAACAGTTTTGGTCGGGTGGTGGGTCGTTGGTGGCGAGTTGGGCGGCGGTGTATTCGGCTTTCCATCGCTGTCGCTCCGCGATGGCATGCAGCAGCAGCACAGGCCGTGCTGGGATGTCGGGGTCGGTGGGAGCGGGGCGTTCCCACAGGTACGGCCCGTCCTCGGGACCATGGGCGGGCTGGATCCCGGCCCGCTGGAGAAGTTGCCGAACAAATTCGCCACGCTCAGCTCGGTGGTCCTCCAGGGTCTTGTTCGACCATTTCCGGGACACGAGGACACGGCGCCCGGCGATGCCGAGGTGTTCGGGCTTGTGTGCCTTGCCTTTGCACCGCCCCGGGGTCATGGAGTGTCGGGCGCCGTGGGGTTGGATTCCGTAGAGCAGCCACACCGGACACCGAGGCGAGCACGGCGTGACCCGCAGCTCGGCGTGCAACCGGTGGGCGTGATCATGTTGCCGGTCGGTCGCGGTGTCGGTGAGACCGGCGGCCTGCCCGACGCTTTTCGTCAGGTACACCGTGAATCTCTTACCGCATACTCTCTGCATGACTGCATCGAGACCGCGCCGGGCTGGGGGGCGCACGCACCTGGAGATCGTCCCTGACCAGCTGGTGTGGGCACTCTACGGCCGGGAGTCGTTGGATCCGACGGGGTTGGCGGAGCAGGTGGCTCACCAGCTGGAGGAGATGCGTCCGTTCGCCCTGGGCATCGGCGGGCGGATCGGGCGGGAGTACCCGGAGAACAACGTGTCAGCATTTCGCCGGGTCCAGGTGGCGCTGCCGGATGGCACGTATGGGTATCGGGTGGTGCGCCCGGACTGGGACGCGATGATGACCGGGTTGCGCCGGGGTGAGTTTAATGCGTTGTGTTTGCCGAATATTGATCGGGGGATGCGTGATCCTCGGGACTTGGAGGATTTGATTGATCTGGTGGAGCAGTATGGTGTGTATGTGGTCGGGATGACCGGCAGTATTGATCTGACCACGGATGAGGGGATTTCCAGTGCGCGTCGGGAGGTGGATCAGCGGAATCGGGAGTCCCGGAATATCTCGCGGCGGATGGTGAATGGGAATCGGCGGGCGGCGTTGGCGGGTCGTCATCATGGGGGGTCGAACCGCCCGTTTGGGTGGCGCTCGGATCGGGTCACGGTGAACAAGCGGGAGGCGAAGCATATTCGCCGTGAGGTGCCCCGGTTGTTGAGGGGGGTGAACCCGCGAACAATCGCGATCGAGTGGAACGAGCGCGGGATTCCCACGGTGAACGGTGTGCAGTGGCGCGCGGTGACGGTCATGCAGATTTTCACGAACCCTCGGTTGTGTGGCTGGCGCACCTATCTGGGGGAGGTCCTCAAGAATGAAGACGGTAGCCCGGTGCGGGGATTGTGGGAGCCGATCGCGACCGAGGAGGAACATCAGGCCCTGGTCAGAGTGCTCAGTCCGCCGGTGTCGTTGCGGCTGCCCCGCCGGGGCCGGGGCTCGACGACGAAACGCCTGTTGTCGCCGTTTGTGCGGTGCGGGAAGTGCAACGCGCGCATGTACGGCACGACGCGGCGTGACCGGCGCAGCCAGACAAGCACGGTGATTTACCGCTGCCCGGGCAAAGGTGTCGGAGGCTGCGGAGGTGTGAGCCGCTCAGCCGCGCCGATTGATGAGTATGTGACTACGCTGGTGTTGATGGAGCAGAGTAAGATCGCACTCCGGAAGCTGGAAGAGCTACCGCCCTGGGAGAAAGAGCAGGAGCTGGCCGGGGTGCTGGCTCAGATTAAGGAAACCACCCAAGCGTATGAGAATCAGAAGATCTCCGGAGGCCGGTATTTCCCATTGATCGAGCGACTGGAAGCCAGGGAACGGACGCTGAAGACCGAGAAACGCAAATATGAGGCGAAACGCCAAGCCCGGGTAGAAGCCGCTACCGATTTGACTACGGAATGGAACCGCTCGGATTTCACCCTGGAACAAAAGCAAGCGGCGATCGCGAAGAGCATCACCGCGATCGTCATTCAACCGGCACCCCGCCAGGGAGTGAGATTTTCCCCGGATCAGCTGACCATTGTGTGGAGAAACGACGACGAGACCTGACACCCTGACCTGATGGTGCGTGGTGAGGGGCCACCCCGGGCGCGCGGGGTGGCCCCTCACCGTAGTGTGCTGGTTACTCCTCGGCGATGTCCAGTCCGTAAATTGCGGCTACCTCACGCGCCCATTCCCGGGAACGGTCCGGGGCGTTTTTTAATTGTTCCCGCGCCCACTGCTCAGGTGTGGGCATCGCGGACTTCGGATTCTGGTTCTCCTTTCGTTTCGCGGGTTTGCGTGGTGTGCGGCGTGGTGGTCGCTCCCCTGTGGGTGCACGGCGTGGCCGGGCGCTGCGACGTGGATGAGTGCTGGCCTGGCTCACCTCCCCTCTGCCGGTTGGTTCCCCTTCTGCCGGGTGGGTGTTGATGGTGACGGTGTGTGTTCGTCCACGTCCACGTCCACGACGCGGGTGTGGCCCTACGCGCGCAGGCGCGCGCGAGGCCGTGGACACACGAACGGTCACTGTCGGTCACCACGCGGGGTGCGACGGCCCCGCCGATGACGACGGCGTGGAGCACTAGGCCGGGGCGGCGGTCGGCCATCTGTGGGTCCGCTGGGCGGGATCGCCCGCCAAGCCCCGCAGGTGGTCCGCACCACCCGTCCGGCCCGGACATGCTCCCGCAGCCGGTAGTACACCCAACTGCGCCCCCTCCCGCAGGCGCTCATCAGATCCGCAATGAGCGCCCCCTCGGGTCCCACGCGGCGCAACGCCGCCCACAACGCGGTTTCCGGCGTTTCTGGGCCAGCGGGGTCAGAGCTACCTCTTGGGGTGGGATCGGGCCTGTCCGGGCGTTCTGGCGTGCCCTGCGGCCCCTCGGGGGATCGGCGCTCGGTATGGGCGCCGACGTGACGGGTGATCTGCTCATCGGTGATCAGATAACCCCGTGCCCGCTGCGCAGTGGTGTGCTCCGGCGTGGAAATCAGGAACGTGCCGGGCAGGGTCAGGGTGTGCGCCTGCCAGCCGGAGGTGAACGCTCCTTGACCGAGGATGAGATCCACGTCCCGGCGCTCCCGGACCCGTAAACAGATCCGGACATCCATTTGGGAGCGGACCGCCCCGTGACCCATCGCGTCCTGGGTGGGGCGCTGGGTAGCGACGAGCAAATTCACCGCCACAGCACGGCCACGCCGCGCGATCGAATCAGCGTACTCGTGCGCCTCGGGAGGTAGTTCCGCGTATTCATCAATGATGATAATCAACGCCGGTGACGCGGGAGCCGGTTCCCAGACCCGAACCCCGATCTTGGCCAATGACGCCGCACGGCGGTCCAATTCACCGACCGCATCAACCAACAAGGCCCTAGCTTGATCGGGGGTCGTGGCCAAACGGTCCAGACACGCTTGCCAGGGTTGGAGTTCCATGCCTCCTTTCAAATCGATCCCCCAGACCCGCACATCCACGCAGGTGATCAGGTAGGCCAGGATCACGTTCAGAATCCCGGATTTCCCGGAACCCACCATGCCCCCAATCAACACATTACGCCGCAGCAGCAACACCCCGACCGGGCGCCCGTCCTCGAACAATCCCAACGGCAGGAGCTGGGAAATCGAGATGACCGGAGACCCGGGCCAGGCAATCGGCTCGGCGTGGGGGTCGGTCTCGATCACCCGGACCACGCACCGGTCCGCGCGGTGGTTGTCCGGGAACACCCGCACGCTTCCTGGTCGCAGTCCGAATGAGGATTCGATCGCGGGTATCTTGTCGATGGTTTGTGTGGTGGTTTTTCCATTGCGCAGGATGACCCGTGCGGTCCAGCCCCACGCGTCCACGACCACGGATGCGATCTGCGCCCCGGTCAACCCAATCGACTCGGCGATATCCGGCCAGGCTTCGAGGGTACGTTCCACCCGCACCCTCGCCCGGCGCCGCCGATGCACCCACCACGGAACACCCAACACCACCATCGCGAGTGCGGCAATTGTGGGAAGTGGTGAGGTCGTAGCTATTCAGCAGGCTCGGGGCGGAAGTGATCGCTGAGCTGTCTGGGATGGCTGCGGAGTGTCGACTTGATCGTGAGTGGATGATGCGGATCATGTAGTGGCGTGTCTGGCGGTCCGGCTGCGAGCCTTCCCACCTCGGTGGAG
>JAFAUB010000052.1 GCA_019243635.1 Pseudonocardiales bacterium
CCACGAGTTCAGCGACCCCGGCGCCCGGCTGGTGCGCGAAAGCGTATTCAGTGTGGGACCACTACCGGGGCATCTACGCGGAATCAGCGATTTGCGGGCGTTAGCGGCCGAAGCCGACGATACGAGCGGGGTCCTGCCACCCACGAGCGCCCAGAAAACCGGGGACCACCTTTCCGCGTTCGTCAGAGCGGACATGCGGTGAGCCCGACCACCGGGAGCGTGAGCGTATGGGGCGGGTAGTTCCACCGGGCGGGCTCATCACCCGAGGGGATAATCGGGTCATCGACGCCGCCGGCTGGCAGTGCCAGGCTCCCGATGCTGAGGAGGATGGAAGGTGCCGGCGCATCGCCGGCTTCACCCACCGCCGCCGAGTGTCGTCCTGACCATCCCGCAACCACCAGCCACGGTAGCCAGCCGGCGACTGCATACCCCCTGGAGTAGACCCTCTCGGCACAATGATCAACATCGGGAGGTGCTCTGGGTGACCCCGGCTGAAACCCAAAAAGCTCGACGTTCTGCCCAGAGCAGGGCGGCGCTACGCGGCATCGGTGGCCTGCATGGGCACCCGAGCGCAGCGTACTGGTCGGTGTTTTGCCTGTTAGATGGCCTGTAATCGTTGCACGTGAGTGGGTAGGGGAGGGTGGTGGCATGGCTGCTGGTGAGAAGCCGCCGCGAGGCACTGGGGCCGCTGGTAAGGCGCTGTGGGCGGCGGTTGCGACCAATTTCGTGCTCGAAAGCCACGAGTTGGAGGTGTTGGCGCAGGTTGCGATGGTGGCTGACCGGATCGACGCCTTGGACAAGGCGGTCACCCGAGATGGGGTGCTGGTGGATGGCCGAGCGCATCCCGCGTTGATCGAGTCGCGGCTCCAGCGGGTCACCCTGGGCAGGCTGCTGGCCGTGCTGCGACTACCCGACCGCGAAGATCACCGCCCGCAACGCCGCGGCGGGTTCCGCAAGGCATACCAGATCAAGCAGGTGCTGGGTGGCGCGTAGACGCAGCGCCCTCGACGACCTGGCCCCCGGTGTCGAGCTGTTCGAGCGGTCCACCGAGCAGTGGCGCCGGCTCGGCGCGCCCCTCTGGGTGTACGATCTCGATGCTGCGGCAGAACGTTACGTCACCTGGGCCCCGCCCAGCTACGGCGGTGGCGCGGCCCCCAACGAGCTGACCCGCCGCTACTTCGTCGCCATGAGCTGGACCCCCAAATGCGTCAAACCGCAGTGGCTGTACGCCCACGGCCACCTCACCGCGGCCGAGGAGCAGATCTTGACCGCCGACCGGTACGCGCGATGGGGACGCCCCGGCCGGTGCCGCTCCCCGCTGCTCAACCCCGACGCCGACTGCCCGGACTGGCTGGCCTGCTGCCGCCGCGAGGCACCCCACGGTCACCGCTAGACCCGCACCTTCACCCTGGGTCGCGCGTCATCATGCCGGCCAGTGTTCGTGACGGTCCTCGATCTCGACCACTAGATCACGAAGCAGTACCTGCCGCTCGCGGGAGTCGCGGCTGGGGTCGTCGCGGCGGAGCGCATCGAGGAGTTCTTGCGCCACCTGCTCAACGGTCAGCGTCGACGCACGCCGCGCCGGCCGCTCCGTCGCGAGACGCCGGTGCAGCTCCAGCCCCGCGATCCGCGCTTGCAGCTCTCCGATCTCGTGGCGTAGTTCTGTGGTGCCCGCACGTTTCGGCCCGGGTTTGCGCTTCGGTGTGCTCTCCCCGCGCTGGCGGGCCCGGTATCCGGCGGCGGCCTCCGCGTTGCGACTTCACCGCTTCGGTGTCGCCGTATCCGCCAGGCCCCTCGTCAGGCGCGAACGGAGCCCGTCACCATCCGTCGCCGTGATGATGACGATAGCCGGACGCTCCCGCTCGCCCAAGCCACAACAGCAGGGCGGTACGCCCGCGGAAGCCGGTCTTTGCCTTATGTGTGGCCGTGCGTTGACCCATCCAGCGCTACAACGCCGAACGGCCAGGCCCTCTTATGCTCGGGCCTGGCCGTTCGTTCCGCGCGATCTTTGGGTTCGTCGGGCTAGTACTGCTGCGCATGTCTGGACAGGACACGCCAGAACCCGCCACGACAAGCCCCGCCGAAACCCACCATGCCATGACAAACCAAGGAGAGTTCTAGCACCAGCGCTGTCATGGCCATCCGGGTCACCGACACTCGCCAGGATCGACTACGGCCAAAGGTGACCGGTGTCGGCCTCGGACAGCCGAACACCGGAGGCCCCCAGACCGGAATCGTCCAGGAGCCGTTCAGTTCGTGGATCACTGGGCCGAGCACGCCTCCGCCACGTCCGTCCACTGGCCGCACCGTGCGGCAGGTCACGACGATCACGTTATCCAGCGCACCCAAGATCAGACGCAGCGGGCGACGTACACCCCCGTCGAGGTGATCGGTGTCCTCGTCGATGGCGTGGGAACGCCAGTTCAGAAAGGACACGCCCCCGCGCGCAGCGGTGCTCACCGGGTGCCCTGTACTGGCCTCAATGGGGTCCGGCCGTGGTGGCCGGAAACAGGATCGTGTTCGCGATCTGGCTGCGGCGCCCATACATGCCTCAATGGGGTCCGGCCGTGGTGGCCGGAAACAGCGAAGGTCTTGAAGTTGTCCTTGTACGGGTCGTAGTTGCCTCAATGGGGTCCGGCCGTGGTGGCCGGAAACAGGCGGATCAGGCCTGCTCGTGTCGGCCCTCGCGTTTGGCACGCCTCAATGGGGTCCGGCCGTGGTGGCCGGAAACAGGCCAACGACTACCCCACATGCTCGACGGCGCGTGGCGTGCCTCAATGGGGTCCGGCCGTGGTGGCCGGAAACAGGGTTCGAGAAAAACTAGGTCTCTGAGCAGGCAGGATACCAGTTCGTGCGAGAGCCGCCAACAGGTCGGCGTGCTCCGGCACGAGCGTGGTTGCGAACAGACAGCGATATGGGCACTGACCTGCATGCGAGCGGTCCCTGGGTGTCAACGCAGTACCGGACCGCTCGCAAACCATCACACGATCCGTGGGCCGGTTGCTGGGAAGGCCGCCCGATCTTGGAACGGCTGGCGGCCTGCCCTCGCCTCCCCAACCGACGGGATCAGCCATGGTTGACCTTTCTTAGATGGTGCGGGGTTGTGTCCCGCCGCTGTTCATCGGTTGGTGATCCACACGACACCGGCGAAACATGCGCCGGCCAGGACCAGCCCCGCCACGGCCACCCCATCACGGGGCCCCCGCGCACAGTGGGCAGAATCCGCCGGGCGGGGTCAGGCTCGCCGGGAGGACCCGGGCGCCGCAGAGCGCGACGTAACGCCCGTGCCCGTCGGTTGCGGCCTGGCCGGTCATCAGGTGCTCGATCAGCGTCCCCGCGTCGGTGACCCTGGCCAGGCGTGATCTCGACCGGTCGCGCGCCGCGTCGCCTTGGCTGCGGCGCCACCCGGTGAGGCGCCCGCGCCTGCTGTGCCTGCCCGCCATGGGTCTGCCTCCGTTCGCCTGTGGCGCCGCCCGACTCAGTCGGGCGGGGGCTGGTGGTCGCCCGCCCGACTGGGCCGGGGGTGAGCGGGCACCGGTGGATCGCCGCCCGGGGGCACGGTGGCGGCCGCGCTCGGCGACCTGCTCCAGCAGCGCGCCGCCGATCTGGAACCACACGATGCAGGGGAAGCGGCGACGGCACCAGGGAAGGGGCAAGTGGTGGTAGCGCCAGAGGATGGGGCGGTGGCGCCAGGTGAAGCGGCGGCAGGCGCGGCAGCGGCCCGCGCGGGTCGCGGGCTGGTGATCAAGCAGGACCGAGCGCAGCGCGTCGATCGCCCCCGTGTGGTAGCCCACCCGCTCCAGCTCAGCCAGCTCATCCCACACCGAGTGGACGAACCGACGTTGGTGGGGGTGCTCGGCCAGCCATTCCACGGTCCGGGCGGGCAGGTCGGCGTCGGGTCGTGGTGGGCGGGTCGTCGCCATCATGGGCTCACCTCGGCGTCACGCAGGCCTGGTCACCGGGCATCCGAGGCCAGTGTGAGCAGTCGGTCTCGCAGTTGCTCGTCGGTGATGGTGGGCGCGTCGTCGGCCAGCGTGATCACCTGCCGCAGCATCCGGCGCAGCCGCCCGATCTCCCCGGCCGCCGCCGCCAGGTCGGCGAGGTGAGCGGGACGCAGGTGGGGGTTGACCACGCTGATCACCCAGTTCAGGCCGCACGACCAGGTGTGGATCGTCGGTGCGGTGCCGGTGGCCCGCAGCACACCGGTAATGGCCCCGCATCCCGGGCACGACTCAGCCGTGCCGGGATCGTCGCGACAGGTCTCCTGGGCGGGCATCGTTGTGGGTCACCTCGGGGTGGTGTGGGTGGGCCGGCTGGCCGCCGGGAGCCGGGGGGACAGCGCTCAACCGGCGGCCGAGCCGGGGATCTACTCGCTGACTGAGCGCGCCGCGCCAGCGCGGGTGCCCACCAGGTGCAGGATCGCCGTCGCCATCCGAGCGGCCTGCTCCTCGGTGAGCCGCACGGCGCCCCGATCCAGGCTGTGGATCATCCACGTGCCACCGGCCTCGCGGATCGCCAGCAGCGTGCAGGCGGTGCCGTCCTCGGTGCGGATGCCGGGGACCGACACCTGCACGGGGTACGCCCGGGTTCGGGGTAGATCGGTCACGCGGGGGAGTCCTTTCTCCTTCGGGGGTGTGGAACCGGCCGGCCGCCGGGAGCCCGGAGCACGGGGGGCAAGGCTCAACCAACGGCCGGCCGGGATTTACTCATCTCACGGAGGCGTCCGCGAGGAAGATCAGGTGGCAACGCGCGCACCTCAAGCCGGGCGGCGGCTGGTCGTGCTGGGTGAGGCCCGTGATCATCAGGTCGCCGCACCGGGCCTTGAGCACACCGCTGGGATGCTCGCCCTCGGGCAGCAGCAGGTGCGCGTGGTAGTCCAGCGGGGACCGCGCCCAGCGCCCCGGGCGGCTCACTCGGCCCCGCCTCCCTCGCGTTCCGGGCGCGGCTGCCCGGCCCAGCGCAGGCACAACAGGCACATCCAGCCGGGCGCCTCGTCATACAAGCTGGTGCCCATGAACAGCCGCTGCCCGCACCGGGCGACATACACCCCGTAAGGATGATCAGCGTCCTCATCGACGGCGTGGGAACACCAGTCCAGCGACGACACACCCCAGCGTGGGGCGGTGCCCACCGGAACGGGGTCGCCGCTCATCCGAGCCACTCAGTCAGCGCGCTGCGGAGCACCCGGGCCCCGTCCTCGTCAAGGGTGACCTTGCGGGCACCGGCGGCGTGCGGGTTTAGCGCGATCACGCCGCCGTGAATGCTCAGCACCAGGATGGTGAAGGCCACCGGGCCCCGGTGCGGTGCACAGGTCGCGGGGATCACTCTGCGGTACTTGCCAGGCCAGCGCGTCGTGGGTAGGTCGTTGGTGTTGTCGGTCATGGTTGAGGAGAGTGACCGCAGTCAAGCCCGCGATCTTTCCGCGTAGGAAAGATCACCCGGTCAGCCGACGCCGATACCCATCCGGTAAGCCATCCCGCGCAGTTCCCGGCCGATGGCATCCTTGTGGACGTGGCGTAACAGACCCATCACGGTCTCGCGGGCGAAGGGGTTGGCCCGGACTCGTTGCGGGGCGAGCCGCTCAGCGGTGCGCAGAGCGGCGACGGCGTCTTGCCGGTGTGCTCGCTCGGTCGCCAGGCCCCGGCCGAGGTCGGTGTAGTAGGCCGCGCGTCGCGATGCCCCTAGTGTCACCGCGGACGGGTCGACGTTGCGGGCCAGTTCCCGGACCTTTCCACCCTCGCCGCGCTCGACGGCGAGGTGGACTCGCCAGAACCCGAGGTTGGCCACCCCGAAGGCCTGGTGGCCGAAGTTGGTACCAGCGCCGACCCGAGCGGCCACCTCGGCAGCCTCGGCCTGATGGTCAGCCGACTCGGCTGGTCGACGCAGCGCGGCGGCGTTCAACGCGCACGTCAAGTGCAGCATCCCGTACATCTCCGCAGCGTCCAGGTCGGTGCCCACCCAGGGCGCCACCCGATCAGCCGCGTGCGCCGCCAGGACCAGACTGCGCGCCCGAGCCGGGCTGGACACAGCATGCGCACGCAGCAGCTCGGCCAACGCGGTGTGCGCTGGTGAGTCCAGCGCGGCGGCCACCGCTCGGGCATGCATCGCCGCGACGGTCGCGAGGTCTGGCTCGCCGAGGTGCTTAGCGGTGAAGGTGGCGGCGGTATACACGTCCAGCAGCCCGGCCAGTGCGTCCCGGCGATGGGCGGGCACGGTAGTCGCGACCGCGTGCAGGTCGGTGATCAGCTCCGGCAGCACCAGGCCCATCGCCGCATAGTCCGCAGCCGGACGGAGCGCCGAGTTCACCCGGTGCAGTGTCGTGGCCAGCTCCGGCCACGACCGAGCCGCGTCATCGGCTGGATCGTCCAGAGCGTTATCGGCCAGCGCCACCCGCAGTGCCACCACCGCGGCGTGTACCTCGCCCATGCCCTCGGCGGACGTCAGCTCATGGGCCCCGGTCAGCTCCCCGGGCGCGACCTCCAACGCCGCAGCGAGCGCCTCCAGCAGTGAACGGCGAGTGACCTGGCACCTACCCAACTCCAAACGACACAGGTAGGACTCGGTGATCCCGGCTCGCTCGGCGACCACCCGCAGCGTCTTGTCACGCCAGATCCGAGTCTCGCGCAGCCGCTGGCCGATCGTTTTCGCTTCCTGAGCGTGCATCGCTCCCCCCTCGCCGGGTCCCCTCGCCGATGCCCCGGGGAGCTACCCCGGGGCGGAGACCTCGGCGAAGAGGTGACAAAAGGCTACCCCGCGCACCCCTGGGCGCCGGATCTGACGGTCACGACTTGTTCCTTGGTACGCCTGTATTCCCTGGTGGATGCGATCAAGCCGAGGGTGTCCGCCAGCGTGGACACCACCCGGGCGGGCTACACCGGCAGGCCATCCCGCGGCGAGGGTGCCCGTGCCGGGCCG
>JAFAUB010000097.1 GCA_019243635.1 Pseudonocardiales bacterium
CCCCACGACCTCCAATCCTTCGCAGCGTCCGAGCTGCTGGACACACGGCTTATGCAGAACTCGGGGACGGACCCCACGATCACCTCACTGACCTGCGGGGACGCCAGTTGTCGATCACGTTCTCAAGGGGTTCTGCATAAGCCTCCATGAACTGGTGCGATACCGGAGCAACACCAGTCGCACTCGGGATCAGTCGCTACCTCGGGCTGAGGTGGATAGGGTGCAGAAACCAACATCATTGGCGGCCCAGTCCAGCTGGTCCTCAGCTCCCCTGCGTCCAACAACGATGCGGCGTTGGAAGCAGCTGCGGGCGTCGCGGCTGCCATGGCCGGACTGCTGGATTTCCGCAACGTGATCATCTGTGAGCCCAGCTTGGAAGGCTGTGCCCATTGCGCCGTCAGAGGCCTCGATCGGTGGTCAGGCCAGGTCAGGTTGCCCCGCTATTGACCGTGGTTGACCGATGTTAATGGCACGTCAATGGCACACGCGGGGTGTTGGCTTTTCGCGGGACGGGTGCGGGGCACGGCCGTTCCAAGATCGTTGATCATGATGTGAGCTGCAGTATCTTGAAGGGTCGGTCCATGACGCGGGTTGCCCAGCGGGTCGTTTCGGTGATGTCGCGTCGTCCGAGCAGGTGAATCGCGCCGATCGCAAGATTTCTCAGTGCGGCCATGACTCGAGGGCCGGAGCCGGTGCGGGCGGTGGAGTTGTCCTCGCGGTAGACGGTGTCGCGTAGCCAGTGCAGCGACTCGATGCCCCAGTGCTCGCGGACGAGAGCGGCTATGCGGGGCGGGTCGGCGCGTTGCGCGGTCAGGCTGGTCACGCCGAGCGCGGCGACGCAGGACACGAGCGTGCCGGTGTGGTCGTGGACGTAGCGCTCGATCAGCCAGACCTGGTTGACGTGCGGGAACGGCAGATCGGCTGGCGCGGGCAGGACCTGGATGGTGCGGGTGGTGACCCGGCCGTGGCCGTGCTGGACCTCGCGATGCGCGATCGGGGTGTCGGCCCAGGCCAGCGCGTCGAGGGCGGCGAACAGCCGGGGCTGGTTCTGCTTGGCGGTGAGCACGAACCGCGCGCCGATCGAGTGCAGGTACTCGGCGTGTCCGCGTTGTGTGTGGAGTGCATCAGCGGTGAACACGGCCTGGGACAGGTCGACCCCGGCGGCGGCGAGCCCGCTCAGCAGCGGGGCGAACTGAGGGATCTCGTTGCTCTTCACACCGACCTCGACCTGGCCCAGCACCAGCTGTTCACCGTGGGTGGCCGCGGCCAGCAGGTGCACCTGGGCACCGTCGGTGTTGATCGCGCCGCGCACGGTCTTGCCATCCACCGCGATCGCCACCAGCGTCGTCTCGTCGGCTCCCTGACCGGTGACGTTACCGGGATCTGCACGATCCCGGGCGACCGCTTGCGCGTGCAGCCAGGCGCCGATCGCGGCGTCTACCGCAGCCGCATCAGCCCCGGTGAGGACCCGCCACAGGGTGGACTTCGACGGGAACAAGCTCCGCGAGCCCCGTTCGGCGGGTCGGCCGTGGAGCGCGACCAGCAACTCGGCGGGCACCTCAGCGACCCATCCGGCGATCGCGGTGAACGATCTCATCCCGGCCAGGACCGCCGCCGCGCACAACGTCAACACGACCGCGACCGGGTGATCTCGGCCTTGAGCACCGCGCCCATCGGACACCGCGGAGAAGCGTCCTAGCAGGTCAGGGTCATACAGCGCGACCGAGGGCAGATCGGCGTCGAGCGACTCGCCCGCCACCGCGCCGTCGAGTGCTGTCGCGTAGGCGTCACCGATGACAGGATGAACCAGCAACGAAGCTCCGGTGGCAACGAGAAGTCTGTGAAGGGACCGCTCGTCCTACCGGAGCTTCGTTCGCCTACCGGCGCGACACGCCGAAGATCGTCATCTCTGTCACCAGACCGCCTCATCACCCCAAGTGATCTTGGAACGCCCGTGGGGTGCGGGGTGCGGGTATCCCGTCGCGTCGGCGAGCTTGCCTCGGAGCCTCTGGCGGGCCGACGTGACGGGATACCCGCACCCCTGGTGCCCCACCATCCGGGGCCGGTTGTGGAGTAATCCCGGAGCGAGGCCCGGCGGAGGCACCATGTTTGGTCCAGAGCTTGGGAATCTCGCTACCGTGCCAGTGTCTGGCCGCCCCCACCTGCCTCAAAAGCCAGCTATGAAGGTCTCGTAGTGTCCGCTACCGACCGGTCGTAACAGCGTCCCTTGTTCCGTCACACTTAGCCAGCCTCTCCGTCAGATCGATGGCCCCCGGCCTCGGCGGCCTTCTCGTACCAGGCGCGCGCGCTCGGCAGATCCGGCGGCTCCCATCGGGTGGCCAGCAGGAGCCCGAGGTTGGACATCGCGCCGGTGTCGCCGGCCTCGGCGGCCTTCTCCCACCAGGCGCGCGCGCTCGGCAGATCCGGCGGCTCCCACTGGGTGGCCAGCAGGATCCCGAGGTTGGTCATCGCGCCGGTGTCGCCGGCCTGGGCGGCCTTCTCGTACCAGGCGCGCGCGCTCGGCAGATCCGGCGGCTCCCACTGATCCGACAGCAGGAGCCCGAGGTTGATCATCGCGCCGGTGTGACCGGCCTCGGCGGCACGCTCGGCGGCACGGACCGAGACTGGAATGTTGCTCCTTGCGTAGGCAGCCACGCTGATTGCGAAGGCGTCGTCGCGGTCGGCGCGGTGAAGGGCGTCGTCCCAGGAGCGGTGAGGGACGGGGCGGGGGCGACCTGTCTGACCGTCGTCGGCCGCGATGAGGTAGTCATAGGCGCGATAGCCGCGCACCCGGCCGGGCAGTGGAACAGTGATGAGGGTGGCGGCGTCCCTGCTGCCGGGTAGCGGCGTTCGGGCCTGCCGGATGGCGGCAGTAATAGCGTCGTTGGTGGCATCCAGTACGGGATGCTCTTCCCAGAGCACCTCACTGGAGATTTCGAGCAGGTCGGGCTCTGGTATCGGCCGGGAAAGGCTGGTGCGGGCCCAGTCGACGGCGGTGCGGATCACCGCATGCAGCAGCGGGTTCGCCGTCGCACTATCGTCGTAGGCTTGGAGCAGCTGGGGAGCGTAGCCGAGCCGCTCGGCGAGCCCGGAGCCGTCGAAGGGCTGGTCGGGGTAGGCGGCGTGAGCCGCTGCCTGCTCCTCCGGGTCGTCGGCCGTGCTGTCCAACTCGATCGTGGTGGCGCCCTCTAGCACGGCGCGGGTGTCGCGGACGAGCTCGCCGGTGGCTGCGCGAAGCAGGTCGCGGGCCTCCCGTCGTAGCGTCGCCACCACCACCGTGGGACCGGGGCGCGTGGAGAAGCTGGTCAGCACCGCGGGGGTCAGCGGCTCGGCCGTGGTGAGGAACCGATCGAGGTCATCCAACCACACCACCAGCGGGTCGCTGCTTGTCTGTAGCCGAGGATGCGCCGCCAGCCTCCTCAGCGACCCCGGCGCGGGAGCGGCCAGGTAAGCATGAGTCCAGCGGGCACGGACCGCCTCGAAAGCGGTGCGACTCTTGCCGACCTTGGACGGACCAACCAGAAGCACCATCCGGGTCGGCTCCAGCGCCGCCCGTAGTCGGATGTCGACGTCGCACCGGGTACGCGGAACGTAAGGATCATGTTCACCGTAGCTGTCCCGGGTGCCGTAATCGGAGGAGGTCGTCCCGAGCCTGTATGGGTCCAAATCACGTACGCGGGGCAGGTCACCCTTACCTGGGTCGAGCACGTCAACGAGTCCGGCCAACGGCTCCACCGGCTGCGCAGCCGCCCACGGCAGCCGGTCAAGGGGGGGCAGCCCGAGCGCGTCGGCGACCCGCCGTGCTGCCTCGTCAGTCTCAGCCCACTCCCGGATGAAGTCGAAAGCCACCACCTGCACCGCGGCGCTGCCCTGCCGTGGGTGATGCTCGACAACCACTCCCAGCGCGTGCCCAGCGTGGAAGACCAACGCCCCAGACAACCCACCCCACGGAGAGCCGCCGTCCCCGTCCCCGGCCCCGGACGGCGGCTCTCCGTGGGCAACCGAGGTCAGCAGCGGCTCACGCAACAGCAGTCGCCCTACCTCGGCCTCGTCGGTTTGGTAAATGGTGCCGTGCAGCTCCGCGGTGCGCCGAGCCCGCTGGATCGGATCACGCTGAAACAGCGGATATCCAATCGCGCAGCAATCGATCAACATCCCACTGCGACCGCGGTCGACCCGAGCAAACACCGGGCCGGGCAGGTCTGGTTCCCACGGCACGGTGGTAAGCCGCAACACCGCGACGTCCAGCGCCGACGTCGTCACCACGTCCGCCACCAGATCCATCACCTCGGCGGCCGCGCCGTCACTAGCTCGGATAACCCGCAGCCCGAGCGGAACCGCGCCGGTCTTCTTGTCCCGTGCGCAGTGCGCGGCGGTGAGCACCAGCCGTCCCCCCACCAGATAGCCAGAGCCGACCTGCTCCCGGCCCCCGGGCAGGTCGGCAACCACCGCTACCACCCGCGCCCGCGGGATCCCCGTGTCGACCGCAAGCACCAGCCCCGTTTCCGGCACGGCCGAGCCTAACTAGACCCCTCGGCCCGCGGCCACCGCGGGCCGAAGGTGTCCCCAGCCGGGTCCGCCGAAGCGATCGTGAAATCCGTGGTCAACACGTTGTCGGCGGTCTTCCACACCGGTGTCAGTCGCAGCGTGAGAGTCTGCGTGGTCGCAGACTCATACGAGCCACCAAGACCCAGAACAGACCATCCGACCTTGCCATTGGCCTCCTTCGTCACCGCCGCCCGCACCGTCAGCTCGATCGGATCCATCCGAAACTGCACATGCTGGTCCCAGCCCTTGGACACCGCATCCGTCAACTCCGCTCGCAGCGCCTCGATCGCAGCGGCCAACCCCACCACAGGACCTTGCGGATCCTTCACTACCGCCCACCCTTCCGAGCCTTGTCCATGTGCCTGCAGCAGCGGTTGCACGCTTGCGGAAGAGTTTGCGCTCCGCGGCACGCTGGTGGGAAGACCAAAGCTCGGTCGCGACCGTCAATCCAGGAACATCCACAGGCGACGACCGCCGCGTGTGCTCCAACAGAGTACTTCACGGCCATCTCCTCGGCCTGGCCGCTGGTCTCGTCGCGGTGATGGTGGCGAGGCTGGCTGTGGACCACCGCGCAGCCTCGCGTAGCGGCACCAATGACGCCGGTGTGGGCGTGGACGATGTCGTGGAGGCGCGAGGAACTGGCTACAAGCGGACCTGCTACACAGCCCCTGGTCTGCTCAGCTGCAGGCGCCGAGCAAACCTCGACCACCACGCCCGCCGGGCCGACCCGCGCGAGCACGGCCGCCAGGCCGCGCGCAGCGAGCGGGACCGGCCCGAGCGGGCAAGTGAGTTGTATGCCGAGTCAGCCGCGTC
>JAFAUB010000027.1 GCA_019243635.1 Pseudonocardiales bacterium
GCAAGGTCGTTCGTCCTGGCTGGGCTGTGGGCGCTGCACCTTGCCCCGCTCCTCGTCGTCCGCGACGGCGAGTACCCCGGGGATCGGCCGGGGAAGGGTCAGCCGATCAGGGTGGGCGCATCGCGGGGACCGCTGGCAGATGCCAGGGCGAGTCATTGCGCGGGTGATCGGTTGGGCGACGGGACCTCTGGTGGATCGGTCGGATCGTCACGATCTTCCCTACATCACCAGAGGTCCCGTTGCCTGCGCAGTCTGTCATGACCACGACTCTGACCCGAACGGTTACCGTCGCCGCCGGGGTGTTCGCCCCGGGTCATCTCGGCGAGCTGACCCGATACCTGCCCTTCGAACTGGTCGACGACGTGCTGGCGCAGACCCGCACGATGCAGCAGCGGCTGCGCGCACTGCCGTCGCGGACCGGGGTGTAGTTCGTGCTCGCGCTCGGGTTGTTTCCCCGGATCGGCTATGCCCGGGTCTGGGCGAAGCTGTGCGCGGGCCTGGCCGGCCTGAGCGGCGCTGGGCACGTCGTGCCCACGGTGTCGGAGAAGGCGCTGCGTGAGCTGCGCCGTCGGTTGGGTCCTGCCCCGTTCAAAGCGTTGTTCGAGGTGGTCGCCGGCCCGCTGGCGCAGCCCCGGACCCCCGGGGTGTGCTTCGCTGGGATGCGCACGGTCGCCTTCGATGGCATCAACTCGCTGAAGATCCCCGACACCGAACGCAACCGCTGCTGGATCGGCCGCATCTGGTACCGGTTGGCCTTCGCCGGCTACCCGACGCTGCGGTTGATGTGCCTGGTCGAGACCGGCACCCGAGGCTTGCTCGGTGCCGTGATCGGCGGGGCCATCGGCACACCCGGTGACCGAGACGAGTCCCACCTCGCTCGGCGGCTGCTGCGGCTGCTGGGTTCGGGCATGCTGCTGTTGGCCGACCGGGCGTTCGACTCGGCGAGCTTCCTCGCCGAGGTCGACCGCACCGGGGCGAAACCATTGGTCCGCGCCGGCTGCACCCGCAAACCCGCGGTGTTGCGCTGCCTGCCTGATGGCTCCTACCTGTCGCATCTGGCCGGGCTGCACGTGCGGATCATCGAGGCCGAGCTGACGGTGCGCGGGACCGACGGCACCGCCGTGCACGACCACTACCGGTTGATCACCACCCTGCTCGACGATCGCCGGTTCCCCGCCGAGAGGCTGATCCGGCTCTACCACGAACGCTGGGAGATCGAGACCGCCTACCTGGCGCTGCGCCACACCCTGCTCGCCGGACACGTCCTGCGTTCGCAGGACCGCGCCGGAGTCGAGCAGGAGGTCCGGGCGTTGCTGACGCTCTACCAGCTGTTGCGCACGGCCATGGTCGAGGCGGTCGAGACCCGCCCCGGCCTCGACCCGGACCGGGCCGGCTTCACCACCGCCCTGCACGCCGCCCGCGACCAACTCGTCACCGCGCAAGGCATCGATCCCACCGGCAACGACACCGCCGACGGCGGCCAGGTCAACACCGCCGACCGGCTCGGGGCGATCGGCCAAGCCGTGCTGGCCACCCTCCTGCCAGCCCGGCGGCTGCGCTACAGCAACCGCAACGTCAAATGCACGACCTCCCGCTACCACGCCCGTGACGACGGGCGCCCCACGCTGTCGACCGACATCGTCGCCATCGACATCGCCGTGCACGCTCCACCGCTGCAGCCAACGCCCTCGGCCCGACCGCCACACCCCTTCCGCCACCACCCGCCCGCGCCGAGCAAGCCAAACACGCCGGCGGCGCTGACTCGGCGCCAGCTGGTCACCGCGATCCTGCTCAGCCAGCCCCGCCGCGACTGGCACGGCTTCGAACTCGCCGACAAACTGCACATCAAGCAGCACAACATGCTGACCCAGCTCGCTGAATGGACCCGCCTGGGCTTCATCCGCCGCACCGGTGCCGGCACCTACGCCCTCGACACCCCACCCCCCAACGGGCCCCCTGACTACCCCACCGACCAGCTCACCACCCGCTCTCCCGGAGTCGTCACCGTCGCGGACGACGACGAGGAGCGGGGCAAGGTGCAGCGCCCGCAGCCCAGCCAGGACGAACGACCTTGCGCCACGACCAGCGCCCTCCACACTCACCCCACCCCGGAAGGCGACACGCCCACCGCGTCCTGGACGTGATCACCAAACCGCTAACTCCGCGGCATTG
>JAFAUB010000034.1 GCA_019243635.1 Pseudonocardiales bacterium
AGGAGCACCCCAGGGACCCGTGGAACCCCCGGCCACCGGCCCGCCGGCCGGGCCACTGTCATACCCAGACCCTAAAATCAAGACCCTTAACAAGGCCCAGCGCCCGTCCCAGACCAGCCACCGATCAAGACGAATGATCAAGGCTAGTATCCCCAGGGTACCGACGTTCGCTGGGAGGCGCACCGTATGGGGCTGCGATGGTGGGCGACGGATCATACGGCACCAGCCAGATCCAGTGACCACCCGGAGTCGACTCGCTGCAGAGGTTTGATGCGATCTGCGTATCTCGTGTCCGGCACGAGATCCCGAGTGGCGCGGTAACGGAAGATCCAGGATTGGGTGGGTGGGTATAGGCATGCTGCGACAACGTCAAACTGATCCGTCCGATAGAGTCGGCTGGCCGGGTCCCCCTTGGACGCTCGGGTCTTCTGAACTTCTACCTTGTATTCCCCGCTCGCGTACTTCTCAGGTGACGCGTTCTTGTACTCCACGAACACCTTACGTCCATCGGTCGAAGTGACGTCGAAATCGGGCTGTGCGTCCTTGTCCAGCCGGACGGCTGAGGCGATGGCAGGGTCAGCGCGCAGCACCTTCTCGAGGTGATATTCTGCGACCCCGCCGCGCACCGCTACCGTTAGTCTATTGCGAGCTGCGATAATCTCTAGAATCTCCTCGCTGGTCAGTGCGAACTCCTTCGCCAGTGGATGCATGCCACCCACCGCTGAGGCTGCACGTTGCGCACCTGCGGACTGGGCGGAAGTGAAGCGCAAAGGCGGATCCAGCCCTAGGTCGCCAGCCTGCCGCTCGAAACGTGCGTAATCGAGCAACCGCTCTGGGATGAAGGCCACCATGACCTCTAGCCCACCCTGAGCACGTGGAGCGGCGCGGCGAGATCCAGCGCGGTTCTCGCGCTCCCAGACATGCCAGCTGTCAGCGCGGGCGACAGCGAGCTGGCTCTCTTTGGCGTACATGGATATTCCCATGGGAATCGGGTCGTAGAGTGAGGGGTCAACCCCTATGAACACCTCCGTCTCAAGGTGAACACCCACCATGAGTGTGGTGTCGACTCCGGCCGTGTCGCGTCCAACAGCGTGGTCGTCTGTGTGCCAACCGCTCCCACCGCCGTAACGGATCTGCCCGCGGACCTCGTCGCTTGGGCGACCCGCCGTTGTTACACGGGTCATCCGAAACGGGTAGATCAGTAAGCCGATCCGCTCATCCCGCGCCCCCTGAACCCCAAGGAAGACAGGAGCCCGTGTCGGCTCACTTGCGTACAGGACTCGGCCACCTGAGCGCTGCACCGCGTCCATGAGGAACGCGTGCAGGTCACCCCGACTTTTTCCTACTGGGTACACCCGGGCGTAGCTGCGACCGGCACTCCAGTCCCTCACGGACTCTCCTCTTGGCAGGTAGCGGTCGCCTGTGGCTGCTTCGTACTGGACGCTACGAATGTGGGCGTGGAACTTACCGGTTGTCCGAGCGTCGGGACATACCCGGTCCTGGCGCAAGCTCCGAATTAATGATCTTGAACCGACCGGGACCCTCAGTGCTTGCGGCTTGCCGAGACGATCGATCGGCACGACCGCAGACCGCGGTGCGGGCGTCACCGGAGTTTGTGGACGAAGGCGCGGACATGCCGCTTCTGGAACCGGGTTGTTCACCATGCTCAAGCGGTTCGGGGCGGATCGGATCATTACCTATGCCACCGTCGACGTCGCCCGGAGCCTTGGTTAGACCGTTACCCGGATCTGCCGCAGGATCGCCTCCGCGCCGTGCTCCAGCATCGTGCGGGCCAGCGTGTGCCCCAGCAGCTGGGGGTTGGCACCGGTTGCGGAGGAGGACACGCGCTGTGTCCCGTCCAGCGACGTGACCTGCGCTGTCAGCGTCAGTCCGGCTCCGGACGGTACCGCGTACGCGCCCACCGGCACGGAGCAGCCGCCGTGCAGCTCGGCCAGCAGCGCCCTCTCGGCGAGCACCGCGGCGTCCGTGGCGGGGTCACCGTAGGAGTTCAGCATCTCCCACAGCTCAGTGTCGGTGGCCCGCAGCTGAATGCCCATGGCCCCCTGTCCCGGAGACGGCGGGAAGTCATCGAGCGGGAGCAGCTCGGTGATGCTGTCCTCCAGCCCGAGACGCCGCAGGCCGGACGCCGCCAAGACGACCGCGTCCATTCCGGTCTTCAGTTTCGCGAGCCTCGGCGGCACGTTCCCCCGGATGGGGACGACGGTGAGATCCGGGCGCAGCGCCTTCAACTGTGCGACCCGTCTCGGCGACCCGGTGCCCACCCGAGCGCCGCGGCGGAGTCCGGCCAGCGTCGAGCCGCACAGCGCGTCATGCATGTCCTCCCGCGGCGGCGTCACCGCAAGCACCAAGCCCTCGGGCATCGCGGTCGGCAGGTCCTTCATGCTGTGCACCGCGATGTCGATCCGGCCTTCCAGCAGCTCCTGCCCCAGCTGGTTGGAGAACGCGCCGCTCCCGGTCCCGCTCGCGCCGCTGACCTCGCGCAGCGGGCTCTTGCGGTCCCGGTCGCCGTCCGTCATCACGACCCGGTTCTTGAACCTCACCACCGGACACGCACCCAACCGGTCCAGGAACTCCGTCACCATCGCCTGCGCGAGACGGCTGCCACGGGCTCCCACCACCACGGTTTCCATGCGCGAAGGCTATGTGATGACACCGCGAGTTCTCATCCGTGTTTCGCCGACCGACCGGTGCTCACGCCGTTGGGGGATCCTCGTGGCCGCTACCCTGCTCCCAGCTACGGAGCGAGGGGAAGCGGTGGTCGGTGATGGGTTCCGGGGACGACGACCTGATCGTCAGGCTGGTGGGCAACACTCCACCCGTGCATCCCGCGTTGCTGGCTCGCCCGGATGTGCGGGTCGCGTTGGCCGGTCATGACATCGGCGCGGTGTTCCGGGTGCTGAATGAGCATGGGTGGAGCCAGCGGGGGATCGCCAGGGCGGTGGGGATGCGCCAGTCCGAGGTCACGGAGATCCTCAAGGGCCGGCGCGTGATCGGCTACCGGGTACTGGTGAGGATCGCCGACGGGTTGGGGATCCCGCGCGTGATGATGAACCTCGGTCCCGCCGACGGTGGTGGCGCCTACGCTGGTGGGGTCACGGGTGCCGAGCCCGGCGAGGAGGTGGATGCGGAGATGCGCCGCCGGGCGCTGCTCGCCGCCGCCACGATCGCCGTCGTGAGGCCGCCGGCAGCGCGGGCCGAGGAGCTGGCTGAGCCGCCCGCCCCCAAGCCGGTGCCGCCGCCGTCCCGGCTGCTGGGGGTGCATGTGGTGAAGGTGCGTGACCTCACTCAGAAACTCCGGGAGACCAGCCGTACCCATGGGTCCGACCCGCAGGTGAGTAGCGCGACCGCAGGCTGGGCGACCGGGCTGCTGCAGGCCTCGGGACCTGAGCCGGTCCGGCGGGCGCTGCTGACGGCGGTGGCGGAGCTGCACAGTCAGGCCGGGTATGCCGCGTTCGACGCGGGGCTTCATGATCGCGCCATATACCATTGCACTCGCGCGCTGCAGCTGGCCTATGAGGCCGGGGACGCTTACCTGCAGACCCTGGCCATGACCTATGCCGGGATGTTCACCGTGGAGCACGGCCGCCCCAACGATGGGCTGAAGCTGCTCCAGCTCGCCTGGGTCAAGGCAGGGCACATCCCGGCAGATGACCAGCGCGAGCGGATCGTGTTCCAAGGTTCCCGAGCGGTCCTGCGGGCCTGCACTCGGGCGGACTCCGCGACCGCACTGGCCCGCATGGGAGACCCCGACGGCGCCGCCGCCAAGCTGGCCGAGGCACGGGAGCTTTGGCAGCCCACCCCCGCCGACCCCTCGGGGGACCTGGACTACGTGGCCGCGCGCCTGGAGCTTGAACGCGGTCGGCTGGAAGCTGCGGAGCCGCTCGCCACGGCGTCGGTGCGGCGCTGGGATGCAGGCCACAGCCAGCGCGCCCGCGCCTTTTCCAGCGTCGTGCTGGCCACCATCCACGTCCGGGCCGGGGAGGCTGACGGGTTGCGGCTGGCCCACGGCGCGATCACCGACGTGGACAGGCTCAGCTCGGTCCGGGCTCGCCGGCGCCTCGACCCGCTGGCGAGCGCCCTGGATGCCCGACCCGGCGGCGACCACCGCCAACTCGCCCGGATGGCCCGTGACGTCGCCACCACCCGCGCCTGACTTGCCGCACCGGCGTGGAGACGTCAGGCTGTGGATGGTCAGGCCGAGGAGCGGTAGCGCCTCGGCTGGGGACGGGGATGAGCGAGTGGTAGCTGGGGGGCCGGCGTGGGTAAAGACCAGCGGCGTCTGTTCACATGCCCCCAATGCGACGGCGCCCAAATGATCACGAAGTGGAAACGCGCGGACCTGGATGACGCCCCTGAGGTGTGGGAGATTCAGACGACGGAGATCTGCCCGACCTGTGACGGCTCTGGACAGCTTCTCGGGCCTTCGGCGTAGCGCATTCGTCTAGACTCGGTCATATGCCACGTACCGCCATTCTCTACGCTCGGTCGTACCGTCGCGCCCAGCTCGATCGGCAGGTCCGTGAGCTGGAGGACTGGTGCGATCGTGCCGGTGTGGTACCGGTCGACACCGTTGCGGAGGTCGCGCTCGGCCTGCGCGCCTCGAAGCGGTGCCGTGGGGTTCTCGCTGATGTGGCGGCCGGTCGGGCGGACCTCGTGCTGATCCGGGACGTCACCCGCCTGTCCGAGTGCCCCGTCCAACTCAAGGAGATCATCGACGAGCACCGGCATCGGATCGCCCTCAGTCGGGACGACGTGGACCCCTCCCGGTAACGGGTACACTGTGCTGCCCCGACTCGGCGACCAGCCGCACCGCCCGCTCCCACAACTCAGCGGGATACAGGGGTTGGAGTCTCCGGACTCGCGCTCGCCAGCGGTTGCGGCGCCTCCACCGCACCGTCTGCTCCTGGTCCACCAGCTTCAGGTGAGCCACGCGGCTACGGGGGGCTAGACGCGTATCAGCAGGGCGCCGGGGTCGATGCGCATTCGCATCGCCCGTACATCGCCTATCGGGTCGCCGTCGAGTTGGGCCTGTTGTGGTGCTTGTGCGCTGAGGATGATGGTGCGACCTTGCCAGTGCTGCACGATGCGGTGGCCACGGCGGCGTCGGGTCAGGACGCGTGCGGTCACGGCCAGCCATCCAAGGAGGCTTCTGGGGCTGATGGCTACGACATCGAGCAGTCCGTCGTCCAGTTTGGCCGCGGGCAGCAAGGTCAGGCCGCCAAGGAGCTTGCCGCAGTTGCCCACCACCACCGTGCGGACCTGACGGGGTGACTCGGATCTGCCATCCACCGCGAGGGTGACCGGGACCCTGGGAGCCATGAGGGCGCGTGCTCCGGAGACGACATAGGCCAGTGAGCCCAGTCGGGCCTTCAACTGCTCCGGTGCGCCGGTCATGATGGCGGCGTCGAAGCCCATTCCGGTCATGACCAGGAACACCTGTTCTTCGGCGCAGTCGTCGATGAGCACCCGGCCGACGTCGATCGTGCGGGTGGTCCCGGACAGCGCGATCCGGGTGGCGTGGGCGGTGTCCTCCGGCACGATGGCGAGGTTGCGGGCTAGCAGGTTGGCGGTGCCCGTGGGCAGCAGGGCCAGTGCGGTGCCCGACCCGGCGAGGACTTGAGCTATGTGGCGGTTGGTGCCGTCCCCGCCGCAGGCGAGCACCACGGCCGCGCCGGCGGCGAGCGCGGCTTTGGCCTGACCGCCGCCGGGGTCCTCGGCGGTGGTCAGCAGCCACAACGGGGGGGCCCAGCTCAGCTCTGCGCACACGCTGGTGATCTGGGCGTGTAGCGTGGGCAGGTCGGTGATGTGACGGGGGTTGACCACCACTGCTGGTAACGGGGGCTGGGACGGGGAGGGGGGCGCCGGCTCGGGGATCGGGGTTTCTTCTCCTACCCGGTCGGCACCGGCTGGACAGGGCTGCCTGCTCGGTGTTCTGGGGGCATCACGGAGCAATCGCGATCCGATGGGGCACCCAGGGTCGGCGAGCGTGCTCCTCTGGCTCGCCGCTCCCCGGGAGTCGCGTCGCACGGCGAGCATTCGTTGGGTGATGGTTACCAGTTGCAGCCCGGCCAGCACCCACAGCGCGACATCGAGCGCGAAGCGCACGCCTAGGCCGGCCAAGCCAGCCCCGACCAGGGTGATGAGGTAGCGCTCCGCGCGTTCGACGATCCCGCCGTCGGCGGACAGGCCGCTGGCGGCGGCGCGGGCCTTGATGTAAGAGATGACCTGGGCGCTGACCAGGCACAGCAGCGCCGCCGCGGCCAGCAGCCGGTCGTGGGCGAGCCCGAAGCACCACCAGGTCAGCCCGGCGAACAGCGCGCCGTCGGCGATCCGGTCGCAGGTGGCGTCCAGTACGGTTCCCCACGGCGTGCCGGATCCGCGGGCTCTGGCGACTGCCCCGTCGAGCACGTCGAGCAGCACGAACCCCGTGATCGCTATGGTGCCGGCCAGCAGCTGGTCGCGGGGGAAGAACCACAGCGCCGAGACCACCGTGCCGGTAGTACCGATCAGGGTGATGATGTCGGGGCCGATACCGGACCGGGCCAGCCGGCCACCCATCGGATCCACGACCCGGGAGAACAACGCGCGGGCGAAGATGTTGAGCATCGCCTGGCTCAGCTATCGGGAACGGGTTGGGGTGGGGCGGTGTCGGGGCGCCTGGGGGACCGCGGACCGACACCGGCGAACGCCCACGCCGCGCCGTGGTGGGTAGGCACCCTCCACGCCGTGGAGAACCTCGTCGGCTCGCGCTGCCTATGCCGGGGAGTCTGCGGGTGACTCACGTGCTGGTTGCTGGGTGAAATCGCCGGTCGCTCCGTCCGTCAGTTCATGTTGATTACATGGGAGACTAGTTCCCGAGGCTGCTCGAAGTAGTCCATCGCGATAATTCCGACGCGCCCCTTGGCGGATCTCACCAGGTAGTCGTCGAGACGCGGGTTTATTGTCTGCGCATAGCCGCCGGCTTTCAGGCCGACAGCGCTGGAAAACGTGATGTACAGATTCTCGAGGTCACCGCTTTTCGCTTGCTCGAGGTGGTCTACGACGAGTTCGTACTTCTGTTCGCTCGGCAGCCCCTGATAGCGATCGTGCACATCGTAGACCGGTGTTGCGGCACTTCGGAAAGTCTGGTTTTCCGGCCAGTAGGTCAAGTCAAGACCGACGTGGTGACCACCCTCGAACCGACGTAACAAAACGATCTTACCGCGGATTTCTCCCATTGTCGTTTCGGAGGTGAACGAAGGGTTGATGGCCGCCGAACCGGCATCGGGAAGAGGGGCAGCGAAATTGTAGAACAGTGACGGGTCTTCGAGATGTTGCCACGTTCTGACATTGAATGCATCTTCAAAGGAGTTCGATCGAACCACCCAGTTATCCGGGTCTCCTCTGTCTTTTCCGAAGATTCTGGAAGGGGCGAAGACGCCAAGGGTGCTATCGCAGCGGCTTTCGTCCTTGACTGACATTAAAATAGCCTCGGAAGGGTGTCGCCCGAGGAAGTCGGAGCACGCGGCCAGAACATCGGCGTAGCATTTTTCCATGTGCACGACGTCGTGATGCACGAAAAGGTTGTCCCGGTAGTGCGAGAGCCTGATGTCCAGGAATCGTATCCCTGCGTTGAGCTGGTCAGCCAGGTCCAGGTCTTGGGTTTGGCCGAACCCCAAAGGTCCGCCGATGCCGCCGGAATTGTGGGTTCCCGGAATGCTCAGCGCCGTCACCGCGGTAGCATCGGGGATATCCCGCATCCATGACGGGTGAGAAATGAACTTCGATGTCACCGCTACCCTGCCTCGCTGCCGGAGGCGACTCCCCAGCTGGGTCATGACGGATAAGGTACCCGCACGATGGTGGGGGCAAACGCGACGCGATCATCTTGTGTGACCGCGAACGACCTGATCATCGACCTGGGGGGCGACACTCCGCCAGTGCACCGCAGAGGACCAGCCCGAGAGGATCGTCTTCCAAGGTTCCCGAGCGGCCGTGAGGCGACCTGACCCACCTGTTGCACAGGAACGACGTCAGCTCGGACCTCAGGTGGCTCGTTGCTGGACCCCGAGCTTGGTGATCCTGGACTGGTGGTGGTCCTGCCCACCGCTCAGTCGAGTGATCCACACCAGCAGGTATCGCGTCGGCGGCCCGGCCCGCAGCGGGATCCGGGTGCTGCCCGGCCTCAGGGTGGCGGTGCCGACCAGGGTGGTGTCGTCCAGTCGCGGATTCGCGGACGTCGCGGTGCGTATCTCCAGCACGGTGCCCGGACTCGGCGATGTCACGGTCACCGAGGACGCCGCGATGGGAGCCTCGAAGCTCAGCATCACGCCGAGCCCCTTTTTGTAGACGGGGAACTGCTGGAAGTAGGAGTCGGTGGACCACCCCGTGCCCGGGTTGCCCTCCAGCAGCTTGCCGACGTCCTTCTGGTGGTCCGGGCTGCCCAGCCCGGAGGGGTCATAGACCGCCACGTGCCGGACCCCGACCGGCCCGGACAGCACTGGTGACGGCGCTGGTGCCCTGTTGGTGGGGCCGGCGGCGACGACCAGCGGCGTGCCCCCGGTGTCGGTGAACACCGACACCACCTGGACGCCCGCGTAGCCGAGGATCAGCAGGGTGGCGGTACCCAGCACCGTCATCGACACGCCGAACTTGATCCGCCGTCGGCGCTGCGCCCGTCGCGGGTCGACCGGGTGGACCCGGCCGCCGCGCGCGTCCGCCGAGAACAGGTCGTCGTCCTCGGCCGAGGTGTTGAGCTCGAGCACCTGACGCACGGCGGCCCCCGTGCGCACGCCCCCGTTGGTGCCTGGACCGGCGATGCTGCGCAGCGCCAGAGTGGACAGCTCCACCGGCACCTCGGGCCGCAGCGTCGTGGGGCTGATCGGCAAGCCGTTATGCCCGATCGGCGCGGGCGGCAGGGTGGGTGGCCCCTCGGGCAGCGGCCAGCACCCGGTGAGCAGCAGGTACAGCATCGCACCCAGGCCGAGGATGTCATCCCGGGGCTCGGTCGTGGGGACCGGACCCGGGAAAGCGAGTCGCGCTTGCCTGTCGGGGGTCACCCGGATCCGGTCCGGATGGTCACAACCGAGGACCAGACCCGCGTTGTGGGCGGCGTCGACCGCACCAGCCAAGGGCACAAGCACGCGGGCCGCCACCGCCGGCGGCAGCGGCCCGCCGTCCAGCAGGTCGACCAGGGCACATCCCGGCGTCCACTCGGCGACGACGACCGCGGCGCTCGGCCCGTCCGGGTCGCCTCTGCGCTCCGCTTCCAGCACGTCCAGCATCCGCACGGCGCCCGCGGTCTCCAGACGGGCAGAGCGCAACGCACGCCCGACGGCGGAGCGGACCAGCGCGACCGTCGCGGGATCCCGCGACGCGGCGATGAACAACGTGAGCGCAACGTCACGCTCCAGCACGAGGTCACGGCCCCGCCACAGGCGGACGGCGCACCGGTCGTCGCGGCCGACCTCGGACAGTAAGCGGTAACGACCCCGCCCGAGAGCACACCCGGGAGTCGGCCACGGGGGGCGGGACCGGTGTGTCTGCGCTCCCCCCGACTCGGTCACCGTGCTGTCACCCCTTCTGGGTTGTCGCCCGACACCTGGGCTCTCAGCACCCCCGAGGTGCTACGGACCATTCTCAAGCCTACGGCTCCCGGGGGCCACTCGATTGATCGCCGGTTGAGCCGGCGACCGGAGCACCACCGGCTGAGCGGGCGACCGGAGCACCACCGGCTGAGCCCGCTGCCCGGGTTCTGCGTACCCGGCGCACGATGGCGCGGGCCACCAGCAGAACCAGCGCGGCACCGGCGCCTGCGGTGAGCGCGACGGTAACCCTGCCGAACGCGGTGGAGCGCAGCTGCAGAGTGATCGGCTCGCCCAGCGGGGTGCCGCCGGGGGTGCTCAGCCGGGCATCGATGCTGAACTGCCCGGCCCGGCTCACCTTCGCCGGGATGACCAGCTGCCGGGTGCTGTGGGCCGGCACCAGCTGTAGCCCGACTCCTCCGGCGCGCAGCCCGGCGGTCTCCGACAGGCTCAGCACAACCTGCATCCCGACCGGCAGCTCGTTACTCACGGTGATCAGCAGGGGGGAGTCCGATGCCGCCAGGGTGTAGGAACCCGGTGGCTGCACGATTCGCACCGACCGGAGTAGCTCATCCAGCCGGCTGCTCTCCTGCGTGGTCACCAGCATGGCCCGGTTGGGCGCCCCGCGCCAGGCCGTGGACACGCCACGGAGCAGCCCGAGCCGCAGCGGGTCGAGCAGGGTGGCCGGCCTGAGGTTCGCGGCGGGATCCACGACGATGGCCACCTGCAGGTCGCGCAGGACGTCGCGATCCCGCTGGATCTCCGTGGTGACCTGCGGCGGGATCTCCTCGGCGCCGTCCTGTGGCGGGTATCTCACCGCCACGCCGGTACCGGCGGGACGGGTGGTGGCCAGCGCCGGCAGCTCACCGGCGGTGACGAAACCGGCCTCCAGCAGCTGCCGGGCAGTGCTCAGCAGCGCGGTGGCCTCCGTGGCGGGAGCCTGCCAGCGGCGCGGCGGGACCAACAGAACGGGCTGGCCGCGAGCAGCGCGATACACCAGCGCGCCGAGCCCGTCCTGCACGGACAGCGGGCTCGCGTCGCCCTCCAGCACGCCGGTCAGCAACGGGTCGACGAGCAGACCGACGGGGGCGGCGGCATGGCCGCCCGGTGTGGCGGCGCCGGGGTTGGCGGTACCTGAGGAGCTACCGACCAGGCTGATGACATCGCTGCTGGCGGGCGGCGCCGCGGCGACGCCGCGGGGGTCGAGCAGCACGGCGTGTGTCTGGAGCGCGGTGAGGTCGGCCAGCGTGCGCTCGTCGAGCATCTCGCCGTCCGGCCAGCTCACCCCGGTCAGCGGCTGCACCCCCAGGAGGTCGCTCACCAGGCGCGCGCCGGTGCTGGTGGCCAGGGCCTCCAGATCCGTGAGCCCGGCCCGGGACAGCGCCACCAGGTCGGCGTCGGCATAGGGCAGCGGCAGCACGCAGCGACCTTGGACAGCGGCGCGCAGCCGATCAAGCCAGCTCCGCGCATCCCGCGCGCCGGTGCCCTCGCTGATCCCGCCAGGGCCCGAGACCTGGTAGCCGTGGCTCATCCCGTCGAGGGTCTCCAGCAGCAGCGGGTCCACCGCGACGCACACGGCCGCGCCCAGCGGTGACCCCTGCGGCACCACCTGTTCGAGCGCACCGAGCAGGCCGTCCAGCCGCCCACCGGGAGCGACGTCGGCGGCCAGCGGGTCCGTTCCGGCACGGTCGCTGTGAACGAGAAGCGGCTCGCTGGGGCCGGTCGGTAGCCGGTCGGGCACTGCGGCCAGCGGCCACAGCACGGTCAGCGGTGCCGGTCGGGTGGGTCGGCGCAGCACCGGCCCGAGCGGCCCGCCGGGGGTGGCAGGGGGGATCCCGAGCACCGGCAACAGCAGCGGGACCGACGCCAGCCGCGCGATGCCGCCGGCCTCCAGCGTGCCGTCGAGGATGACCAGCACCGGGTACACACCCGGTTCGTTGATCTGCAATGACGTCGCCGCTGCCCCGCGTAGGGGCACCTCCAGCTGGAACGGCCTGCGCTGGCCGGCGGCGAGGTCGCCCGGCAGCGGCTGGAACCGGGTGGTGTGGGGCGCTTCGACGAGTCCTTGGAGGGCCCGGGCGGCGTCCTCGGCCGAGCTCACCGGCTCGTCGCGCTGCAACCGGACCCCGAGTGTGGTGATCGGCCGGTCACCGACGTTGACGACTTGGCCGTTCACCCGAAGCACCGGCGCGCCGGCGACGGTGACCACCCGAGGGGAGAGATCCGACAGCTCCAGCCGAGCCGGCCCGTTCGGCCGCTGTGGCTGCGCGGACTGTCCCGCAGCGAGGCCGGGCATCAGCATCACCAGCATCGATACCAGGGCGGCCGTGGCGGCGCGGCGGAGGCTGAGTCTCACTCGGCGGCCCTGCGCGCGGGGTTCTTCAAGCCGAGTCCGCGAGCATCGTGGCGGCGCGCTGAACCAGGCGGCGCTCGTCGGCGTAGGCCAACCGCCCCGGCAGGTCGGCCAGCGGCACCCAGGCCACCTCGGTGACCTCGACGTCGGCATCGGACAGCTCCCCACCCACCGCACGCAGCAGGAAGTGGTGCACCGTCTTGTGCACTCGGCGATCCTCGGCGACGAACCAGTAGTCGATGCTGCCCAGCGCGGCCACCACCGCGCTATCGATCCCGGTCTCCTCGGCCACCTCACGCACGGCCGCCTGCTCCACGGTCTCGCCATGCTCGACGTGACCTTTGGGTAGCGACCACAGCAGCCGGCCGCGCCGATCCAGCCGGCCGATCACGGCAGCCTGTCCCGTCTCAGTGTCCACCACCAGTCCGCCCGCTGAGGTCTCCGCCACCGTGCGCATCCGACCTTTGTCACTGCCCTGGCTCGGTGTCCTGCGCGCGCCTTTACCACGGCCGGACCTGCTGGAGCGCGGGGGCATGGTGTCGATGGTATCGGCGCATGTCGGCGACCGAGGCGTTACGCTCGCTTGCTGTGTCGTCTCCACCTTCCGCGCTGGGCAGTCGGGTACCGGCTGTGAGCTGCGCGCGGCATAATGCCACAGCGCGGCAGAATGCCGCTGTGGAGCTGCTCCGGGTCGCGCCGCTGGCCGACGAGCTGGCCGCCCGGTTCACCGCAGCCGGTCATTCGCTGTACCTGGTGGGCGGCAGTGTGCGCGACGCGCTACTCGGCAGGCTGGGCAACGACCTGGACTTCACCACCGACGCGCGCCCGGACGCCATCACGGCGATCCTGGCGGGCTGGGCGGATGCTGTGTGGGACACCGGGATCGCCTTCGGCACCGTCGGCGCGACGCGGGCCGGTGTTCAGTGCGAGATCACCACCTACCGGGCTGACCGCTACGACCGGGTGTCCCGTAACCCCGACGTCGTCTTCGGTGACACCGTGCAGGGCGACCTGGCCCGGCGTGACTTCACCGTGAACGCGATGGCCGTCCGGTTGCCGCTGCGGGACGCGGGTGCCGGCCGGTTCGTCGACCCCTACGGCGGGATGGCCGCGCTGGCTCGCCGTGAGCTGGACACCCCCGCGACCCCGGAGCAGTCCTTCGCCGACGACCCGCTGCGGATGCTGCGCGCGGCCCGGTTCGTCTCCCAGCTCGGCTTCACCCTCGCCCCTCGGGTCCGCGCGGCGCTGGGCGCGATGGCGGGCGAGATCAGGCGGATCACCGTCGAGCGGGTGGCCGCGGAGCTGTCCAAGCTGCTCCTGGGGGCCGACCCCCGAGCCGGTGTCGAGCTGATGGTGGACACCGGGCTAGCCGAGTACGTGCTGCCCGAGGTGCCCGCGATGCGTCTGGAGATCGACGAGCACCACCAGCACAAAGACGTCTACACGCATTCGCTGACGGTGCTCGACCAGGCGATCGCGCTGGAGGACGACGAGCCCGACCTGGTGCTGCGGCTGGCCGCGTTGCTGCACGACATCGGCAAGCCGGCCACCCGGGTGCTCGAGCCCGATGGCGGGGTGAGCTTCCACCATCACGAGGTCGTCGGCGCCAAGCTGGTCCGCAAGCGGCTGCGCGCCCTGCGGTATCCCACCCACGTCGTCGATGACGTCGCCCAGCTGGTGTTCCTGCACCTGCGTTTCCACGGTTACGGCGGCGGCGAGTGGACCGACTCGGCGGTGCGCCGCTACGTCACCGACGCCGGAGACCTGTTGCCCCGGCTGCACAAGCTCGTCCGGGCCGACTGCACCACCCGCAACCGCCGCAAGGCGACGGCGCTGCAGCGCACCTACGACGACCTGGAACGGCGCATCGAGCGGATCCGTGCCGAGGAGGACCTCGCGGCGGTACGCCCGGACCTGGACGGTAACGCGATCATGGAGCTGCTCGGGTTGCCGCCGGGTCCGCTGGTCGGCCAAGCGTGGCGGCACCTCAAGGAGGTGCGTCTGAACCGGGGTCCGCTGTCCCGCGACGAGGCCGAGGCCGAGCTGCGCCGGTGGGCGGAAGAGAAACTTCCGCGTGAGTGAGTAACAGTGTCATGGCACTCAATCCCGCTCACGACCAGCTGGTCGTCCTGCTGGACGATCAGCGCCGGCCGATCGGACAGCTGCCGAAGTCGCAGGTTCATCATGCGCAGACGCCCCTGCACCGGGGGTTCTCCTGTTATGTCTTCGACGGGTCCGGGCGGGTGTTGATGACCCGCCGCGCCATCAGTAAGCAGACCTGGCCGGGGGTGTGGACCAACACCTGCTGCGGGCACCCGTTGCCTGGTGAGGGATACGCCCAGGCGGCGGCTCGGCGGTTGGCCGACGAGCTGGGGTTGCGGCTGACCCGCTCGGCGGTGGCGCTGCCTGACTTCAGCTACCGGGCGGTGGCCCCCGACGGTGTGGTGGAGAACGAGTTCTGCCCGGTCTTGGTGGCCACCGCCGACGGCATCCCCACCCCCGACCCCACCGAAGTCCTAGAACACCACTGGTCCCCCTGGCCCCACATCATCACCCTGGCCACAACCACTCCCTGGGTGATCAGTCCCTGGTCAGCCCTCCAGATCCCGCTCCTCGCCGCCGTCCTCCCCCGACATGGAGACATCGCGGGGTGGAAGGGAGCTGCTTTACCCCGAGATGTCTCCATGTCGGGGGAGGGGCGCCTGGAGGGGGGCGGCTAGGAGGTAGAGGGCGGCGGAGAGGAGGAGGAGGTGGGGGGCTCGGCCGGTGGGGGGGATGATGGTGGCGGTGAGGGCGACGGACAGGACGTAGGTGGTGTTGAAGACGGTGTCGTAGAGGGCGAAGACCCGACCGCGGGTGTCGTCCGCGACGTCGGCCTGCACCGTGGCGTCCAGGCTCAGCTTCACCACCTGACCGGCGGTGGACAGCACGAACGCGGCGGCCAGCATCGTCGACATGAGCATCGGCAGGCCGAGCGTGATGATCGCTGCTCCGGCGGTGAGCAGGGCCCCTCGCACGGTGTGTCGCCGGCCGAAGCGGGTCACCAGCAGCGGGGTGAGCACCGCCGCGAGCAGCAGTCCGGCCGCCCCGACGGCGAGCAGTTCGCAGACTCCGCTCAGCCCGGCCCGCAGCAGCCCGTGGGAGGTGAAGGAGTTGCGGTAGCACAGCAGCGCCACCAGGGTCACGATGCCGAACGACAGCCGGTGCGCGACGAGCGCCACCAGGCCCGCGGCGACGCTGGGCACCCGGCCCACTGCGGCCAGACCGTCGCGCAGCCCACTTGCCACCGCGCGGGTTGCCCGTTCGGTGGTGCGGTTGGGCTCGGTGGTGCAGTCGGGCTCGCCCAGGGAGTTCGGACCCAGGGAGTTCGGACCCAGGGAGCTCGGACCCAGGGAGCTCGGACCCAGCTGGCCGCGACGAAAGCCGGTCGCGATCGCCGCGGCGACCAGCGACCCCAGCACGGCGGTGCTCGTCATCCAGGCCGAGCCGGTGTTGCCAGGCCCGATCAGGGCGCGCAGCCCGATCGCGCACATCCCGCCCAGGACGGTCATCGCCGAGCCGACGGTGGTGGCCAGCGCGTTGGCCCGCACCAGCCGGCCTGGGGGTGCGACGTGCGGCAGACCCGCGGACATCCCCGCTACCACGAACCGGCTCAACCCGGTCACCAGCAGCGCGCCGAGATACAGCGGCGCCCCCGCCACCCCCACCCCGACCGCCAGCGCCACCAGCACGATCGGGACGACCCGCATCAGGTTCGCCATGACCAGGATCCGGCGGCGGTCCCAGCGGTCCAGCAGTGCCCCGGCGAATGGTCCCACCAGCGAGTACGGCAGCAGAAGCACAGCGAGCCCGGCCGCGACCGCCATCGGGGCGGCTTGGCGCTCCGGGTTGAACAGCACGGCGCCGCCCAGCCCGGCCTGGAACACCCCGTCGCCCCATTGCGTGGCGAAGCGGGAGGCCAGCAGCCGGCCGAACCCCCTGGTGCCCAGCAGCCGCCGTACCCTGAGCCGACCGGTCACACCGGGGGGAGTAACAATCCGCGACAGGGTCACGACCATGCAGGCTAGCGGTGTCGGGCGGCTTATAGTGGTTTTTGAGCATGCGAGACGATGGCACAGTGCATGAGAAGGTGGGCGAAGAAAAGACAGTGAACGTGGTGGAACCGGGATCTGCGCTGGTTGCCGCCCCGGGCTTGCAGGATCCCAACTTTCGTCGCACCGTCGTGTTGATCATCGACCACGGGACCCTGGGCTCGCTCGGTGTCGTGCTCAACCGGCCCAGCGATGTGGCGGTGCGCGACGTGCTGCCGATGTGGGGACCGCACGCCACGGCGCCGAGGGCCCTCTACGTCGGCGGGCCGGTGCAGCAACGCGCGGCGCTGTGTGTGGCCGCGCTGCCCGCCGGGGTGGACGCCGAGCGCACCGAGGGCATGATCAAAGTGCGCGGACCGCTGGCCCTGGTCGACCTGGATGCCGATCCGGACCTGATGGCACCGCACCTGCGCGGGCTGCGGGTGTTCGCCGGGTACGCCGGTTGGCGTCAGGGCCAGCTGGTCGGTGAGATCGACCGCGGGGACTGGCTGGTGGTGCCCGCATTGCCCGACGACGTGCTGGCTCCGCCCGATACCGACCTGTGGGGGCGGATCCTGCGCCGCCAGGGCATGCCGCTGGCGTTGCTGGCCACCTACCCCCTCGACCCCGTGCTGAACTGATGGCGCGCTCGGGTGCTCACGCCGGTCGGGGACCAGGTGGCGCTGGCCGGGCGCCTCGTTCTGCGGTGGTGCTCACAGGCCGGGCATATCTGGTCGCGATCCTGCGGGTACCCGGGCAGGCTCACCCGGTCGTAGGGCAGCGGTCGTGGCGTGAACCTCGCCCCGCATGCCGCGGCTACCGCGCCGTCGGGACCCACCACCCCGTGGTGGGTGTCCCGGTCACCCATGGACCGCAGGAACCAGGTCACCGGGTGCCCTCCAGGATCGCCTAGGTCACCGCAGCCTCGGTCACCTCCACCAGATCATACCGGGCGCGCAGCTGCGCCCAGGTGGCGTGGTGGTGGCCCCCGCCGGTGGTGTAGCGGCCGTCCGGGCCGGGCCGCCAGGTGCGCATCAGGTCATCACGGACGGTGGGCTGGTCGGTGGGCGCGGGCGCGGTGCCGAGCCCGGCGACCAGCCACACCCGAGCGGTGACGGCCACCCCGCTCACCCGAGCCACTCGATCAACGCGTCCCGGATCACCCACGCGGCGTCCTCGTCGAGGATGATGACGCACTCCCCGGTGACGTGCGGGTCGAAGATGATCTCCTCGCCCTGTCTCTCCATCACCAGGTTCGCGAAACCCCTCGGGCCTCGGTGCACCGCGCAGGTGACGCCGATCGCCCTGCGGTTCGCGGGGCGCGCCCGCAAGGTCGCGCCATCAGCCATGGTCGGCCCCCTCTTCTCTTCGGACAGGCACCGGGATCGTGTCCCGCCGCTCATCGGTCGGTGATCCACACGACAGCCACGAGACACGCGACGCACCGGAGCGGCGTGGTCATGGTCAGCCACCCACATCACGGGGCGGCTGTCGTGGACGCGGGGCAGAACCCGCCGGGCGCGGTCAGGGTCGCCGGCGATGTCTCTGTCCGCCGTGACTCACCTCTGCCGCTGTAGCGCCTCCTGGCCCGGGGTGAAGTGGAGACGAGACCGGGCTGGGCGGCCGGTGCCAGGCCCGAGCCGGCACCACGAGTGGGAACATATCATCGTGATTCCACGATGTCGAGCCTCGTAGGGCTGTTCGTCACAACCAGGACCCAGGCTACGATCCTCGCCGTGGCGGGACCAACGGTCAGGCGTGTGCAGCTGGGCATCGCGCTGCGAGAGCTGCGGGAAGCGGCGAACATGTCGCGACCGGAGGCGGCAGCGGCCATCAAGACCTCGAAGTCGCGGTTCGCGGCGATAGAGGTCGGCCGCAACGTCGTCTCGTACTCCGAGCTCATCGTGCTGGTGCGCGACCACTACCACGGGTCCGCGGAGCAGCTCGCGACGCTGGAGGAGATCCGCGAGGAGGCCAGCCAGCGCGGCTGGTGGTCGACCTACGGCCTGCCGGACTGGCTGGCCGGCTACGTGGGTCTGGAGCACGACGCGAGCGAGGTGCGCACGTTCGACCTGGAGATCGTCCCGGGACTACTCCAGACCGAGAGCTACATGCGTCGGGCGTATGCAACCGATGTCCGGCTGTCGGGCAAGGAGGTCGACAAGCGCATCCCCGCGAGGTTGCAGCGCCAGGCCCGGTTGACGGGAGCAAACCCGCTGCGGCTCAGTGCTGTTGTCTCCGAGGCCGCGCTGGTGCGCTGCGCGCGGGATGCGAGGGTGGCCGACGATCAGCTGGCGCACCTCCTCGAGGTGGCGCGGTGGCCGAACGTGGAGCTGCGGGTGCTGCCGTTCGATCTCGGGTTGCACGTCGGCATGGCCGGGCCGTTCAGTCTGCTGAGTTTCCCTGATGAGCTACTGCCCGACGCCGGATACCAGGAGTACGTCGTCGGCGGTCACCTCATCGACGATGCGGCAGTGGTCGCTGAACTGGCTACGCTGTTCAGCGAGCTGCGCAGGCAGGCACTCGGTCCGCACGAGAGCCTGGCCATGATCACGCAGCTCGCCGAACATCGATGAATGGGCTGCTAGGAGCGACACCGATGACACGTGACCGAACTCCCGCTCTGCGGCGGAGGTCTTCCGCCTTCCGGAAGTCTACATACACCAACACCATGGCCGCCTGCGTTGAGGTGGCCGACCTCGACGGCGGGTACCGCGCCGTCCGGGACAGCAAGGACCCGGCCGGCCCCGAGCTGATGTTCACCGAGGCCGGGTGGGCCGCGTTCACCGCCGGGGTGCGCTCCGGCGATTTCGACTGAGCGGGCAAGACCCGGAATGGCCCCGCCCACTGCCCGGGCGGGGCCATTCTCCGCTGGGTGGACACTGGCGGTGTGGATCGTGACGGCACGGTGCCGCTGCTCGTGCGAGGGGTGGGCCGGCGATGAGAGGGAAACGCGCAGCTCAGCGGCAGAAGCCACCCGTTGACGTGCATCCGGTCGGTCCAGGTCAGGAGTCGGTGTGGGACTACCCGCGCCCACCCCGGGCCGAGCGGGTGTCGCGCCGCGCTCGGGTCGTGCACGGCGGGGTACTCGTGCTCGACACCGATGACGTGGTCCGGGTGCTGGAGACGTCGCACCCGCCGACCTACTACCTGCCGCGCGCGGAGCTCCGGGTGCCGCTGCTGCCCGCGCCGCGGCTCACGATGTGCCAGTGGAAGGGCGAGGCGTGCTACGTCGACCTGGAGGTGCCCGGCGTCGCGCCGCTGCGGGAGGCCGGGTGGTGGTACCCGCAGCCCGGTCTGCGCTACCCGCAGCTCACCGATCGGGTCGCCGTCTACGCAGGCCGGTTCGATGAGGTGACCCTGGACGGCGGGCCGGTGACGCCGCAGCCGGGCGAGCTCTACGGCGGCTGGATCACCCCGGACGTCGTCGGCCCCTTCAAGGGTGGCCCGGGCAGCGAAGGCTGGTAGTGCACCGCTCGGTGCGTCAGTGCGGCATGCCGGTCGTGGTCCGCACGCCTCGAGGCTGCGGCCCGGACCATCGGGCCACTCCCGGGAGCTCCAGCCCGAACTGGTCGAGCACCCGCGCGGCGATGTGGGTGACGACCTCCTCGACGGTGGTGGGTCGGGTGTAGAACGCGGGTACCGGGGGGACGATCACCGCGCCCATCCGGGACAGGGCGAGCATGTTCTCCAGGTGGATCTCGGACAGGGGGAGCTCTCGGGGCACCAGCACCAACCGGCGTCGCTCCTTGAGCGTCACGTCGGCCGCGCGCGGTATCAGCCCCTCACCGTATCCGGATCGCACCGCGGCGAGGGTCTTCATGCTGCATGGTGCGATGATCATTCCGTCGGTGCGGAAGGATCCGCTGGCTATCGGCGCGGCAAGGTGGCCGCAGCCGTGTACTCGGTCCGCCAGCCGGTAGATCTCGGCCGCGGTCAGGTCGGTCTCCATCTCCAGCGTCGCGCGTCCCCACCGGCTGAGTACCAGGTGAGTCTCGACCCCCAGGGTGCGCAGTCCGCAGAGGATTCGCACGCCGATCACCGAACCGGTCGCGCCGGTGATCCCCACCACGAGTCTCATCGCGCTGATCCCGGAAAGCTTCGCCTCGTCGAGCGTCGAAGGCGGTACGGGATGGTGGCGTCGATGAACGATCGGGCTGTGGCGCCGTCGGCTCCCCGGGCCCGTCCCCACTCGGGCCGTTGCGAGGGATCCATCGGCAGCGGCCGGTAGCCCGGCAGGGTGATGCAGTCGGTGCCGAGGTTGCAGCGGGTGGTGATGGCCCAGCAGACATCCTCGGTGCAGGTGATGTCGACGTCGTCGTCGGTGAAGACGATCACCTTGACGAACCGGTGCCGGTCGAAGATGCGCCGGGCGATGGTGCCCAGCTGGCCGTTCGCCGCTTCGGAGTCCTTCCGCACGGCGATGACCAGCAGAAGCATTCCACCGCCGGCCGGGCAGTAGTGCAGATCTGTGATCATTCGCCAGTTGGAGTCGGACCCGGCCTGGTCGGACCCGGCCAGCGCCACCGAGAGCGCGCCGGCCAGGCCGAGGATCACCGACTGCTCCCGGCCGGGTCCGATCACCGCCTGGTAGGTCGGCGCGAGGCGGCTGGTCAGCGCGGTCACCGTCACCACCGGCAGCGCTGTCCTGGCTTCCCCGTCGTAGCCGAGGAACTCCGGTAGCGACACCGACGGTGCTCCCTGGAGGGTCTCGTCGGCGACCGACTGGTCGAGGTATCCCTCGAGCACGATCTCCGACTCGGCGAGCACCGGGAGCGGCTGGCTGACCCCCGCCGCGGTGGTGATCGCGGCCCCGGCCAGCGCACCGGCCACGGCGAGCTTGCTGACCCCGGCCGGGAGCGCGGCGGTGCTCAGCGCGGAGGCCAGCATCGCCGCCGGCGGGGCGCCGATGCTGATGCCGACCGGGAGTCGGCCGCCGCGGCTCAGCGCGGCCTCGTGCAGCTCGCGCAGCCGCCTGCCCGGCACCATCCAGATCGCCAGCCGGTCGTGGTCCAGCACGAGCATGCGATGCGTCGACAGGGTGAGCCCGTCGCGGTCCTGGTCCTGCGCGTGCACCAGGCCCATCGTCAGGTACGGGCCCGCGTCGCGGGGTGTGGCGCGCAGCACGGGCAGCTCGCGCAGGTCGACCCGGCCGGTCTCGACTCGCTGCTGGCAGGCGGCGGCGTGCCCGGGTCGAGGGGGCCGCAGCTCGTCGAGTAGGCGGGTCACCGTGGTGACGTTCGTTGTGGCGGGAAGCCCGGGAAACCAGCCCCGCACCCGATGCGGGCAGCCGTAGAGGCCCAGCAGCACCGGGATGGGCGAGTCCGGCACCGAGTACCGCACGACCTTCTCCGGGCGGGACACGGAGGTGGCCGGTACTCCGGCGAACCTGGTCGCGAAGTCGCTCGCGACGCGATCTGTGGGCAGCGCGGCGTCGACGGTCACGTAGTCCTGCGGGGTATGGCGTCGTACCGACTCCAGCGCGTCTCGCAGGGTGAGGGCGGGTGAGCTGCTCATGGGATCTCCGTGCCGGGGTGGGCGCCGCGGTGTCGGTCGAACTCGGCGAACCACGCGCGGGGGCTGCTCGCCCGCAGCAGGGCCGTGCCGACCAGCAGCCCGGCGTAGCCGGAGTCGACCAGGTGGGCGGCGACGTCGGGCCGGTGGATACCGCTGGCGCTCACCGGGCAGGGGGTACCGCTGCCCGCCACCGCCGCGAGCAGCGCCACGCTGCGCTCCAGGTCACCGCGATCACGTTCTCTGCCGCGGATGTCCTTGTTGTTCACCGCGACTATGCAGTCCGGCCCGTGGGTCACCGCGTCGATCTCCTGCTCGTCGCGGACCTCGACGAACGGGGTCAGGCCCAGCCGCAGCGCATGCTCGGTCAGATGACCCAGCACCGCGGCGGGCAGCAGCGTCGCGGTGAGCAGCACGGCCGAGGCCCCCAGCTCCCGGGCCTGGCGCAGCTGGGACTCCCGGGTGAGGAAGTCCTTCTGGAGTAAGGGGGCGTCGGTCAGCGCCGCCACCTCGCGCAGCAGCCGGCTGCTCCCACCGAACCAGCGGCCGGTGACCACGGACATGCAGGGGGCGCCGGCGTCGTGGTAGGCGTCGACGACCTCGTGTACCGGGCGAGCGCCGAGGAGGTCGGCGCCGGTCCCGTCGGTGAGCTTCACCTCGGCGATCACCGGAACGGGTGCGGAGAGTAGCGCGTCGAGGAAGGTCGGGGTCATCGCTGCGCTCCCACTGTGGGCACTTCCACTGTGGGCGTTCCCACTGTGGGCGTTCCCACGGTGGGGGACGTCGGCCACGCCCGGCGGATATCCGCGATGCGCGCCGGGTCCAGACGCCGGTGGCGGTCCCGGGCGCCGGTGTCCACATCGATGCCGAGGAAACGGGGATGGCCGCTGACCTCACGCAGCTGCCCGGCCCGGTCCGCCGTGATCCCCCCGGCCAGCAGGAACGGCCTGCTGATGAGGTCGGCCAGGGCCAACGCCACGGTGACGTCGAGGACCCGCGCGGTGCTGCCGAACCGACCGTGCTCGGTCACCGAGTCCAGCAGGAAGCAGTCCGCGCCGGCCCGCTCATACGCCCGGATCAGGGGCCGTTCCGGGCAGTCGTCCTCGCGCAGGTGCAGCACCTTGATCACGCGCAGGTCACCGTCGGTGGCTTTCAGGGTGTGCACGGTGCCCGGCGGCTGGTATCCGTGCAGCTGCACCCAGCTCATCCTGGCCGCCGAGAGCACCTGGCGAATGGCTGCCGCGCTGTTCTGCAAGGTGACCAGGACCGGCCACAACCCGGTGCTCGCCGCCGCGTGCGCCAGAGCGGCCAGCGCCCCGATGCCGAGCTCGGCATGCCCGCCCGGCACCCCGTGCCACAGCCCCACCAGGTCGACTCCGGCACCGGCCAGCAGGTCGATGTCCGCGGGCCGGGTGGCCCCGCAGATCTTCACCCAGGGCGTCATGGCCGGGCCGGGGTGGTGCGGGCGTCGGTGAGCAGCGATCCCTCGACCAGCTGGTCGGTGTCACCGAAGAGGCGGGGGTGTGCTGTTCGGAGGCCGTGGACGACGAGGTCGTAGGGGAGGTCGGCGAACTCACCGTGGGTGCGCAGGAACTCCATGTGCCTGCGGCCCAGGAGGTCGAAGGGGTGGTGCAGGCTGTCGGTGACCCCGTCGAACTCCAGCGGCGCGATGTCGTAGAGCTTGCACAGCCTCCTGGGGAACACCGGAGTCGCCTTGACCCAGCGGCCGTTCAGGTGGACCGAGGTGAGGCAGTGATACCGGAAGATATCGCCTCCCACCAACGTCCGGAGGCGGTCGGACGCCAGGTGGTTGCGCACGTCGGTGAACACCAGCCTGCTGGGTACCGCGATGGCCCGCAGGGCCGCCGCGTAGAGCACGGACTTGTGGATGCACATGCCCGACCCGGCGCGCAGTACCCGGCTCGCCCGCAGTCCCGATCGGGAGAAATCGGCGCCGTACACCTCGTACCGCACGCGCTCGCGCACCGCGTAGTAGAGCGAGACCGCGCGCTCGGTGTCCGTGCCCGCCGCCGCGGGCGCCCAGCGCTCGACGAAGTCCTGGACCTCCTCGGAACGGTAGTCGAGGAAATGTGTGGGCGCGAGATCCGGGGTGAGATGATTTTCCGCGTTCATGGCTGCTCTTTCCGGCCTACAGGCCGAGCGTCGACGAGATCCGGTTGCGTTGGATCTCCGAGGTGCCGGAGTAGATCGTTCCGGCGACGGCGTTCCGCAGGTCTTTCTCAAGGCCGTACTCGGTCATGTAGCCGTTGCCCCCGAAGATCTGCACGGCGGCGGCCGCGGACGTGAGGTTGTGCTCACTGGCCACCAGCTTGGCGATAGCGAGGTCGGTAGTCACGTTCCTGTTTTCGGTGACCGCTTCAGCGGTGTCGTACAGGCATTTCCGGGTGACCTCCACCCCGATCTTCATATCGGCGATCTTGTGCGAGACCGCCTGGAACGAACCGATGGGGGCACCGAACTGCTTGCGGGTGCGGGCATAGTCTATGCACCGTTGGAGGCGATGTTCCATCTCGCCGAGTTTGATCACGAACGAGCACAGGATCTCCCATTTCATGACGTGGTCCAGGACGATGAAGCCACCGCCTGGCCGGCCGATGACGTGGTCGGCCGGAACGCGGCATTCGTGGAAGAACAGCTCGGTCAGCGGCGATGTCCGCAGTCCCATCTTGGCGATCGGGTCACCGATCTCGAATCCGGGGGTACCGCGCTCGACCAGGAAGGAGGTCAGCCCCAGCGGACCAGCGTCGGGATGGGTTCTGGCGTAGACCACGAACAGGTCGGCCACCGCGCCGTTGCTCACGAAGGTCTTGCTCCCGTCGAGCACGTAGTGATCGCCCTCCCGGCGGGCGCGGGTGCGCATGGCCAGCGCGTCGGAGCCACCGTCCGGCTCGGTGATCGCGTGTGCCCCGATCGTGTCACCTGCGCAGATGCCCGGCAGGTAGCACGCCTTCAGATCCGCCGAGCCGAAGGTCTGGACAGGTATCCCGGTGCTGACCAGATGCGTGGAGACCGAGAAGCTCAGGCCGCCGTCACGACATCCATAACCGAGTCCCTCCAGGATGTACATGGTGGTGCGCAGGTCCTGACCGAGCCCGCCCCAGCGCTCCTCGAAGGGCAGCCGCAGAATCCCGCACTCCTGGATGAGCTTCCACTTGTCCCCGGGGAAGACGCCACCGGCGTCGTACTCGATGTGGTGTGCGCTGAGCGCTTCGCACCATTCGGCCAGACCGGCGCGCAGCGCACGCTGATCCGAGTTGAAACCGGTCATCTTCGTGCTCCTGGTCGGCGTCATACGCCCGAAACGCGCGGCTGGTAGCTGGAGAACCCTGTCGAGTCGAGGCTGTGGTGCTCGTCGCCGTGCAGCGCGGGGGAGAACACGCACACGAGCCGCAGGTCGGTATCCGGTGCCGCGATGAGGAAATGCGGATCGTTCTTGTCGAGCGCGTACATCGTTCCCGGCTGTATCGGGTACGAGTTCCCGTCGAGATCGACCACCTCGCCGTTGCCTGCGATGCAGTAGCACGCCTCGAAATGATGACGATACTCTATTCGGGACCTGGTGCCCGCGCGGACGGTCGTGTCAGTCAGCGTGTATCCCATGTTGTCGGAGTGCAGCAGGAACCTGCGGCTCAGGCCGTTGCCCCACTCGACTGACGGCACGGACTCGGTCGTGCGGATAATCATCTTTGTCGTCCTTTCTTCGATCAGATGCTCGGTTCCCGTGCCGTGGTGGGTCGCAGCGCTCGCACGAGATCAGCGAGTGCCCGCCATTCGGTGCGCACCGCCTCGGGCGCTGTGGCTGCGGGCCGGCCACAGCTGAGGACTCTGACCCGGTCTCGCTGAATGCGGTGAACCAGGTCGACCGCGGCACCGCCGTCGACGGCTTCGCGCGCCATGCTCACCGCGCTCGCCCAGTCCTCGGTGGCGCCCGCGGCCACCGCCAGCGCGGCCGCGTTGAGACACACCGTGGCGACCGCCGCGGCCGGTCCCTGCCCCCCGAGCACGCCCAGGAAGTGCTCGACCGTCGTGCGGTCGTCGGCGGCGGCTCGCAGGTCGGACAGGGTGCCCCCGCCCAGCCGCAGCGTGTGGGGCTGGATCGGGAACTGCCTGGCGCCGACGTCGAGTACCAGGTCGTCCACGACGCTGATCAGTTCATCGACGCCGAGATCGTTGGTGCACAGCCAGACTCGTTTCGGCGCCTGCTGGGCGGCCAGGTGCCGTAAGGTCGGCAGGTGGGAATGCTCGGAGACGCCGATGAGCTGGGCCGACACCGGCATTGCCGCCAGGAATGGACCTACCGTGTTGACGAAGCGGCCCAGCGTGCGCATCCCCAGCGGCGCCACCGCCCGGCTCAGCGCGGCGAGCTCGACGGGGTAGACGAAGTAGCCTGCGCACGCGATGTTGTATCGGTCCAGCATCTCGCCGGTCTGCTGGTAACTCGTGGTCAGGGCGATACCGAGCTGGTCCAGCAGGTCGAAGGACCCGGCCCGGCTGGTGTATCCGCGGGACCCGGTCTTCACCACCGGTACGCCCATGGCGGCGGCGACGAACGCCGCCGCGGTAGAGATGTTGAACGTGCGCGGCCCGCCGCCGGTACCGACGATGTTGACCGCACCGGGAAACCGGTGATGTGGTTCCGGTCGCCGCTCGTCGAGCGACTGGATGAGGATCTTCACCGCGCGGGTGGAGGGCATGTGGGTGGACAGGCAGGCCAGCATGGCAGCGGCCTCGCCCGGGTGGAGCTGCCTGCTGTCCAGGCGATCCCAGAACGCCCGGCACATGTCCAGGTCGACCGGGCGCCTGCGGTTGATCAGTGCGTCGAGTAGCTCGGGCATGGTGCGCTCGCTTACCCGGTTCGCCGGGCGTTCTGCACGAACGCACTCATGGCGGTGACAGTGCGGAAGTTGTCCGGTGCGATCTCGATGTCGTCGACCACGACGTCGAACCGGTCCTCCAGCCAGGCGATGACCCTCAACAGCCCGAGGCTGTCGATGACTCCACCGGACAGGAGGTCGTAGTCGGCGGCCAGTGACTCGGCCGGGACGTCGGGGAGGAACTCCTCGACGAGGAACTTCGTGATCGTCTGGGTATGATTCATGTCAGCCTTCTGTTCTGCGTAGGCGGGCGACCAGGTGGCGGTCGGGTTTTCCGGTCGAGGTTCTGGGCAACGGGTCGTCTGTGATGCGGAAGGTCGTGGGAATGGCGGTCAAGGGCAGCTGGTCGGCGCAGAACCGCCGGAGCAGCAGACTGTTGAGCGCCGACCCCGGGACCCGTCTCGTCTCGGCGTGCAGGAGGTGCCCGGCGACCAGGTCGGGCACGGCCACGACAGCCACCTCGGCGATGTCGGGGTGCGTGCGCAGGACCCGCTCGACGTCCTCGATGTTGGTCCGCACTCCGCGCACCTTCACCTGAAAGTCCGTGCGTCCCTCCAGGGTGAGTGAGCCGTTCTCGTGGCGGTGCACGAGGTCACCGGTGCGGAAGTAGCGCAGCGCGTCAGCCCCGTCCGGATGTGCGACGAAGCGGCTCTCGTGGTCCGGGAGACCGAGGTAGCCGGAGGTCTGGAACGGTGTCGACACATACAGCTCACCTGTTCCCGGTCCGGTCCGTATGGTGCCGTCCTCGTTGACCAGCAGCGCCCGCACCCCGGGCAGGGGGTCACCTAAGGGCAGCGCACTGGTCGGCAGGTCCGTGGGGTCGATCTCATACGACAGGCTGTCGTTGGTTTCCGTGCAGCCGTACAGGTTGTACAGCCGAGCGCTGGGGAACATGCCGGGGAGCTGAACCAGGCACTGTGGCGCGATACTGTCCCCGGTCACGACGACATGGCGCACGCTACTGAGTTCGCCTGCGTCGTCCCGGTTCACCCGGGTGAGGAGCTGATAGAACATCGGGACGGCCTGCACCAGCTCGACCTCATGGCGTATGAGCAGGTCACGGAGATACTCGCCACTGGTCGCCTGAGACGGTTCCACCAACACGACGCATCCGCCGTGTTTGAGGGTGGCCCAGATATCCAGCAGGCACAGGTCGAAGCTCAGCGGGCTGACGTTGAGTACCGACCGGCCCGCTCCCAGCTCGAACTGCCTGCCCGCCCAGTCGGTGAACCGGTCCACCGCGCCCTCGCTCAACGGCACGATTTTCGGTGGCCCGGTGGAACCGGAGGTGGTGAGCATGAACGTCACCGCTTCGGGATCGGGTGAGAACGACCGGACGCCGCTGTTGTGCCGGGTGTGGTTGTGCCGGGTGCCATCCGTACCCGGTACAACCGCCCAGGAATACCGGCCGGATGACGAGTCCGAGACGGTCAGCACTCGGGTGCATCCGGCGCGACGGAAGAGCTCCTGAAGCGTATGCTCGGGAAGCGTGGTGGAGGGCAGCAGGAAGGAACGCTGATCCATCAGGCACGCGAGAACGAGGGCGACCGAGTCCGGAGACTTCGCGCACCGCACACCGATCGGCGCCGCGCCGATGTCCGCTTCGCTGAGCTCTGCTTTGGCGCGCAGCGCCCGGTCATTCAGTTCTCGGTAACTGACCGGCTCACCGCGCCAGACCAGAGCCGGTCCGTCCGGGAAACCTCGCACGTTCGCGGAGAATGACTCCACGAACGACTGTGAAGACAACTGCGTCCGCACGGTCCGGGTAGTCGTCACCATTGCTGATCTTCCTATTTCGTCGGTGCCGTCCTCGGCCTCGGTCCGCACCCCGCCGCTATCCGGCCCGGCCGTCGAGGGCCCGCTGGTGAGCCCGCCTGATGCGGGCCTCACCGAGAGATAGGGACCGGGGTTACCCGACCGGACCCGGTGCGGGGTAGGTCTGCTCGTCACCGCGGGCCCGGGAGCGGGAGCCTGCCGGCCTCCCGCCCCACCGCCGCCCGGGTACCGGGCTGTGACCGGTGGGGGTCCAGTGACGGTTGAGAGCCAGTGGTGTGCCCCGAAGGTGGTACGAGGTATCAACCGCCCATCCGGCGCACTCTTCATAGAGGACCACCTCCGGCGGAGGAAGGGATCGCCGATGACACCCCGCACCTCGATGCGTGGGCGAGCTCGTGCGGACGGAGCGCCCGGGCTCGGTGACAGGTCCCGGCCAGACTCGTGGGGGAACTCACCTCGCACCACTCCTTCAGCATTGCGGGCGGTCACCGGAGCGATCTTGCTGCGGCGACCTTCTCCACGGTGGCATTCGACCGGCGACCGTCGCCATGCGCTCTTTTGCGTACGCTATACGCCCTTCTGCGTACGCCGATCGGATCATGGAGTCGTCATGACGCGTACACCTCTGACCGAGTCTGATCTCAGTTACCACACCGAGGGGCTACCCGACCGTGATGCCTATCTCACGGTCGCGTCGGCGTGCCTGGGAGAGGCCCTGCCTGGCGACCTCAGAGCGTGGCGCAGTTTCGACCTCGTCAACCCGGAGAGGAAGAGGTGGTTCAGCGAAGCGAACGCATACCGTATGCCCGACGTGGTCGATGCGGTGATAGCTGAACACCCCTTTGTGGCGCACCGGCTGACGCATCCTGAGTCCGAACCGGTCCTGCGCGTCAGCGACTGTGTCTCCGATCGCGTGTTCCGATCGAGCCGGGTGTACCGTGAGCTGTTTGTCCCCGTGGGCGCTCGCTACCAGCTGACCATCGCCACCGGTGGGGACCACACCGTGGTCAGCAGCTGGTTCGTCAAACGCTCGATCCAAGATTTCGCCGAGGCCGATCTGCGGCAGGCGCGTCACTTGCAGCCCTTGCTGGCTCTCCTGGATGCCTTCTACTCATCCTCCCCGGTACGCCGGACTGACAGTGCGCGCATCGAGGAGGCTCGGAGACGCACGCGCCTCACCGTCCGCGAGCTGGACGTCCTCACCCTCCTCGCGGACGGGCTGAGTGCCCAACAGATCGCGCGACTCAGACGGATCAGCGTCCGCACGGTTCAAAAACACCTCGAAAACATCTACCAGAAGCTGGAATGTCACGACCGCCTACTCGCGGTCGACAAGGCTCGGCAACTGGGGCTCCTGGGCAGCTAGCGACCAGGACCGTTCACACCCTCATGAGGATCCCGGTGCCGATCACGAGCCAAGCTCCTTCAGCGTTACGGGAGAATTACGGTGGCCAACGGAGCGATCTCACCGCGGGATCCGCTCCACGGTGGCATTCGACCGGCACCATCGACATACGTACTTTCGTGTACGCCGCTTTCGAATCATGGAGTCGTCATGACGTGTACACCTCTGACCGAGTCTGATCTCAGTTACCACACCGATGGGCTGTCCGACCGTGATACCTACCTCACGGTCGCGTCGGCGTGCCTGAGCGAGGCCCTGCCTGGCGACCTCACCGGGTGGTACAGGGTCGACCTCGCCAACCCCCCGGTGAAGGTGTGGTACGACGACCCACAGGCTTACCGCATGGGCGACGTGCGTGATGCGGTGATAGCTGAACACCCCGTCGTGGCGCACCGGCTGGCGCATCCTGAGTCCGAACCGGTCCTGCGCGTCAGCGACCGCATCTCCGATCGCGTGTTCCGATCGAGCCGGGTGTACCGCGAGGTATTCGTCCCTCTGGGCGCTCGCTACCAACTGACCATCTCCACCGATGGGGACGATACCGTAACCAGCGGCTGGATCGTCAAACGCTCGGTCCGAGATTTCACCGAGACCGATCTGCGGCACGCTCGTCGCCTGCAGCCTCTGCTGGCCCTGCTGAACACGATCTACTCATACTCCCCGGTACGTCGGACTGACAGTGCGCGCATCGAGGAGGCTCGGAGACGCGCGCGGCTCACCGTCCGCGAGCTGGACGTCCTCACCCTGCTCGCGAACGGGCTGAGTGCCCATCAGATCGCGCGACTCAGACGGATCAGCGTCCGCACGGTTCGAAAACATCTCGAAAACATCTACCAGAAGCTGGGATGTCACGACCGCCTGCTCGCGGTCAACAAGGCTCGGTCCCTGGGACTCCTGCGTAGCGCCCAAGGGGCGCTGGCAGGGAGCGGAGACAGAACGAGCCACCCCGGTAACCGGCCGGTGGTCGGCTGATGAGATGAGCGCTGAGGTGACGATCGGCTCCTGCGGCTACCGCCTGACGTGCCTCACCAGGTGGCGAGCGACTGTGCCGAGGCCGTGGGTTGGGGTGCAGGCCCCGCCGCCGCAGCTGCACCCGGCGCAACCACCCGTCGGCGCCGGCATGGCGGCGGCTACCCGGTGACCCAGCAACCCGCCGGCGAGTAGCAGTCCGACCGCGCCGGTACCGGCCACCGCGACGATCACCGTGAGCGCCGGGCCACCCGTCCCGAAAGCCAGCGCGCCGCCGGCGGCGCAGACCGCGCCGGCCGCGAGCACCGGTGGGGCGGCCACCCGGTTGGCCGCGCTGAAGGCGGCTTCGGAGCGCAGCGTCGCGGGGGTGCGAACGCCGGCGAACCGGTTGCGTGGCAACCGTCGCCGCCAGCCGAGCAGACCGACGGCGAGCAGACCGGCCCCAGCGACCAGCAGCGCTATCCCGAACAGCGCGGACACGGCGGCCAGGATACCGGCGCCGGGAGCGCCGTCGGTGAGCCTGCTTGGGGTTGACCTGCTATCGTCGCCGCCATGAGCACCGCCCGCCGGCTCCTTCCTGGGCTGCGCTGACCGGCGGATCGCCTCAGCGCGGCAACCCCCTACGGCCTGGAGTGCCTAGGGGGTTTCCTGTTTCCTGAGGATGTCGCTGATCGGGGCCTAGCCCGGAAGGACGACCGTGAGCAGTACCGATGACGGGGGCGCCCCGCCGCACCGCTACACCGCGACCCTGGCCGGTGCGATCGAGCGCCGCTGGCAGCGCCGCTGGACCGAGCGGGGCACGTTCCACGCGCCCAACCCGGTCGGACCTCTGCGGCCCGCCGACGGCGCTGCGGTGCCTGCGAACAAGCTGTTCGTGCAAGACATGTTCCCCTACCCGTCCGGGGCCGGGCTGCACGTCGGGCATCCGCTGGGCTACATCGGCACCGACGTCTTCGCCCGCTACCAGCGGATGGTCGGGCGAAACGTGCTGCACACCATGGGCTTCGACGCGTTCGGACTGCCCGCCGAGCAGTATGCGGCCGAGACCGGCACCCACCCGCGGAGCACCACCGAGACGAACATCGAGTTCTTCCTGGCGCAGATCCGCCGGCTGGGGCTGGGCCACGACGAGCGTCGCCGAGTCTGCACCACCGATGTCGAGTACTACCGCTGGACCCAGTGGATCTTCTTGCAGATCTACAACGCGTGGTACGACACCGAGGCGCGGCGAGCCCGCCCGGTCGTCGAGCTGGAGAACGAGTACGCGCGGGGCGCGCGGTCCACACCGGATGGTCGGCCCTGGGGCGAGCTGACCCGCGACGAGCAGCGGGAGATCATCGACTCGCGACGGTTGGTCTACTTGTCGCAGGCACCGGTGAACTGGTGCCCGGGGTTGGGCACCGTGCTGGCCAACGAGGAGGTCACCGCCGAGGGCCGCAGCGACCGCGGCAACTTCCCGGTGTTCCGGCGCAACCTGCGGCAGTGGATGATGCGGATCACCGCCTACGCCGACCGGCTGCTCGACGACCTGGACCGGCTGGACTGGCCTGAGAAGGTCAAGACCATGCAGCGCAACTGGATCGGGCGCTCCCACGGTGCCCGGATCCGGTTCGCGGCCGCCGGTGGTTCTGGCAGAGCTACCACCGTCGAGGTGTTCACGACCCGCCCCGACACCCTGTTCGGCGCGACCTACCTGGTGCTGGCACCTGAGCATCCGCTGGTCTCCGAGCTCGTCGCCGGGCAGTGGCAGCCCGGCGTGGACAGTCGCTGGATCGGTGGCGCCGTCACCCCGGCGGAGGCGGTCGCGCGATACCGCCGGGCCGTCGCGCGGCGCTCCGAGCTGGAGCGTCAGGAGAGCCGGGACAAGACGGGGGTCTTCACCGGGGCCTACGCCCTCAACCCGGCCGCAGGCCGGCGGATCCCGGTGTTCATCGCCGACTACGTGCTGATGGGCTACGGCACCGGCGCGATCATGGCGGTGCCCGGGCAGGATCAGCGCGACTGGGACTTCGCCGAAGCCTTCGGGCTGCCGATCGTGCGCACCGTCGCCCCGCCGGAGGGTTTCGAAGGGCGGGCCTACCTCGGTGAGGGTCCGGCGATCAACTCGTCGTTCCTGGACGGGTTGGGCGTCGAGGAGGCCAAGAAAATGATCACTACCTGGCTGGAGGCGGGCGGCGCCGGTGAGGGCACCGTGCAGTACAAGCTGCGCGACTGGCTGTTCGCCCGGCAGCGGTACTGGGGTGAGCCGTTCCCGATCGTCTACTCCGAGGACGGCCGGCCGCACCCGCTGCCGGAGTCGATGCTGCCCGTCGAGCTGCCCGACGTGGCGGACTACTCGCCGACCACGTTCGACCCCGACGACGCGGACTCCGAGCCGGCCCCCCCGCTGGCCAAGGCCACCGACTGGGTTCAGGTGCGGCTAGACCTCGGTGACGGGGTGCAGACCTACCGCCGGGACACCAACGTGATGCCGCAGTGGGCGGGTTCGTGCTGGTACCAGCTGCGCTATATCGACCCGCACAACTCCGAAGCGATGTGCGACCCGGTCAACGAGCGGTACTGGATGGGCCCCCGGCCGCAGCTGCACGGTCCGGACGACCCGGGCGGCCTGGACCTGTACGTCGGTGGCGTGGAGCACGCGGTGCTGCACCTGCTGTACTCCCGGTTCTGGCACAAGGTCCTCTACGACCTGGGGTACGTGTCCTCGGAGGAGCCCTACCGGCGGCTGTACAACCAGGGCTACATCCAGGCCTACGCCTACACCGACGCGCGCGGCGTGTACGTCCCCGCCGAGGAGGTGCTCGAAGCGCCCGAGGGCCGGTATACCTGGCGTGGTGAGCAGGTCTGGCGTGAGTACGGCAAGATGGGCAAGAGCCTGCGCAACTCCGTCTCGCCGGACGAGATGAGCGACGCCTACGGCGCCGACACACTGCGGGTGTACGAGATGTCCATGGGCCCACTGGACGCCTCGCGGCCATGGGCGACCAAGGATGTCATCGGAGCGCACCGGTTTCTGCAGCGCCTGTGGCGCAACCTGGTCGACGAGGACACCGGCGAGCTGCGGGTGGTGAACACCCCGCTGGACCCGGACGCCGAGCCGGACCTGAGCACCTTGCGGGCGCTGCACCGGGCCATCGCCGGGGTCCGTGACGACTACGCCGCTCTGCGGCTGAACACCGCGATCGCCAAGCTGATCGAGCTGAACAACCACGTCACCAAGGTGTACGGCGCAGGCCCGGGAACCCCGAGAGAGGTGGCCGAGCCGCTGGTGCTGCTGCTGGCCCCGGTGGCACCGCATCTCGCCGAGGAGCTGTGGTCACGACTGGGGCACGGCGAGTCGCTGGCGCACGGACCCATGCCGCAGACGGACCGGCGCTACCTGGTCGAGGACACCGTGGAGTACCCGATCCAGATCAACGGGAAGGTCCGCACCCGGGTGATGGTACCCACCTCGGCCGGACCGGACGAGGTGCGTGCCGCGGCCCTAGCACAAGCGCGCGGCGCCGCGCTGATCAACGGCGAGGAGCCCCGCCAGGTCATCGTAGTCCCCGGCCGACTCGTCAACATCGTCCGCTGAGTAATGCTCTTCCCGATATGGAGACATATCGGGGCAATCGACCCGGATAACCCCGATATGTCTCCATATCGGGGGGTTACCGGTTCAGCTCGCCGCGGATGAAGGCTTCGACGGCGGCGTAGGCGTCGGAGTCGGAGTACTGCTCGGGTGGGGACTTCATGAAGTACGACGACGCGGACACGATCGGACCGCCGATACCCCGGTCCTTCGCGATCTTCGCCGCGCGGATCGCGTCGATGATCACGCCGGCGGAGTTGGGCGAGTCCCAGACCTCCAGCTTGTACTCCATGTTCAGCGGCACGTCGCCGAAGGCCCGGCCCTCCAGCCGCACGTAGGCCCACTTGCGGTCGTCCAGCCACGGCACGTGGTCCGAGGGTCCGATATGCACCGCCGTCCTCTCCATCTCGTGCGGCACCTGGGACGTCACCGACTGCGTCTTGGAGATCTTCTTCGACAGCAGCCGCTTGCGCTCCAGCATGTTCATGAAATCCATGTTGCCGCCGAAGTTGAGCTGATACGTGCGCACCAGCTCCACCCCGCGGTCCTCGAACAGCTTGGCCAGCACCCGGTGCGTGATCGTCGCGCCGACCTGGGACTTGATGTCGTCGCCGATGATCGGTACCCCGCTCGAGGCGAACTTCTCCGCCCACACCGGATCGGAGGCGATGAACACCGGAAGGGCGTTGACGAACGCGACCCCGGCATCCAGCGCGCACTGAGCATAGAAGCGGTCCGCGTCCTCCGAGCCCACCGGCAGATACGACACCAGCACATCGGCGCCGGCCTCGCGCAGCGCGTCCACCACGTCGACCGGCTTCTCGTCGGACTCGGTGATGACGTCCCGGTAGTACTCGCCCAGACCATCCATCGTGTGCCCGCGGCACACCGCGACTCCCGACGGCGGTACGTCGCAGATCGAGATCGTGTTGTTCTCGCTGGCCACGATGGCCTCGGACAGGTCTCGTCCGACCTTCTTGGCATCGACGTCGAACGCCGCGACGAACCGCAGGCCACCGACGTGGTAGTCGCCGAACTGCACGTGCATCAGGCCGGGCACTCGGATGGTGGGGTCGGCGCCGCGGTAGTAATGCACGCCCTGTACCAGGGAGGCAGCGCAGTTGCCGACGCCCACAATGGCGACCCGGATACCGGGACCGGCGTCGCGGCCTTCAGTCATGGTCCGCCCTTTCGGTGTCGTCGTGTGATGGTTCCGGATGTGCCCGCTCCTGGGCGATCAGCTCGTTGAGCCAGCGCACCTCGCGCTCACTGGTCTCCAGACCCATCCGGTGGAGCTCGAGGGTGTAACGGTCGATCTGGTCGCCGGTCCGGGCGAGCGCGGCGCGCAGCCCCTCCCGACGTTCCTCGACCCGGCGGCGCCTTCCCTCCAGGATGCGCATCCTCACTTCGGCCGGTGTCCGCGAGAAGAACGCCAGGTGCACTCCGAACCCGTGGTCGTCCCAGGTCTGCGGGCCGGTCTCAGCCAGCAGGGTGGCGAAGCGCTCCTTGCCGCCGGCGGTGAGCCGGTACACCCGCCGGCTTCGGCAGGCCCAGCCCGTGCCCCGGCCGGCGCGCAGGTCCGCCACGGGCTGGTTGTCCTCCACGATGAAACCGGAGCGCTGCAACCGGCGTAGCGTCGGGTACAGCGACCCGAACGAGCAGGCGCGGAACGCCCCGAGTAGCCCAGTGAGACGTTTGCGCAGCTCGTAACCGTGCATCGGAGCGTCGTGCAGGACCCCGAGCACCGCTAGCTCCAGCACTCGGCACCTCCCACCAAGCGCTTCGATGTGTAGTCACACTATATCGCGTCGATACATCCCCTGCTGTGCCGCCCGAACGCCCGAGCGTAGATCAGGTAGTGGTTGCGTACGCTGTTGAGCGTGCGGAACCTTCGGCAGGTAGTGGACTATGCGTTGCAGCGCCGTGCGCTGCTCGCGGAGGTCTACGCCGGTCGGGTCAGTCTCACGGATGTCTGCGACGCGACCTCGTACCTGCTGCAGGCGGCGAAGTTCCACGGCGAGCCCAGCTCGGTCACCTGCCCTGTGTGTCGCAAGGAGTCCCTGACGCTGGTCTCGTGGGTGTACGGTGACGAGCTCAAGCATGTGGCCGGGTCGGCCAGGACCGCCGACGAGCTGAACCGGCTGGCGACGCTGTACGAGGAGTTCAGCGTGCACGTCGTCGAGGTGTGCCGGACATGCAGCTGGAACCACCTCGTGCAGTCATACGTCCTGGGGACCAGCGGTGTGGGCAACCGGAGGACAGTGGCGGAGTGACCCGGCGGGTGGCTCCCTGGCCAGGGGCGCCCCTGCCCGAACCCTTCGCGACCCGAGTACCGGTCTGGGAGGACAACGCGTGAGCGACCAGCGAGCTGACAGCGGTCGACGCTCATCGCCGGCTCAGCCGGCAGTCAGCTCACCGCCGGCTGAGCCGGCAGCCCGCCCATTGCCGGCTCAGCCGGCAGCCAGGCCGGCGCCGCCGGCCCCACCGCCGGGGGAGCACGAGCTGCTCACCCACCGAGCACCGCCGGCTGGGCCGGCAATGGGGTCCAGGCCGGCTGAGCCGGCGATCGGACCCCGGTCGGCGGGCGCCGTCGGTCGGTATGGCAGCCGGTACGTCGAATGGCGCGGCGATGGATACGACGGCTTGCCCCCCGGCTTGCCGCCCCCACCGCCCGGCGGGGGCACGCCAGGGTGGCCCACACGCTGGCGATGGGCGCGCAACATCGCCCTGGTGGGCCTGCTGCTGGGCATCCTGCTGCCGGTGCTGGCGATCTTCGCCGGTTGGTTGTTCCTCTCCGTGCCCTCTCCCGACGTGCTGGCCGCGCAGCGCAAGCAGGTCACCACGATCATGGCCGGCGACGGGACCACCGAGATCGGTCGCTACGTGCCCCAGGACGGCAACCGGATACCGGTCAGTCTCACCCAGGTGCCGACGAACGTGCAGAACGCGGTCCTGGCCGCCGAGGACCGCAGCTTCCGCTCCAACCCCGGGTTCGACATCGGGGGTATCGCCCGGGCCACATGGGACCAGCTCACCGGTGGTGGCGGCGGTGGCTCCACGATCACTCAGCAGTACGTCAAGGTGGCCACGGGACACGACGAGTACAGCTTGTCCCGAAAGTTCCGCGAGGTGATCGTCGCGGCCAAGCTGACCAAGCGGGAGTCCAAGGACCGGATCCTGGAGGACTACCTCAACACGATCTACTTCGGTCGTGGGGCCTACGGCATCCAGGCCGCCAGCCAGGCGTACTTCGGAACGAACGTGCAGAACCTGACCGTCTCCCAGGCGGCGGTCCTGGCCGGCGCGATCCGGTCCCCGTCCCGCTTGGACCCGGCCAAGGACCTGCCGCAGGCGCAGGCCCGGTGGAACTTCGTGCTGGACGGCATGGTGGAGAAGGGCTGGCTGTCCCCAGCTGACCGGGCCGGCGCGCGGTACCCGGAGACGGTGGCGCCGAGCCAGGCTCCAGGAGAGCCGACCGATGACCGCGCGCACATCGTCGAGCGGGTGATGGACGAGCTGGACAAGCAGGGCATCAGCCGGGAGCAGCTGGCCGTCAATGGCGGCCGGATCACCACCACCATCGATCCCCGAGCCCAGCGGCTGGCCCGTGACACGGTGCTCACCGAGCTGCGCGGGCAACCGAAGAACCTGCACTCCTCGTTGGTCGCGGTCGATCCTCGCAGCGGAGGAGTGGTCGCTTACTACGGCGGGTCGGAGGGGAATGGCTTCGATCTGGCCGGTGGACCGGCATGGAGCCCGGGATCGGCCTTCAAACCGTTCACCATGCTGGCCGCGCTGGAGCGGGACATCGGGATGAACTCGGTCTACGCCGGCGAGTCTCCGGTGGTCCTCGACGGTCACTCCTACGCCAACTCGGAGAGTCTCAACTACCCGCAGCTCACCCTGCACGAGGCCATGACCAAGTCGGTGAACACCGCCTTCGTGCGGCTTGCCCAGGATGTGGGAGCACAGTCGATCCGGGACGCCGCGATCCAGGCCGGAATCCCGGAGCAGATCAACGGCAAGCGCTCCATGGCCGAGCCGGACAGCGGGGCACCCGGGCTCGGCATCACGCTCGGCCAGTACCCGGTGCACACCATCGACATGGCCGGCGCCTACGCGACCTTCGCCGCCGACGGGATGCGGCACGAGCCGTTCTTCGTCCGCGAGTACGCCAACGCCCGCGGCACCGTCGAGTACCATCACCTCGACAAGCCGCGACCCGCCTTCGATCCGGCGGACCTGGAGCGCAACTCGCAACTGGCCCGCAACGTCACCGCGACGCTGACCGACGTCGCGCGCAGCTCGCAGATCCCGCTCACGGGCGGCCGGCAGGTGGCCGCCAAGACCGGCACCCACCAGCGCGGCGACACCGGCACCAACTCCGCCGCCTGGACCGTCGGGTACACACCGTCGATCTCCACCGCGGTCTGGGTGGGTGATCCGGCCAACTCGGCGATCAAGGACGCCAAGGGTAGCGACATCTTCGGGCGGGGCGTCCCGGGCGCGATCTGGCAGCGGTTCATGAACTCCTACTTGGCGGCGACCCCGACGGAGACCTTTCCCGCGTTCACGCTGATCGGCCCGGCCGCGCCACCCGTCGAGACCCGGCAGCCACCGACACCGGCACGCATCCGAGAGCCGCGCACCGCCCCACCGTACGCAACGCCCGAACCGGATATCCAGGACTTCGTGCCCGCGCCGATCGAGCCTTCGGTGAAGCCGACCAGACCGCACCACCGCAGAGAGTGCTTCCCCTTCTGCGACGAGCCGGCACCGAGCGACGAGGGACAGAGCAACCAGGGGGGCTGAGCCGGCGGTGGTTCGAGTGCCGGCGCAGCCGGCGGTGTCACAGCGGGTGGTGCCCAGCTGGACCGATCCGGTGCCGGCGCTGGCCAGCCGGATCGTGGGCGGCCCCCTGGGCCGGCATGCAGTGCTGGGCCGACACTGGTTCTGGACCCCGCTGCGGGTGGTGTTGCTGTTCGCGACGATCACTCTGGCGTTGGGCTGGCTGGGCAAGGCGCCGTGTCTGCAGACCTACCGGGACAGCGCTGGTGCCCTGCAGGTGGACTGGCGCGACGGCCACCAGTACAAGGCGATGTGCTACTCCGACACCGTCCCGCTGTACACCGCGGAGCAGCTGGACCGTCCGGGGCCGGCTGGGTTCCCCTACGCGGCCTCGTGGGTCGAGCACCAGGGCAAGCCCGATGCGCAGGTCCGCTACATGGAGTACCCGGTACTCACCGGCATGTACCAATGGGCCGCCGCCGGGTTCGCACAGACCTGGACAGCCATCGGGCGCTCCGGTTGGCTACCCAGCTCGGCACCCGCCATCGTGTATTTCGACATCAGCGCGGCAGGACTGACTGCGGCGTGGTTGGTGACGGTCTGGGCGCTGGTGAAGCTGTCCCGGCGACGACCGTGGGATGCCGCGCTGGCCGCGTTGTCTCCGCTGGTCGTGGTGCACGCGTTCACCAACTTCGACGCGCTGGCCATCGCGCTGGCCACCACCGGGCTGCTGGCATGGGCCCGGCGGCGCCCGGTGCTTGCTGGGATACTGCTCGGCCTGGGCGCGGCCACCAAGTTCTACCCGCTGTTCCTGTTGTACCCGATCCTGCTGTTGTGCCTGCGGACCGGCCGGCTGCGTGCCGGGCTACGGGCGGCCGCTGCGGCGGCGCTGGCCTGGGCTGTGGTCAACCTGCCGGTGGCGGTGCTGTTCCCGTCCGGGTGGGCGGAGTTCTTCCGCCTCAACAGCCGGCGCGGAGCCGACCTGGACACGTTGTACACCGTGGTGTCCACCTTCACCGGCTGGCCCGGTTTCGACGGGGTGACGCGACCCGGCCAGACCCCGGTGACACTCAACCTGGTCAGCGCGACGTTGTTCGGGCTGGCCTGCACGGCGATCGGCTGGATCGCGCTGGCGACGCCGCGCCGCCCTCGGCTTGCTCAGCTGTGCTTCCTGGTGGTGGGCGCGTTTCTGCTCGTCAACAAGGTGTGGAGCCCGCAGTACTCGTTGTGGCTGGTGCCCCTGGCGGTGTTGGCGATTCCCCGGTGGAAACCGGTACTGGCCTGGATGACCGTTGATGCGCTGGTCTGGGCCCCCCGGATGGCCTATTACCTCGGGACGGACCAGAAGGGGCTACCCATCGAGCCTTTCCTGGGTGCCGTGCTCATCCGTGACGCGGCGGTGCTGCTCCTGGTGCTCCTGGTGCTTCGAGACATCTGGCACCCCGATCACGACCCGATCCGCGCATCAACCGAAGACGACCCCCACGCCGGTGCCCTCGACCCCGCCCCGCCCTCGCCCACCCCACCCTCCCCCACCCCGACATGGAGACATGTCGGGGTGACAACGACCCGCTAGGCCCGACATGGAGACATGTCGGGGTGGGCGACGTGTTGGGTTAGGGGAGTTGCTCGCGGAGCCAGGCGATGTCTTCTCGCTGGGTGTCGGGGTCGGTCTCTAGGACTACGGTGGCGCCGGCTGCGGCGCAGACCGCCACGAGCTGCTCGGCGTCGATGGTGCCCTGGCGCAGCCGCGCATGACGGTCCCGCGCCGAGCCGAACTCGTCACGCGAGTTGTTGCAGTGCACCAGGTCGATCCGGCCGGTAATGGCCCTGACCCGGTCGACGGCGTCGGTCAGGTCCTCACCCGCGGCGAACGCGTGGCAGGTATCCAAGCAAAATCCCACATCGTAGTCGCCGATCGCGTCCCACAGCCGAGCCAACGAGTCGAATCGCCGCGCCATCGCGTTGTCTCCGCCTGCGGTGTTCTCCACCAGGATCCGGGTACCGAAACCGCCCTCGGCTGCCTGCCGGGCGAACATCTTGCGCCAGTTCTCGACGCCCTGAGCGGGATCCTCGCCCCTGGCGACATGCCCCCCGTGCACCACCAGTCCGCGAGCGCCGACGGTGGCGGCTGCCGCAGCGTGCTGGGCGACGAGCTTGCGGGACGGGATGCGGATACGGTTGTTCAGCGATGCCACGTTGATGACGTACGGTGAGTGCACGTAAATTTCGAGGTCGGCGGAGAGCAGCCGGGCGGCCTGCGGATGCGGTCCCGGAGCCTTCCAGTCCTGCGGGTCGGCGAGGAAGAACTGCACCGCCTCGGCATTGCGCTGCGTAGTCGCGCTCACTGGATCGTCGTCGCTGACGTGGGCCCCGATGCGCATATCTCTAGCTTAGAGGGGTCGCGGGGGACCGATCGTCGCGCCCGTACTGTACACGGTGAGTGCACAGCGTAACCACGATCTGCTGAAAACGCTGGTTATCGTCACGGAGAGGTTCTAGGGTCGTTACCCTAAGGACACAACCAGGTACGGAGCGACATGTGAGCGACACGGAGGCACCTATGGGAACACGAGCGAGGGTGACCACGGTTGCCGGGGCAGCCACGTTACTGTGCGCAGCGAGCGCTTTCGGAGGCGGCTTGGCGGCCCTCGCCGCACCCTTCGAAGTGTCCACCACCGCCCTGGCGGCAGCTCCCGCGCCGATGCTGTTGGGTGGGTGCGGGGATACGGTGAGGGGTGACCCCGGGCAGCGAGTGGGGGTCCGGGAGGCGGGTCTGTCGGTGGTCGACGTCGGTTCGGTCCCCTCCAGCGGGTCGAGCATCTTCGACGCCACACCAGCCCTGCGTCAGGTGATGGGGCCGCTGGCCCCGTTATGCAAGATCACGGCCGAACCGGCCTCGCCGGCACCGGGCTCCGTCGATGCGGTGGTCGCCTCGCTCGTCCCCCTCATGGGCCCGGTCGGGCCGGCTCTGGGGCTGTCCCAGCCCCCGTCGTCGCAGGCACCGAGCGCGTCGCCGTCCGTGGCGCCCGCTGCTCAGCCGCGGCCCAGCGCGGCGCCGGCGCCGGCGCCGGCCTCTCCGTCCTTCGGTCCCTTCGCCGGGCCGGCGATGCCCAGCGACTTCCCCTTCGCGCTGGGCCGTTACAACAGCGGACTGTCCGGCTACCGCTACAACTACGCTGATCTGCTGGCGATAGGTCGACCCGGTGCACTGGGGCGGCTCTCGGCGGGCATGCTGACGGCGGATCTGTTCGGTACGCCGCAGGTCAGTAACGGCTCGGGACTGGGCAGGCAAAGCGCTGCGGCTAATGACGTGGCGGCTGCGGGCCGCGCGACGGCGTTGCCGGCCAACGGTGTGGAGCGGGTCGCCCTGCCGGTGCTGGTGGCGGTGCTGATGCTGGCCGGCGTCACTGCGGCCCTGCTGCGCAGCTGGGTTCTGGGCCGACGCTGAACCCGGCGTGGAGGCGAACCCGCGGCGACTGAACCCGGGTGTGAGTCTCCCCGGTCGGCGAAGCCCCTGACGGAGTCCACAAGAGGCCGCCCCGCGATTGTTCTCGCGGGGCGGCCTCTTGCTATCCTCTGTCCGGCGTTGCCACGTCGAGTTCGTGTCGCGGGGCAGCGGTGAGATCGCCGGCCCAGCCGGCAGTAGCTGGATTGCCGGCCCAGCCGGCTTCCTCCTGCCGCGGAGAGTCCGCGGCCGATCAGTCCACAGGAGGTGAGTGGTCTTCATGCGTCGTTACGAGATGATGGTCATCCTCGACCCACAGCTTGACGAGCGCACCGTGGCACCATCGCTGGACCAGTTCCTCGGCGTGGTGACGACACAGGGCGGCCGCGTCAACAAGGTCGATGTCTGGGGTAAGCGCCGACTGTCCTACGAGATCGGCAAGCGCACGGAGGGGATCTACGCGGTGCTCGACCTGTCCTGCACGCCCGCCACTGTGGCCGAGCTCGACCGGCAACTTTCGCTCAGCGAGTCCATTCTGCGCACCAAGGTGTTGCGGCGGGAACCGAGGAAGGGCTGACGTGGCCGGCGAGACTGTTATCACGGTGATCGGAAACCTGACCGCTGACCCGGAGCTGCGGTTCACCCCATCCGGAGCGGCGGTGGCCAACTTCACGGTGGCCTCCACGCCGCGCACCTTCGATCGCCAGAGCGGCGAGTGGAAGGACGGCGAGGCACTTTTCCTGCGGTGCAACATCTGGCGGCAGGCTGCGGAGAACACCGCTGAGTCGCTCACCCGAGGCATGCGAGTGATTGTCAGTGGGCGGCTGCGTCAGCGCTCCTTCGAGACTCGGGAGGGCGAGAAGCGCACCGTGATGGAGATGGAGGTCGACGAGGTCGGCCCGTCACTGCGCTACGCCACCGCTAAGGTCAACAAGGCTAGCCGTCAGGGTGGCGCGTCGGGCAGCGGCGGGTACGGCTCGTCCGGCGGCTCCGCCGACGACCCGTGGACCTCGGCTCCACCGGCCGGGGCGCCGGCCGGATCCGGTAACGGCGCCGGTGGTTACGACGACGAGCCCCCGTTCTGACCATCTCGCCGTAGATCCCTGTTCCGCGATCACACTGACTCTCAGGCGCGACCCACTCAGGAGTACCCCAGCTATGGCTAAGCCACCGGTGCGCAAACCGAAGAAGAAGATCTGCATCTTCTGCAAGGACAAGGACACCGCTATCGATTACAAGGACACCGCGCTGCTGCGGAAGTACATCTCCGACCGTGGCAAGATCCGGGCTCGTCGGGTTACCGGTAACTGCAGCCAGCATCAGCGGGACGTCGCGATCGCGGTGAAGAACGCCCGCGAGGTCGCGCTGCTGCCCTACACCTCGACCGCACGCTGAAACCGGGAGGAGGCGACCACATGAAGATCATCCTTACCGCTGACGTCCCCCAGCTCGGCGGGCCCGGCGATGTGGTGCAGGTCAAGGACGGTTACGCCCGCAACTACCTGCTGCCACGTCGGCTGGCCATCGCGGCCACCCGGGGCGCGGAGAAGCAGGTGGCCACGATCCGTCGGGCCCAGCAGTCCCGGCAGGTCCGTGACCTCGACCATGCTCGGGAGATCGCTGGCGCGCTGTCGGGTCTGGGCACCGTGTCCGTGACGGCCAAGGCCGCCCGCTCCGGCGGAAAGCTGTTCGGCTCGGTCACTGTGGCTGACGTCGTCGACGCGGTGCGCGCCGCGGGTGGCCCCCCGGTGGACAAGCGGGCGGTTGACCTCGGTGGCCATATCAAATCCGCCGGTGCCTACCAGATGACCGTGCGCCTGCATCCGGAGGTCTCAGTTACCGTCCCCTTCCAGGTCACCACCGCTGGCTGAGGTTGGCAATGAGATGACCGCCGGCTGAGCCGGCATGGAGATGACCGCCGCTGAGGCCGGCAATCGCGACTGGCGCTCCGCCGGTAGAGCGAGGTCCGTCAGTAAGGCTTGGTGCCAAGACCTGGCGCCGTCTGTACGACAGCCGTCAGTACGACACCTGGCGCCGTCAGTTAAGGCACCTGGCGCCGTCAGTAAGACCTGGCGCCGCCGGTTGTGCGACCACGGCGGCGCCAGGGGCCGACCGGCCGTCGGGAGCCGAAACGGGGGGATGTAAGGCTCCACCGACGACCGGCCGGGGTATCTACATTGTCATTGCTAGGGTGAGTTCTGCTAGGGCATCCGGATCCGCGCGGAAGACTGTCAAGACAACGACGCTTACGCCATCTCTGCACCGTCATCGGAGCCTACCGCCTGCGAGAACCGTCGAAAAGACGGCCGTCGCAGCGTGCCCGTCGGAAGCACGATGACGCCGTCAACCCTAGTCGCGAGCAGGTTTCAGGACCCCCTCGGGCCGGTGTGGGTCTGACATGTGGCGAGGATCGTTCGACAGTTGCCTCTGGTCGGCTGTGTCGCTGGTACTTCGCGGTCATGGGTGGTGACCGTGACGCGGTGTCGTTCTCTAGCTTCGCAGAGCGCAAAGATCAGCGCAAGGCCACCTGAGGGGCTATAGGACAGGGCCGCCCGATAAGCGAGGCTCCAGAGCGCTCGGTCCACCGGCGACGCGCGCCGAGCGGGTGCCACCGTCCCCGCGACCCCGCCTCCGCCGTGGTCGCGGGCGCCGACACGCCGGAGGGGCTCCGGACACGCCGAGTAGAGGCTAACAACCTCTGTCCACATCCGTCTATAGCGGTCTGACCAGGGTGAACGGCGAAATCTTGGCCGAGTTTCCCCAGGTTGCCCACAGTCATCCACCGCTGCGCCGGGGGTGCCGGGTGTTCCGTCCGGAGGTCGTCCCCAGGCTGTCCCCAGGTAGTCCTCGCTCAGGCTTGCTCGACTCCGCGGGCCGCCCTAGCCTCGCCCGGCACGCCTGGAGCAACGGGTTGTGGGGGCTCGTCCGAACCGATTCTGTCGGTGCCATCGGGTAGAACATGAGTTCGACAAGGCTCGGGCGGTCAGGGGAAGGGGAGGTACCCAGGCGTGGCACTGGTGGATGACCGTGGGGTGCGGCTCGAGGACAGCGGGTCGGTCTTCGACCGGCAGCCGCCGCAGGACATCACCGCCGAGCAGTCGGTGCTCGGCGGGATGCTGCTGTCCAAGGACGCCATCGCCAACGTGGTGGAGGTGTTGCGGACTGAAGACTTCTATCGGCCTGCCCATCAGGCCCTCTTCAACTGCATTCTCGATCTGTACGGGCGCGGCGAGCCGGCTGACCCGGTCACGGTCTCCGCTGAGCTGGAACGCCGCGGTGAGCTACTTCGGATCGGCGGGGCGCCGTACCTGCACACGCTCATCTCGATCGTACCGACGGCGGCCAACGCCGGTTACTACGCCGAGATCGTCGCGGCCAAGGCGGTGTTGCGACGGCTGGTGGAGGCCGGCACTCGTATCGTGCAGCTGGGCTATCACGGGGCCGACGGCGCTGACGTGGACGAGGTGGTGGATCGCGCCCAGGCTGCGGTCTATGAGGTCACCGAGCGGCGGATGAGCGAGGACTACGTCGCGCTGGAGGAACTGCTGCAGCCCACGATGGACGAGATCGATGCGATCGCCTCCCGGGGTGGCGTCTCGGTCGGCGTCCCGACTGGCTTCGTGGACCTCGACGCGGTGACCAACGGGCTGCATCCCGGCCAGATGGTGATCATTGCGGCTCGTCCGGGAATCGGTAAGTCCACGCTGGGTCTGGATCTCGCGCGGTCCTGCTCGGTCACCCACGGAATGGCCAGTGTGATCTTCTCGCTGGAGATGAGCCGCACCGAGATCGTGATGCGGCTGCTCTCCGCTGAGGCCAAGATCCGGCTGTCGGACATGCGATCCGGCCGGATGAGCGACGACGACTGGACCCGGCTGGCCCGGCGGATGGGCGAGATCAGCGAGGCTCCGCTGTTCATCGACGACTCGCCGAACATGACGATGATGGAGATCCGCGCCAAGGCGCGGCGGCTCCGGCAGCGCCATGACCTGCGCCTGATCGTGGTGGACTACATGCAGCTGATGACCTCGGGCAAGAAGGTCGAGTCCCGTCAGCAGGAGGTCAGCGAGTTCTCCCGGCATCTCAAGCTGCTGGCCAAGGAGCTCGAAGTCCCCGTGGTCACGATTTCCCAGCTCAACCGTGGCCCAGAGCAGCGCACCGACAAGAAGCCGATGCTGGCCGATCTTCGTGAGTCCGGCTGCCTCACCGCGGGCACCCGGATTCTGCGGGCCGACACCGGCGCTGAGGTCACCCTAGGCGAGCTGCTTGCCAGTGGCGAGCGCAACGTCCCGGTGTGGTCTCTGGACGAGCGGTTGCGGCTGGTGGCGCAGCCGTTGACGCACGCTTTTCCCAGCGGAAGGAAAGAGGCGTTCCGGGTGACCCTCCGGTCCGGGCGGGTGGTTGAGGCGACGGCGAGCCACCCGTTCTTGACTCGTGACGGCTGGCTCCCGTTGGGCGAGCTCGCCAGGGGCTCCCGGGTGGCGGTGCCGCGATCCGTGCCCGAGCCGTTGAAGGTGGAATCCTGGCCCGAGTCCCACGTCGTCCTCCTCGCTCACCTGATCGGCGACGGGTCGTTCGTGCGGCGCTGGCCGCTGCGTTACGCGAGTACCGACGAGGCCAACCTCCAGGCCGTGTCCGACGCTGCCGCGACGTTCGGCATCACGGCGGTTCGTGACGAGCACGAGGCGGCGCGGCGCACGTCACTACGCCTCTCGGCGCCTTTCCGGCTCACCCACGGCGAACGCAACCCCATCGCGGTGTGGCTCGATGAACTGGGTTTGTTCGGGCTCCGCAGCTACGAGAAGTTCATTCCGGACAGAGTGTTCGGGCTGCCCCGCGCCCAGGTGGCATTATTCTTGCGGCACCTATGGGCGACGGATGGCTGTCTCCGACACCCGAAAGGCTCAGCTCGGCGCGTTCAGGTCTGTTACGCGACGACGAGCCGACGCCTCGCGGACGACGTGGCGCACCTGTTGCTGCGCGTCGGGGTGGTCTCACGGATCGCTGTGGCGCGCAGACCCGGGTGTCGCGACAGCTACCATGTGAGCGTCACTGACCTCGGCGGTCAGCGAGCCTTCCTCTCCGACTCCGACGCGGGGTGCCGCGGTGCCCGCGAAGCAGCCGGAACCCGCCCGTGGGAAGTGCCGCACGGGTTGGTCGGCGACACGAACGTCGACACCGTTCCCACTGAGGTGTGGGGGCGGGTTCGCCCGGTTGTCGTCGAGCGTGGCATGACGCAAGAAGCCATCTCGGCCGGGGTCGGCGCGAAGTTCTGCGGTAATACGCCATGGAAACGCGGTGCGGGTCGGGCTCGCTTGACGCGGATCGCCGATGTTCGTGAGGACTCCGACCTTCACCTGCTTGCCACTAATGACGTGCTCTGGGACGAGATTCGCTCCATAGAGAGTATCGGTGAGCAGTCGGTCTACGATGCCACGGTTCTGGGAACCCACAATTTTGTCGCAAACGGCATCGACCTGCATAACAGCTTAGAGCAGGATGCGGATATGGTGATGCTGATTCACCGGCCCGATGCATGGGAGCGGGACGACCCGCGGGCTGGTGAGGCGGACCTGATCCTGGCCAAGCACCGTAACGGGCCGACCGCGACCGTGACCGTGGCCCACCAGCTGCACTACAGCCGCTTCAACGACATGGCCCGGGGTTGACGGCCCGGTGGGGATCGGTCGATCAGCCTGGCTCACCACGGCGCTTACGGTGGATCACCCAGCCCAGGTCCACCAGCGCCACCGTCGCGAGCACCGCCAGCACCACCCCCAGAGCCGTCAGGCCGGACATGATCATCAATGCCGCGGCGACGGCGCAGAACACCAACCCGAAGCCGGCCAGCACAGCGCGCAGAGTCAGCGCGCTGTGCGCCGGCGTCGCCCCGCCGAACCCAGCGGTCGGGTCGTGGTACCCGGGCAACCCTCGCTCATAGTCCTCCCGGGTGCGCCGGGGCCGCCGGTCGTCCTGCCCTGCCGTCATGCTCCTCCGAACCGACGTCGTGTCCCCGGCCTCACCGCGCGCCGGTCATCGCGGGGGTACCTCGGGGGGGGTCGCGGGCAAACCAGGCGGCGTGCGACGCGCGCCTGGTGGCGGCGCCCCGTACAGTGGACCCACCCCGGGACACAGCCAGCCAGGCGCCCGGCTACTCTCCACGGCGATGCATCCACGACTACAGGTCATCCATCTCGGGGCGCTGTCCGGCCAGTTGCGCCAGGCGGCCCGGCATCTGTTCGAGGTGGTGCTGGCCCCACTGGGTCTGTTCTATCTGCTCCTGACCTTCACCAACCTGACCGGCGGGCTGTTCGCCGCACTGGGCTGGGCGTTGGCCGCGCTGGTGCGCCGGGTGCTGACCCGGTCGCCGATCCCCACCGTCCTGTGGCTCAGCACCGGGTTGCTCGTGGTCCGTACCGCTATCGGGTACGCCACCGGGAGCGTGTTCCTGTATTTTCTGCAGCCTACATTGCAGAACTTCCTGATCGCTTTCGTGATGCTGGTCACACTAGGGCTGCGCCGGCCCTTGATCGCCCGGCTGGCCGACGACTTCTGCGCCTTTCCCCTCGCTCTCACCAGCAACCTCCGGGTGCAGCGGTTTTTCCGGCGGGTGTCGCTGCTGTGGGCGCTGGTGTTCCTGACCAACGGGGCGGCGACATTGTGGGTGCTCGCCCGCGCTACCCTGGGCGACTTCCTGATGGTGACCACCGCCGGGTCGTTCAGCCTGGTGGGGATCGCTGCGGTGGTGTCGCTGCTGTGGTTCCGCCGGGAGCTTCGTGGCGAGGGCATTCGACTGCGGTTCGGCCCTGCGGCCTCGCCGAGCTGAGTGCAGTCGCCGCACTGATCAGCCGAACCGCCGGGCCAGCCGGTGGAAAAGCTCGGGTGCCGCGCCCTGCACCCGCGCGGCCGCCGTCAGCCAGCGGGGCACGAACACCTCCGCCTCGCCCCGAGCCAGGGCCTGGAGCAGCGCCGATGCCACCTTGGTGGGGTCGACCTGGCGGGGGAACCGGCGGTCATAGGCCAGTCCGCGGTGGTCGAAGAACGGGGTGCGCACCGCGCCGGGCAGCAGTGTGGTGACGCCGATCCCCTCGCCGGCCACCTCGTGGCGGACGCTGGCCGCGAAGGCTCGCAGCCCGGCCTTCGTCGCTGCATACACCGCTTCCCCGCCGACGCCCACCGCCGCGATCGAGGACACGAACACCAGGTGCCCGCGCCCGCGCTCCCGCATCCCCGGCAGCGCGGCGCGGGCCAGCCGCAGCGGGGCGAGCAGGTTCAGCGCGACCAGCGCGTCGATGTCCGCCTGCGCCATCGCCGCCAGGTCCCCGGCCCACCCTCGGCCCGCCGAGTTCACCAGCAGGTCGACGCCCGCCGCGGCCTCCGCTGCCCGGGACAGGCCCTCGGCACACGACAGATCGGCTACCAGGGCACGAGCCCCGGTGCGGCGCGCCAGCGCGTCCAGCCGCGCTGAGTCTCGGCCGAGCACCACCAGCCGGCAGCCGGCTGCGGCGAGCCCCTCGGCGATGGCCGCGCCGATGCCCGATGAACCGCCGGTGACCAGGGCTTTCCACTCGGTAGTCATCCCTGGGCGGTCCGGTGTGGCGAGCCGTCCTCGCGCCGCGCCGCCTGTTCGATCTCTCGACGGAGCTGGGTGCCGCGGTGCGCCAGCAGCGTGACACTGCCGACCAGGACCACCGCCGAGATCACCTGGCCGGCGAGCACGGCGGGCGAGCTGTTCACCTGTTCTCCCAGCCAGCTCACCCCGATCGCCATCCCGACCAGCGGGTCCACGATCGTGATGATGGCCAGTGCCGGGGCGATGAGGGTGCCCTGCTGGAAGGTGTTCTGGCTGAGCAGGAACCCCATCGGGCCCACCGCGCAGACCACGTAGAGCACCGGGTGCCCGAAGGGCTCGACCAGCCCGCCGGCCCGGAACTGGCCGGTGACCACCTTCATCAGCCCGGCGGTGATGCCGTACAGCACACCGGTGGCCGCCGCCAGCGCCGCGACGTGAACAGCTCCGGAGAACCGGGCGGCCACGGCGAGGCACCCGAGGACGAGCACAGCCAGCGCGAGGGCCAGCGGCAACAGCGCCCAACCCTCGTCCGCGCGTCGCGTGGCGCCGGTCGGGCGGGCGAGCAACAGCAGGGCGGACAGGCCGGCCACACACCCCAGCGAGCCGAGCACGACCAGCCGGTCCACCCGGTGGCGGGCCAGCAGCGCCGAGAACAGCGCGCCGAACAGCACACCGGTGACCAGGAGCGGCTGCACCAGCACCAGCGGGCCGAAGGCGAGGGCGACCAGTTGCAGGCTCAGGCCCACGACGACGGTCGCCACCCCCAGCACCCATCCCGGCCGGCGGATCAGCTCCAGGATCAGCCGAGGGTCGAGCGTGCCGGTGGTCGGCACCTCCTTGGTGGCGCGCTGCTGGACCGCGCTGGCCAGCCCGAAACTCGCCGCCCCGGCCACCGCGGCCGGAACCGCGACGAAGAACATCGTCGACGTCGAGTGCGACACGCCTCACTCCTGTGCTGTCTCCTGGGCGCTCCGTGGCCGTTTCCGTCGCCTTTCCTGGGCATCCGGCGCATCGGTCGCCAGACCCTCGAAGATCCGACGCAGCGCGTCGGCGAGCCGGCCGGCGTCGGTCAGCAGCCCGGGGTCTGTGGTCACTCCGACACCGATCATGTCCCCCCACGTCAGGAAACCGACAGCCAGTCCGACGCCCTCCGCGAGCGGCAGCACCGGGAACACCGAGACGACTCGGACTCCCCACACATAATGCGCTTTGCGCGGTCCTGGCAACACCGATGTGATGAGATTGAAGAACCGCCGCTGGTAGAGCGAGCGCACCACCCTGGCGTGCAGCGGGGCCGGCAGGCGGCCCAGCGCGGCCACGACCGCCTCGGCGGCCACCGACTGGTCGGAACGCTCCAGCCGGCGCAGCGCGTCCGCCACCGCCGCGACGCGCCAGCTCAGCGGCATCGGCCCGACCGGCAGGTCCAGGGCGAGGGCGGCGGTATGGTTGCCTCCATATCGATGGTCCCCCCGATGGGCACAGTCGGCGGCCCGCCGTAGGGCGCGGGTGGTCCGGGGGACCATCGCCCGCAGCCGGTCGTGCACCGCGGTACCGGCCGGGTCGATGCGGTGCAGCGCCTCGCCGACGAAGGCCAGCAGCAGCGCGGTCGTGCCCACCCGGTGCTCCCGGGCGGTAGCCCGCACCGCAGCCGCAGGCAGCTCCACCATGGCGTAGTCCCAGCCTGGGGTGCTCGGGCCGACCGGCCCGCCAGGTGGTGCGGCACCCACTGTGGCCAGGCTCACCACCCCTCGGAGCACCCGGCCGGCGTGGCCGGTCCGGCCCCACCAGCCTGCCGAGGGACGGTACCGCAGGCGCGACGCGTCGTGCCCCGCTCCCGGTTTCTCCTGGTCGGAAAGCAGCCCGAGCAGCGTGGCGGTGACGGCCAGCCCATCGCCCAGGCTGTGGTGCATCTTCGCCAGCACCAGGGTCCGCGCGGCGTCGACGTCACACACCACCTCCAGCTGCCACGGCGGCGCCTCCAGCGGCACCGGGGTGCTGAAGAACTCCCGCAGTGCCGCCGAGACGGGCACGCCGTGGGCGGCGCCGACCGTTCGGGCGCGCAGGTGAGCGCTGGGGTCGACCTCGTCGGCGGACAGCCAGCGCGGCCACCGGCCAGGCTGCAGGTCCAGTCGTCGACGCAGCATCGGCAGGGCGCGCACCCGGTCGGTGATGCGCACCGCCAGGTGGTCGGCGAGCTGCTCCGGTGACCCGACGGGCCACCGGTCACCGCCGGCTGAGCCGGCGGCACGGTCCTCGAGCAGCAGGACGGCGCCGACCTGCTGCAGGACGGTGGGTGTGCCGGCGTGGGCGAAGAAGGCGTCCAGCGCGGACAGTGGGCGGGCGCCGTGGTGGCGGGGCAGCCCGGGTAGGGCGGCGATCTCGGCATCCAGGTCGAGGGCGCTGATATGGGCCAGCGCGCGTCGCTCGGCCTGGGCGAGCAGCGCGGGCCGCGCCGCGAGATCCCGCAGGGCGGTGAGGAGCTCCGCCGGCCCCTCGCACAGGGTCGCCAGCCCGGCCCGCGCCATCAGCTCGGCGTTGGCCCTGCCGTGCCCGGCGATCGGCTCGAACATCAGCACCGCACGTCCGCAGGCCAGCGCCTCCAGTGCCGTCGCGCCGCCGGCGTTGGTCACCACGACGTCGGCGGCCGCGGTCAGCGCCGGCATCTCGGAGGTCCAGCCCAGCGGCACCAGCCGCTGCGCGGGGACGGGCGCCGACAGCGTGGCGCGGGCGACCAACCGGACGCGCAGCGCCTCGTTGCGCCCGCAGGCCACCACGACGCAGACGTCCGGGCCGGCGGCCAGCGCGGTCGTGACCGCGCGCTCCACCGAGCCGAACCCGAGGGACCCGCAGGACACCAGCACGACCAGGCGGTGCTCGGGCAGGCCACAGCGCCGCCGCGCGGCGATCCTGCCGGCCTTCGAGGTCGGGCGGAACGCGGACACGACCGGGGGCGCCCCGACCGCTCCCCGCGCGTCGGGCCGGGCCTGGTACATCGCTCGCAGGCTCGGCTCGCTCGCCACGTAGTGCAGGTCGACCTCGGAGTAGACCCAGAACGGGTGGGGCGCGAAGTCCGAGATGATCGCCGCGACCGGCACGTCGAGACCGCCGCGGCGCCGGATCCAGTCCAGTCCGGCGGTGCCCAGCGGGTACGTCGAGACCACCAGGTCCGGCCGGTACTCCTCGATGGTCGGCGCGAGCCGGAGGCCGCTCCACGCCCCGATGACCCGGCAGGACGCTGCGGCGAACCAGCGGTGGCACCACAGCGACCGGTAGAAGAAGTCGTAGAGCCAGGGAGTGGTGTCCACGTTGAACCGGTAGATCCAGCGGAATCCCGGGCCGACCCACCGGCCCATCTCCACCAGGGTGTCCACCCGGCGGATCTCGCAGCCGGGCCACAGGCGCCGGGCCCGCTCCTCGACCGCCCGAGCGGTCGCGTTGTGGCCCTCGCCGATGGTGGCGCTGACCACCAGCAACCGCGCCGGGGTCCCGAGGCTCACCGGTGCTCCCTCGGCTCGGGGCGGGGTGCCAGCGGGTCGGACTCGGTGACCGCCGGACCCCATGCCAGCGCCAGCAGCAGCGCGGAGCGGGCGGTGGGGTCCTCCAGCGTGGAGCCGAACAGCTCACGCAGCTGGGCCAGCCGGTAGCGCACCGTCTGCGGGTGCACGTGCAGCTCCTCGGCCACCGCCTTGCGGTTGCCCATGTTCACCAGCCAGGACGTGAGAGTCGCCAGCAGCCGCTCACGGGTGGGCCCGGGCAGCGCGGCGAGCGGGGCCAGGTACTGCCTGCGCAACGCCGCCAGCAGCCGGTCGTCGTGGTGCACCAGCATCGCGTCGAGGTGCTCGTCGACGAACAGCGGGTCGTCGGCCAGGAGCTGCGCCTGACGCAGCCGCACGGCGTGCTCGGCGAGGCCCGCGCTGGCCGGCAGCCGGTCCAGCGGCACGGTGGCTCCCACCACGGCCCCGGCCCCGCGCAGCGTGGTCGCCAGCCGCGTGCGGGCTCCGGGGCCCTGCGGGTCCGGCACGATCGCCACCAGCATCGTCGGTCGCCGCAGCCGCAGGCAGGAGTCGTCCAGCCGGTTCAGCAGCGCCCGCCCGACCTCGTTGTCCGGCTCGATCAGGACGACCGCGGCCTGCCGGGGCAGCGACCATCCGGCTCGGGCCACCGCCGCCCGCAGCGCCGCCGTGTCGCAGCGGTCCGACAGCAGCAGCTCAGCCAGCTCGGCACGCAACCGATCGCGGTCCTGCCCCGCGGCCGTCTGGGCCTGGACGTAGCCCCGCCACGACGCGCAGGACAGCTGGTCCACGGCGGCGAACACGGCAGCGGCCAGCCCCGCCAGCGCCTCGGCGGGGACGCCGCGCTCCAGGGCCGTGTCGGCCACGTGGCGCCAGGCCACCGCCGCGCCGGTCCGGTAGGCGGCCAGCAGCGGGGTCACGTCCCGTTGCTGCCGGTGGTGAATGCGCCCGATCTCCTCGAACAGGGCCTGCTCCATCCCGGACGCGAGCTGGGGCGCCGCCGTCGAGGGGTCCCACTCAGCCAGCGCGACCAGCCGGGCGATGAATCCCTCGGCGGCGCCGAGGACCTCCTCGAAGCTCGCGGCGAGGAACCCCGCGTACTCCGGCTGCTGCCTGGTGAGCAGCTCACGGACCTCAGTCAGGATAGCCGGCAGTCGACCCACAATAGCGGGGACCAGGTCGGCCGGTCGTATGTGCTCTTCCTCTGTGTCCATGGCCTGTGACCCCCAGTCATTGCGCCACTCAGTAGTCTAGGTACCCCGAATGCAACACCATGATGTTTACTCGTATGTGACAACTTGATGTCCTGAGAACTGACAGTTTAGGCGCAGAAACACCCCAGTCGGCGGCGTGACGATGGCTGCATGGCCGCGATCCCGGGTCCGGATGCTCTCACGCGTGACCGTGAGCTGCGCCGTCAGCGGCACGCCGAGAACTTCCCGGTCGCGCTGCGGCTGCTACCCCGGCGGCTGAGGGCTGATCTCGTCGCGGTGTACGAGGTCGCCCGGGTCATCGACGACCTGGGCGACCGGTCCCCCGGGAACCGGACGGCGCTGCTGGCCGAACTCAGCCGAGACCTCGCGCGGGTCTGGGAGGACGGGCGGCCCGAGCATCCGGTGCTGCGGGCCCTGGTGCCGGTCGTGCGGGCCCGCGGCCTGGACCGCGAGCCGTTCGAGCGCCTGGTGCAGGCCAACCTGCTCGACCAGCGAGTGCACCGGTACGCGACCTACGCCGAGCTCCGCGGTTACTGCACGCTGTCCGCGGAGCCGATCGGCCGGATCGTGCTCGCCGTGTTCGGAGTGAGCGATCCTGCCGCGGCGCGGCTCTCCGACCGGGTCTGCACCGCCCTGCAGCTCATCGAGCACTGGCAGGACGTCGCCGAGGACCGCCGAGCCGGTCGGGTGTACCTGCCCCAGGAGGATCTCACCGCTTTCGGGGTGGCGCAGGCCGAGCTCGAGGGCACGGTCGCCTCTCCGGCGCTGCGCCGGCTGATGGCCTTCCAGGTCACCCGGGCGGCGGAGCTGCTCGACTCCGGTGCCCCCCTGCTCGGGCTGCTGCGCGGGTGGGCGCGGCCGGCCGTGGCCGGCTACCTGGCCGGCGGGCGCGCCGCGATCGACGCGCTACGCCGCGTGGACGGGGACGTGCTGGCCGGCCCACCACGTCCCCGCCGCCGCGACGTCCTGCGACACCTGGTGCAGTGGAGGTGAGTGGCGTGCGCGGTGTCACGGTCAGGGTGCACGGGGCCTTCGAGGTGTGTGAGTCGATCACCAGGACGCAGGCGCGCAACTTCTACTACGGCATCCGGCTGCTGCAGCCGGACAAGCGGGCGGCACTGTGCGCGGTGTACGCGCTGGCCCGGCGGATCGACGACATCGGCGACGGCGACCTGTCCCGGGATGACAAGCTCGCCGCGCTGGCCGGGGTGCGTTGCTCGCTGGCCGAGCTGGACCATCCCGGGGACGACCCGGTACTCACCGCGGTCGCGGACCTGGCGGCCCGGCTTCCCCTGCCGCTGGGTGCCTTCGACGAGCTGGTCGACGGCGTGGAGATGGACGTGCTCGGACGACGCTACGCCGACTTCGACGAGCTGGTCGGGTACTGCCGACGCGTGGCCGGCGCGGTGGGCCGGCTGTGTCTGGCGGTGTTCGGCAGCCGCCCCGACCCGAGGGCACCCGAGTACGCCGACACGCTGGGCATCGCCCTGCAGCAGATCAACATCCTGCGTGACATCCGGGAGGACCTCGGCAACGGCCGGGTCTACCTGCCTCAGGAGGACCTGGACCGGTTCGGCGTGCGGCTGACTCCGGACGGTCATGGCGACCTGGTCGACGCGGGCGGCCGGCTCACCGCGCTGATCCGACACAGTGCCGACCGCGCGCGCCTGTGGTATGAGCATGGGCAGCGCCTGATCCCGTTGCTGGACCGACGCAGCGTGGCGTGCTGCACCGCGATGGCTGGGATCTACCTGCGGCTACTGGACCGCATCACCGAGCGACCCAGTCTGGTGTTCGACCGGCGGCTGTCGCTGTCCGGGTGGCAGAAGGCGGAGGTGGCGATGCGAGCCCTCACGGGGTTACCGGTGTCCGGCTCTTCCCGGTCCGGCTCTTCCCGGTCCGGGCCTTCGGGGTCCGGCTCGTCGGCATCGGGGCTGTCGGCATGACCCGGCGGGTGGCGGTGGTCGGCGGTGGCCTGGCGGGCATCACGGCGGCGCTGCGCTGCGCTGACGCGGGCTGCCAGGTCATCGTGTTCGAGGCCCGGCAGTGGCTGGGTGGCCTGACTCATTCCTTTCACCGCGGCGCGCTCCGGGTGGACAACGGTCAGCACGTGTTCCTGCGTTGCTGCACGTCCTACCTGTCCTTGCTGCGCCGGCTCGGGGTGGCCGACAGGGTCGAGCTGCAGCCGCGGCTGGCCATCCCGGTCCGCGCGCCTGGGGCCCAGCGGCCGGTGTGGCTGCGCCGCACCGCCCTGCCCGCGCCGTTGCACCTGGCCGCCTCGCTGCTGCGGTACCAGCCGCTGAGCATCCTGGAGCGGGTGCGGTTCGCGCTGGCTGCGGCCGCGTTGCGGCGGGTCGACCCGAGGAGCCCGGCGACCGACGAGCAGAGCTTCGGTGGCTGGCTGCGTCGGCACGGGCAGAGCGACCACGCCATCGCCGCGCTGTGGGAGCTGGTCGGGGTGGCCACCCTCAACTCGCGGGCGGACCAGGCCTCACTCAGTCTGGCCGCCACGGTGTTCCAGGAGGGCCTGCTCACCGACGCCGCCGCCGCGGACATCGGCTGGTCCCGGGTGGCGCTGCGGGAGCTGCACGGCGATCCGGCGCTGGCCTGTCTCGGCGCGGCCGGCGCCGAGGTGCGCACCGGAGTCACGGTAAGGGGCCTCGAGCCTCGCGGCGGTGGTCTGACTGCCGGCTCGGCCGGCGGTGGTCTGATCGCCGGCTCGGCCGGCGGTGGCTGGCAGGTCATCAGCGACGGGGCTCGCACCACCGTCGACCGGGTGATCCTGGCCGTGCCGCCGGCCGCGGCGGAGCAGCTGCTGCCGCCGTGCTGTCTCCCGCTGTCGCCCGGCTGGTCACAGCGGCTGGGCGGGGTCCCCATCGTCAACCTGCACGTGGTGCTCGACCGGCCGGTGCTCGACGAGCCGTTCGTCGCCGGGGTGGACACACCGGTGCAGTGGGTCTTCGACCGCACCGTCCAGTCCGGGCTGGAGGGCGGCCAGTACCTGGCGGTGTCGCTGTCGGCTGCGGACGACCTGGTGGACACGCCGACGGCGGCGCTGCGGGCGCGGTTCCTGCCGGAGCTGGCCGCCCTGCTGCCGGCCATGCGGGAGGCGCGGGTGCGCGACTTCTTCGTCACCCGGGAGCGGCAGGCGACGTTCCGACCGGCCCCCGGTACCGCGGCGCTGCGGCCACCGGCGGTGACCGCGGCCCGGGGGTTGTTCCTGGCCGGCGCGTGGACCGCCACCGGATGGCCGGCGACGATGGAGGGTGCCGTGCGCAGCGGAGCGGCGGCCGCCACCGCCCTGCTGCAGGCGAGCCCGACGGACGTCCCCGCGGTGGCGGTGTGATGACCACCGATGCGCTCCTGCCCGCGAAGGCGGCGCCCAGCGCGCTGCGCCGGGCCCGGGACGTCGTGGCGCCGGCGACGCGGGCGTTCATCGCGCGGCTGGACGACACCAGCGCGGCGATCGCCTCCTACCATCTAGGGTGGACCGATGCCGGCGGCGCGCCGACGAGCGGTGGTGGAGGCAAGGCCGTCCGCCCCGCTCTGGCCACTCTGTCGGCGCAGGCCGCCGGCGCGCCGGCGCGGGTGGGCATCCCCGGCGCGGTCGCCGTCGAGCTGGTGCACAACTTCTCCCTGGTGCACGACGACGTGATGGACGGCGACACCGAACGCCGGCACCGGCCCACGGTGTGGGCGGTGTGGGGCGCCACCAGCGCGATCCTGACCGGGGACGCGCTGCTGGCGCTGGCCCAGGAGGTGCTGCTGGAGGGCACCTCGCCGCACCGGGCCGCCGCCGCCCGGCTGCTCGCCGAGGCCACCCGCCACCTGATCCGCGGCCAGGTGCAGGACGTGGCGTTCGAGCGACGCGACGACGTCACCGTGGCGGAGTGCCTGGACATGGTGTCGGGCAAGACCGGCGCCCTGCTGTCGGCCAGCGCGGCGATCGGCGCGGTGCTGGCCGGCGCTCCGGCGGAGGTGGTGGACGCGCTGTCCACCTTCGGCGCGCAGCTGGGTATCGCGTTCCAGCTCGTCGACGACCTGCTGGGGATCTGGGGGGAGCCGCGGGTCTCCGGCAAGCCGGTGTTCTCCGACCTGCGCTCGCGCAAGAAGACCCTGCCGGTGACCTACGCGCTGACCCATGGCGGTTCGGCCGGGCGTGAGCTGGCCGGCTGGCTCGCCGGGTCGGAGCCCGGTGGAGAGGCCCGAGCCGCTGAGCTCATCGAAGCGGCGGGAGGACGGCGCTGGGCCGCCACCGAGGCGCGGCGGCGCATCGCGGCGGCCACCGACGCGCTGTCCGCCGTCCCGATCCCGACCGGCCCGCGCGCGGAGCTGGTCGCGATCGCTCATTTCATCGTCGCCAGGGAGGCCTGATGACCCGGACCAGTCCAGCCGACAGCACGGCCGGCGCCCCACCGCCGGCTGAGCCGGCAGCCGGACCCCAGCCGGTGGCGCAGGCTGTGGCCGCCGCGGTCGCGTGGCTGCGCGAGCGTCAGGACCCGGCGGGATGGTGGAAGGGGGAGCTGGCCACCAACGTGACCATGGACGCGGAGGATCTGCTGCTGCGCGAGTTCCTCGGCATCCGCGGCGCTGGCCAGACCGAGGAGGCCGCCCGGTGGATCCGGTCCCAGCAACGGGACGACGGCAGCTGGGCGAACTACCACGATGGTCCGGGCGACCTGTCCACCACTGTCGAGGCGTGGGTCGCACTGCGCCTGGCGGGCGAGGATCCGCAGGCCCCCCACATGGTGACGGCGGCGCGGTTCGTCCGGGCTCAGGGCGGACTGGGGCGCAGCCGGGTGTTCACCCGCATCTGGCTCGCGCTGTTCGGGCTGTGGTCCTGGGACGAGCTGCCCAACCTGCCGCCGGAGCTGATCTTCCTGCCGTCCTGGTTCCCGTTGAACGTCTACGACTGGGCGTGCTGGGCCCGGCAGACGATCGTGCCGCTGACCATCGTCAGCACGCTGCGCCCGGTCCGGCCGCTGCGGTTCGGGGTCGACGAGCTGCGCATCCCCGCCGCCGCGCCCCGCCCCGGCCGGTCCCGCGGCCGGCTACCGTCCTGGAGCGGGTTCTTCCAGCGGACCGACCGGGTGCTGCACGCCTACGCACGGCGGCCGGTGCGCCCACTGCGGCGGGCGGCGATGCGTCGGGCCGCGGAGTGGATCCTGGCCCGGCAGGAGGCGGACGGCTGCTGGGGCGGTATCCAGCCGCCGTGGGTGTACTCCCTGCTCGCGCTGCACCTGCTGGGCTACTCACTCGATCACCCGTCGGTGCGGGCCGGGATCGCGGGACTGGACGGGTTCATCATCCGCGAGCGCACCCCGGACGGGTGGGTCCGGCGGTTGGAGGCGTGCCAGTCCCCGGTCTGGGACACCGGGCTGGCGCTCACCGCGCTGCTCGACGCGGGCGTGCCGGCGCAGGACCCCGCGGTCCTGCGGGCCGCCGACTGGCTGCTCGGCGAGGAGATCCGGGTGCGCGGCGACTGGGCGGTCCGCCGGCCGGCACTCGCCCCAGGCGGCTGGGCCTTCGAGTTCCACAACGACACCTATCCCGACACCGACGACACCGCCGAGGTGGTACTCGCGCTGCAGCGGGTTCCGCTGGCCGATCGCGGCGCGCTCGATCGCGGGATGGCCTGGCTGGTCGGCATGCAGTCCCAGGACGGCGGCTGGGGCGCCTTCGACGCCGACAACACCCGGACGCTGTGCACGAAGCTGCCGTTCTGCGACTTCGGCGCGGTGATCGACCCGCCGTCGGCGGATGTGACGGCGCACATCGTGGAGGCGCTGGCCGCTGAGGGCATGGCCGACGGCACCGCCTGCCGGCGAGGCGTGCAGTGGCTGCTCGCGGCGCAGGAGCCGGAGGGGTCCTGGTTCGGACGGTGGGGCGCGAACTACGTCTACGGCACCGGCGCGGTGGTGCCGGCGCTCATCGCCGCTGGGGTGGGTGCCGACTCCCGGTGTGTCCGGCGGGCGGTGCGGTGGCTGCAGCGCCACCGGAACGACGACGGTGGGTGGGGTGAGGACCTGCGTTCTTATGTGGACCGGGCCTGGGCCGGCCGGGGCGCCTCGACGGCCTCGCAGACCGCGTGGGCGCTGCTGGCGCTGCTCGCGGCCGGCGAGCGGGATGAGACGGTGGAGCGCGGGGTGCGGTGGCTCTGCGAGCGCCAGCGCCCGGACGGGTCGTGGGACGAGCCGCAGTTCACCGGCACCGGGTTCCCCCGTGACTTCTACCTCAACTACCACCTCTACCGGATGGTGTTCCCGATCAGCGCGCTGGGCCGGTACCTGGGCGGTGCCGCGCTATGAGCCGAACCGTGCTGTGCACGCCGCTGCGCGTCGAGCAGGCCGCGCTGCGCCGGGTCGGGCGCACCATGCGGCTGGTGCGCACCGGTATGGGCCCCAGGCGCGCGGCGGCCACCGCGTCCGCCCTGTCGAGGAGCACCGACCCAGTGCTGGTCGCCGGCGTCGGTGGCGCCCTGGCCCCCCAGGTCCGCCCGGGCGACGTGGTGGTCGCCACCGAGGTCTGCGGGGGGGTCCCGAATGCTCTGTGCCCGCCGAGTTCGACAACAGAGCTGTTCAGCCGGATTCGGACGGCGCTGCTGTCGAACTCGGCGACAGGAGGGCCGGTCCCGGGCAGGGTTGAGGTGCCCTCGGCACCGCTGCTGGCGGGGGCGCTGCGGAGGCTTGGGGTGACTGTGCACCTTGGGCCTATTCGCTCGGTGCCGCGGATCTCCCGGGCGCCTGTCGCGGACGGGGCGCTCGCGGTGGACATGGAGTCTGCTCAGCTGGCCGTCGCGGGCGTTCCGTTCGCTGTGGTCCGCGCCATCGTGGACACCCCCGATCACCCGCTGTGGCACGTCGGAGCGCCGCGCCGGGGGGTGAGCGCGTTGCGGACGCTGCGGGCGTGCCGGCCCGCGCTGGAATGGTGGGCGGCGGCGACGGGCCCGCGCGAGATCCTGCTCGCCGCGCCGCGCTCGTTCTGCGCGGGCGTCTCCAGGGCGATCGACACCGTGCACTACGCGCTGCGGCGCTACGGCGCACCGGTGTACGTGCGTCGCCAGATCGTGCACAACGCGCATGTGGTGGACGAGCTGGCGGCTCGTGGCGCGGTGTTCGTCGAGGAGGTCGAGCAGGTGCCGGTCGGCGGCGTCGTGGTGTTCGCCGCGCACGGGGTCGCGCCCGCCGTGCGCCGGGAGGCCACCGCGCGCGGGCTCACCGTCATCGACGCCACCTGCCCACTGGTGATCAAGGTGCACAGTGAGATCCGCCGCTACGCCCGGCGGGAGAACACGGTGTTCCTCATCGGCCATCCCGACCACGAGGAGGTGCAGGGCAGCCTCGGCGAGGCACCGCAGGACGTGACCGTGGTGCCCGACGTCGACACCGCGCTGCGCGTCCAGCCACGCGATCCGTCGAGGGTGGCCTACACCATGCAGACCACGCTGGCGGTGGATGAAGCCGAGGAGATCGCCGCGATCCTGCGCGGTCGGTTCCCGGCGCTGAGCGCTCCGCGCACCGACGACATCTGCTACGCCACCACCAACCGCCAGCGCGCGGTGCGCGCGATCGCGGGCCAGGTGGACCTGGTGCTGGTGGTCGGCTCGCCCAACTCGTCCAACTCGGTGCGCCTGGTGGAGGTCGCGCAGCGAGAGGGCGCGGCGGCGCACCTGGTCGAGGACGTGAGCGAAGTCGATCTCCGCTGGCTGGCGGGCACGACGCGGGTCGGCATCACCGCGGGCGCCTCGGCTCCCCCGCATCTGGTGGACCAGATCGTGCACTGCATGGGTGGCCTCGGTCCGGTCAGCACGACGGAGTCACGGCTGATCGACGAGGACGTCACCTTCGCGCTACCCCGAGAGGTGGTCTGAGCATGCCCATGCCCCTGCGTCAGTCCCTGAAGCTGGGTGGCTTCCTGCTCAAGCAGAAGCTGTTGCGCCGGGAGCGCTTCGCCCTGCTGCTCGAGCTGGAGCCGCTGTTCGCGTGCAACCTCAAGTGCGGCGGCTGCGGAAAGATCGCGCAGCCGGCCGCGCTGCTCAAGCAGCGGATGCCGCTGGAGCAGGCGATCGCCGCCGTCGAGGAGTGTGGCGCCCCGATGGTCTCCATCGCCGGTGGCGAACCGCTGATGTACCCTCAGATCGACGAGCTGACCCGCGAGCTGCTGGCCCGTAAGAAGATCGTCTTCTTGTGTACGAACGCTTTGCTGCTGCCCAGGCACCTGCACAGGTTCACCCCGCACCGCGACTTCGCCTGGATGGTGCACATCGACGGGTTGCGCGAGCGGCACGACGCCTCGGTGCGCAGGGCGGGGGGCTTCGACGCCGCGGTCGAGGCGATCCGGCAGGCCAGGACCGCCGGCTTCCGGGTGATGACCAACACCACGTTCTTCAGTGATGACACCCCGCAGGATGTCATCGAGGTGCTCGACTTCCTCAATGACGAGCTCGGCGTCGACAACATGCAGATCTCCCCGGCCTACGCCTACGACAAGGCACCCGACCAGGAGCACTGGCTGGGCGTGCGGCAGACCCGCGAGCTGTTCGCGAAGGCGTTCGCCGACGGCCGGCGCAAGCGCTGGCGGCTCAACCACTCCCCGATCTTCCTGGACTTCCTGGAAGGCAGGCGGGAGCTGGCCTGCACCGCGTGGGGCATCCCGTCGTACTCCCTGCTGGGCTGGCAGCGCCCGTGCTACCTGCTCGACGACAGCTACGCGGCGACCTACGCCGAGCTGCTCGAGGACACCGACTGGTCGGCGTTCGGCCGAGGACGTGACCCGCGGTGCGCCAACTGCATGGCGCACTGCGGCTACGAGCCCACCGCGGTGGTCGCCACGATGGGATCACTGCGGGAGTCACTGCGCGCCGCCGTCGGCGGATGACGACGGTGGCCGCCGGTATGTCCGGCGTGTGACACCCGTCGCAGAGATGGAGCCCGGTGACCCGCCCGGCGCGGTCTCCGCCTCGTGACACCGGATGAGTTCGGCCCCGAGGGCACAATCAGCGACGACCTCCGTGGAGACAGACCCATGCCGGGTGACTGAGGTAAGGGTGGCCGATCCCCGGCGACGAACACCACCTCGCCGGTCCTGGTCGATGAGTACCTCGCAGGCGACAACGGCCATCTTCACTATGCGTGTCGCCCAGGGGAACAGTGTCACGACGTGGCGACGTGCCACCATCGGCAACTTTGCGAGAAGAAGTTGCCGATGGTGGCACGTCCACAGAATACCCATGCACCTCCCGGTGGGCACATGGGTCGAATGGGGCGAACCAGGGCCCCGATGGGGAACCCTCTGCGGCGGGCAGCGTGGCGCCCCGCGCTCTGGGATGGGCCGCGGCGCGTCGACCACCGCTGCGGTAACGCCTCGGATCGACGTCCCCGGCTGCGGCACATCAGCGAGCCGGCCATTCAGTGGAGATCGTGAGCATGAGGGTCGCCTGAGGACCCGCAGCGTCGGTTCGTACCGCGGTCCCACCAGGACGGCTGACCTGGGACACTTGCGTCGCGCTTGCGCCCGCCGCCTAGGTTCCTCCTACGACTCCTTGTCGAGGGGTATGGTGGTCGGAATTGTTGGAAACGGTTGCGATCTGCCGGCTGACGTGTGCTGGCGAGTCGGTGTCGCCCGTGATTCCGGGTAAGTGGGTCGTGGGCGACACCATATGACTGTCCTGTGGCCTGTTGGGTCAGGCGAGCTTCGGGGGAGGTGTCGTCTTTGATGGCAGTGTCGGCAGAGGAGACTCCCGCGCCATCGCTGAGGTTCGTGACCTGATTGAGGTGCGGTGGTGGCCGGCGGTTGAAGGAGTGCGCCTATCGGATGCGTTTGTATGGACAGACCGGAGAAAAAACAGAAAGATTGGGCTTCGCCATGACCGCTCTCGTGGAAGACCGCAGTACTCAGCCGAGCGGTGTCGTCACCTGGCGCAGCGCCCATATCCATTACCACGACACTCTCGACGCGGTTCGACCCTTGCTGGACCGCGTGAGCGCGGATGTCGGTGCGGCGTACTGGACTCGCCACTGGCGGCGTGGTCCCCACGTCGATCTCCAAGCCGACTTTCACGCCGAGACCTTCCGCTGATGCTCCGCCGAGCGCCAGGAACGGCGGTGGAGGTGCGGGAGCTGGTCAAGCGCTACCGGAAGGCGCGGGCCGATGCGGTCGACCGGTTGAGCTTCGCGGTGGCCGAGGGGGAGATCTTCGGGCTGCTGGGGCCGAACGGGGCCGGCAAGTCCACCACGGTCGGGGTGCTGACCACCCGGGTCCGGCCGACGGGGGGGCGGGCGCTGGTCGCGGGCGTGGACGTGGTGGCCGCGCCGCGGACCGTGCGCGGCCTGCTCGGGGTGGTCCCGCAGCGCAACAACCTGGACCGGTCGCTGTCGGTCCGGCAGAACCTGCTGTTCCACGCCGCCTACCATGGTGTGCCACCCCGGGTCCGCAGGCCCCGGGCTGAGGCGCTGCTGGAGCAGTTCGCGCTGACCGACCGGGCGGATGACAAGCCGGATCTGTTCTCCGGGGGGCAGAACCAGCGGATGATGATCGCCCGGGCGCTGATGCACGACCCGAGGGTGCTGTTCCTGGACGAGCCGACCACCGGGTTGGACCCGGCCGCCCGGCTGTTCGTCTGGGACCGCGTCCGGGAGCTGCGTGCGGCGGGTGTGACGATCGTGCTGACCACCCACGACATGGACGAGGCGGCCACACTGGCTGACCGGGTGGGCATCGTCGATGCCGGCCGGCTGCTCGCGCTGGACACCCCCGCCGCCCTGACCCGCAGGCTGACCACCGGGGCGGCGGTCGGCGAGGCCAGCCTGGAGGACGTGTTCCTCCACCTCACGGGCACGGCACTGCGGTGAGGACCACCACCGTGATGCGCACCGAGCGTGCCGCCGAGATGGTGCGGGGGCCGTCGGGGGTGCTGATGCTGCGCTCGTTCGGCTCGGTGCTGCGCCGCGACATCACGGTCACCGGCAAGGACCCGGTGGCGTTCCTGGCCCAGGTGCTGCTGCAGCCGGTGTTGTTCCTGTTCGTGTTCGGCAGGCTGCTGACCGGCCTGGGCTACCTCAGCGGTGGCTACGCCAGCCTGCTGTTCCCCGGCCTGGTCGCGCTGACCGCGACCGTCACCGCGATCCAGGCGAGCGCGTTCCACCTGGTCGCGGAGTTCGGTTGGACCAGGGAGATCGAGGACCGGCTGCTGGCCCCGCTACCGTTATGGGCGGTCGCGGCGGAGAAGGTGGTCTTCGCCGCGATACAGGCACTGGTCGCCGCCGCGGTGATGTTCCCGATCGGCATCGGCGTGCTCGGCTCGGTCCCCTACCGGGCCGCCGGGCTGGGGCTGCTGGCCGGTGTGTTGGGGCTCGGCAGCCTGGTCGGGGCGTGCATCGGCCTCACGATCGGCACCTTCGTGCCACCGACGAAGATCAGCCTCGGATTCGCGCTGATCTTCACCCCACTGCTGTTCACCAGCGCCACCCAGTACCCCTGGCCGTTGCTGACGCACCTGCGGTGGTTCCAGGTGCTGACCGCCGCCAACCCGATCACCTACGTCAGCGAGGGCATGCGGGCCACCCTGGCGCCCGCCATCCCGCACATCCCGGGTTGGGTCTGCCTGCTCACGCTGACCGGCTCGCTGGTCCTCTTCGCCACCATCGGCATGATCGGTTTCCGTCGCTGCGCCATCGACTAGCGGAGGTATCTGGCAGCCACTGGCGGCTCTCCTGTCTTGGCGGCCCCGGTTCACGACGGGATCATTCGGTCGGTGGGCCGTGCCGCGCGAGGGGGGAAGCCGATGACGAGCAGGCAAGCGGCGACGCCGGGCACGGCGGGGAGGCGCCGGGTGACGGGGGGCGTCAGTGGCGACGGGGCGTCGCCGGCCGGTCAGCGACGGCGGGCGGTGCTGGCGAGCACGGTCGGCACGGCGATCGAGCTGTATGACTTCTTCCTCTACGGTACCGCGGCGGCGCTGGTGTTCCCCGAGCTGTTCTTTCCTGAGCAGTCGGCGTCGGCCGGGGTGCTGGCCGCGTTCGGGACGTACTTCGTCGGGTTCGCCGCCCGGCCGGTCGGGGCGGCGGTCTTCGGGCACTTCGGGGACCGGCTGGGGCGCAGGTCCACGCTGATCGCGACGCTGATGCTCGGTGGGGTCGCCACGTTCCTCATCGGCTGCCTGCCCGACTACGCGACGATCGGGTTCGCCGCGCCGGTGTCGCTGGTCGTGCTGCGGGTGATCCAGGGTATCGGCGTGGGCGGGGAGTGGGGCGGCTCGGTGCTGCTGGCGATGGAGTGGGGCTCGGTGCGCCGGCGCGGGCTGACGGCCAGCTGGCCGCACCTGGGTACGCCGATCGGGCTGCTGCTGTCCACCGGCATGGTCAAGCTGCTGTCCGCCACCACCGGAGCCGGCTTCGCCACCTGGGGCTGGCGGGTGCCGTTCCTGGCCAGCGCGATCCTGGTCGGGATCGGCCTGTACATGCGGCTGAAGGTGGCCGAGAGCCCGGAGTTCACCCAGCTCAAACAGCAGCGAAGGGTGGTCCGACGGCCGGTGTGGCAGGTCATCCGAGAGCACCCGAGGGAGATCCTCACGGTGATCTTCGTCCGACTGTCGGAACAGGCACCGTTCTACCTGTTCGTCACCTTCGTCCTCGCCTACGGCACCGGGCAGCTCCACCTGGCCCGCGGCGGGTTGCTCGATGACACCCTGATCGCCGCAGCCATCGGCCTGGTCAGCGTGCCGTTCTTCGGCTACCTGTCCGACCTGGTCGGGCGCCGGGTGATGTACGGGATCGGCGTCGCGGCCACCGCCGCAGTCGCGTTCCCCTACTTCGGACTGCTCAACACCGGGGCCTCCGGGCTGGTACTGCTCGGCGTCATCCTGTCGCTGCTCTGCCATGACATGCAGTACGGCCCGCAGGCTGCGCTGATCGCGGAGAGCTTCGGCACCAGCCTCCGCTACTCCGGCGCTGGGCTGGGCTACCAGCTCGCCGGTGTCATCGCCGGCGGCCCGGCCCCGCTGATCGCCGCCGCGATCCTGGCCACCACCGGGTCGAGCACCGGCATCAGCTGGTACATCGTCGGCTGCGCGGTGCTGTCCATGACCGCGCTGGCGCTGATGCCCCGACCGCAGCCGCTCGTGGCGCGAACCGGCGGCTCACCCCGAGATGGTTCTGATAACTGTTATCAGTAGTCTCGTGGCTTCCCGGCCCCACCCGCGTTGCTTGGAGGACGTTTGAAGATCGCACTGGTTGGCAAGGGCGGCAGCGGCAAGACCACCCTGGCCGCGTTGCTCGTACGCCGCCTGGTGGCCGCCGGTCGCCCGGTGCTGGCGCTGGACGCCGACATCAACCAGCACCTGGCCGTCGCGCTGGGCGCGACCGAGGCCGACGCGGCCGCGCTGCCGACCCTGGCCGCGCACCTGCCGCTGATCAAGGACTACCTGCGGGGAGTCAACCCGCGGATCGCCTCGGCCGAGGTGATGGTCAAGACCACCCCGCCGGGGGCGGGATCGCGACTGCTCCGCGTCGTGGAGCGCAACCCGATCTACGACGCGTGCGTGCGAGAGGTCGACGGGGTGGCCCTGGCGGTGACCGGTCCGTTCGCCGAGGGCGATCTGGGGGTGGCCTGCTACCACTCCAAGGTCGGGGCGGTGGAACTGCTGCTCAACCATCTCGTCGACGGCGCGCGGGAGTACGTGGTGGTGGATATGACCGCCGGCGCCGACTCCTTCGCCTCCGGGCTGTTCACCCGCTTCGATGTGACGTTCGTGGTCTGCGAGCCCACTCTGCGCAGCGTCGGGGTGTACCGCCAGTACTGCGGCTACGCTCGCGAGTTCGGGGTGCGGATCGCGGTTGTGGGCAACAAGGTCTCCGATGAGGAGGACGCCGCGTTCCTGCGCGCGCAGATCGGCGCCGACCTGGTCGGCGTGGTGAGTCGCTCCGCGCACGTCCGCGCCGCCGAGCGCGGTGAGGTCCGCCCGATCGGTGCGCTGGAGCCGGCCAACGTGGCCACGCTGGACGCGATGCGCGACGTGGTGGACGGCACCGCCAAGGACTGGGAGACCTACCAGCACCAGGCCGTCGAGTTCCACCTGCGTAACGCCGCCGCCTGGGCCAACGACCGCACCGGGTGCGATCTGGCCGATCAGGTCGACCCGGGCTTCGTGCACGGTCCCGAGGCGCTCGCTCGGTCGGAGGAGCTGCCGGCTACCACGCCCTGACGCACGCGCCCACGCCGGAAGAAGCACCAGCCTCACGACGCGGTACCGCAGCGCTGCGTATCTGCGCGGGCGGTCCGCTGCTCTGTGAGATATGCGGAAGAAGAGGGCGAGCGGCTCGCCGGGGACCCACGACACGCCGTTCATCCCGGGCTCGGTGTGGTGGATCGATGTGTCGAGCACCGATCCGGCGGGGAGTCGGGATTTCTATGCCGGGCTGTTCGGCTGGAGCTACCAGGTCGACCCGGACCCACGCCGTCGGCTGTACACCACCGCCTTGCTCACGGGCCGACCGGTGGCGGGCCTGGCGGGTGTTCCGCTGCCGGCGCGGTGGCCGGCGGCCTGGATGGTGTACCTGGCCAGCGCCAACATCGAGTACACCGCCCAGGTGTTCACGCAGGGGGGCGGGCGGGTGTTGGCCGGGCCGGTGGATGTCCCCGGGCAAGGCAGAATGCTCGCCGGAGTGGACCCGACCGGTGCAGTGATCGGTTTCTGGCAGCCCGCAGGCCGGTGGATGGTGCACACCACCGGCCCCGGGGCATTGTCGTGGGCGGAGCTGAACACCTGGGACGGTCCTCGGGCTGATGAGTTCTTCGCGACCCTGTTCGGCTACCGTCAGCGGCAGATCGGGGACGGCATCGAGGTGGACTACACCACCTGGTCACGTGGTGGGCGCACGATGCTGGGCAGGCTGCAGATGAACGAGGACTGGGCGTGCCCTGACGACCTCGGCGCGCACTGGCTGCCGTATTTCGCGGTGGACCCGAGGAGCGGCATCGACGCCGCGGTCGACCGGGTCCTGGAGCTGGGCGGGTGGGTCGACTTTGATCCCTACGACAGCGAGCTGGGCCGGATCGCGCGGGTCGCCGACCCCTCCGGGGCCGCCTTCGCGCTGATCGACCCTACCCAGCGGCTCGAACCGGCCACCGACCTTCCGGTGGGCTCAGCCGGGGTGGACGACCCCTACGACGACTGAACGGTGACGACTGAACCGTGACGACTGAACCGTGACGATGAGCCTCCGGCTGGGCGGAGCACTCGGTGGGCTCGGCGTCAGACCGCTGTCAGAAAGTCACCAGGTTGCCCCGAATCAGTGACCACCAGTGGGTTCTTGCGTCCGACCGCTTTCGCTGGTTCCATGAACGAACGTGGGCGATGGGGGTCACGAATGCGGGTTCGTCCGGTCCAGACGAGGTCGTGCAGCTGATGGTGACGACTGAGGACGCCCGCTGGCTTGCCGGCTACCTGCGGAAGATGGTGTCGACCCGCCCCTCGGCGTGGGCCGGCAGTGAGCTGACCCTGTCCCAGCTGATCGCGCTGCACTTCATCAGCGCGAAGACCCCGATGACGCTGGTCGCGCTGTCCGAGGCACTGGGGACCCGACCACCGGCCACCTGCGCGATGGTCGATCGGCTCGCTCGGGCCGGGCTGGTCCGCCGCACGCCGGACCCCAACGACCTGCGGCGGGTCCTGCTGGCCGTGACCAGTACGTCAGCCCAGATGATCGGCAAGATCGAGCCCGACACCGCCCGACGCCTGCAGGCGGTGCTGACCACCATGGGCTCGGCGGCTCAGCGCGTTCTCACCGAGGTTCTCAAGGACACCGCGCGGCGACTCGCCCGCTAGCCGACTTGGGGCCCGAGCGGACGGGCGATGCGGCACTATCGGGGCGTGAACGCAGCGCCGCATTCCGCGACCGTCCCTGATGTCCTGTTCGACGACCCGGACGCGGAGGCCCGCTGGCGGGCCCGGTTCACCGCACCCCGGGTCAACCTGCCGCAGTGGGCCCGAGACGCCCCCGACCGCAGCCTGTACACCTCCAACGCGTCGGGTACCTGGGAGGTCTACGCCTGGGACCGCGCCACCGGCACGCACCGGCAGGTCACCGACCGGCCGCACGGCACCCACATCGCCACCATCACGCCCGACGGTGACCAGGTGTGGTGGTTCGCCGACACCGACGGCGACGAGTTCGGCAGCTGGGTGAGCGAGCTGTTCGGCGGGCGACCCGTTGACGAGCAGCCCCAGCAGGCCGTGCCGGGCACCGCGCCCGGCTATCCGGCCGGGCTGGCCCTCGGCCGGCGCACCGCCGCGGTCGGCGTCGCCACCGATGAGGGCACCGCGGTGTGGGTCTCGCGGGAGGGCACCGCCACGGTCGTCTACCGCAGCGAGTACGACGCCGGGGTGGGCGCCCTGTCCCGCGACGAGCGGCTGCTCGCGATCATGCATTCCGAGCACGGTGACTCCCGGCATCCCGCGATCCGGGTGCTCGACACGGCTGCGGACACCGCCGGCTCGCCGGTCGCCGAGAAGTGGGACGGTCCCGGCAAGGGGGTGGAGGTGCTCGGCTTCGCCCCTCTGGAGGGCGACGCCCGGCTGCTGCTCGTCCACGAGCGCCGCGGCCGCCAAGAGCTGCTGATCTGGGACGTCGTGGCGGACACCGAGACCGAGATCGCGCTGGAGCTGCCCGGTGAGCTGACCGCCGACTGGTATCCCGACGGCGCCGCGCTGCTCGTCGTGCACCAGCACGCGGCCCGCTCCACGCTGCACCGATACCAGCTGGCCACCGGCGAGCTGACCGCGCTGAGCATCCCCCCCGGTACGGTCGGCGGTGCTGCGGTCCGGCCGGATGGCACCGTGGAGTACGCCTGGTCCTGCGCCGCCCAACCGCCCAGCATCCGCGCACTGCACCCCGACGGCACCGACCGCGCGCTGCTGCAGCCCCAGGGTGAGCCGGCGCCCGGCTCGCAACCCCTGGTGGACCGGTTCGTGCCGACTCCGTACGGGGCCGTGCACGCCCTGGTAGCCACGCCGAACGGCGCCCCCGAGGGCCCGCTGCCCACCGTGTTCCTGCTACACGGCGGGCCGCATGCGGCCGACGAGGACAGCTTCTGCGCGGACCGAGCACTCTGGCTGGACGCGGGCTTCGCCGTCGTGCACGTCAACTACCGCGGCTCAACCGGCTACGGCTGCGCCTGGCGTGACGCGATCGAGGGCCGCCCGGGACTGACCGAACTGGAGGATCTCGCGGCCGTGCACGACTGGGCGGTCTCCAGCGGGTTCGCCGACCCGTCCGCATGCCTCCTGGAGGGCTGGTCATGGGGTGGCTACCTGGTCCTGCTCGCTGTCGGGATCCAGCCGCGGCGCTGGGCGGCCGGGGTGGCCGGGATCCCGGTGGCCGACTTCGTGGCCGCCTACGCCGACGAGATGGAGCCGCTGCGGGCCTTCGACCGCGCTCTGTTCGGCGGCTCGCCCCAGGAGCTGCCCGAGCTCTACCGGGCGGCCTCTCCGATCAACTACGTGGTCGACGTGCGCGCTCCGATCCTGCTACTGGCCGGGGAGAACGATCCGCGCTGCCCGGTCCGCCAGATCGACAACTACCTCGCCCGGCTCACCGAGCTCGGCAAGCCCTACCGGTGCTACCGCTACGACGCGGGGCATGGGTCGCTGGTGGTGGCCGAGACCTTGCGGCATGCCGCCGTTGAGGTGGCGTTCGTCCGTGAAGTGCTCGGCACGACTGCCGGCTCGGCTGGCGGTGGCTCGACTGCCGGCTCGGCCGGCGGTACGCGTTCAGCGGTCTGATTGTGGTCGGGTGGACGTTACCCTTGGTCAACGTGGCGGTAATGCCAACAGCGGAAGCTGGGCCAGGAGGTGGTCACCGTGACCCTGTGGCGGCTGCACGTCGATGTGGCCGATCAACCCGGCCGGCTGGGCGCGCTCGCCGGGGTGATCGGCGGATGCGGGGCGAACATCGTCTCCCTGCACGTGGTCGGGGAACCGTCCCAGGACGGGGCGGTGACAGATGAGCTGCTGGTCCGGGTGCCACCGCAGCTCGCGGTGCCGGCACTGGTGGAAGCCGTCGAGGCCGCTGGGTTCCGGGTCACGGTGGTGGTGCAGGCCGACGCGCAGGCGCTGGCCGATCCGGTGACCACCGCGCTGGCGCTGGCGCACTGCGTGGCGGTCGACCCGGGCAGCGCCGCGCGGGCGGTGGCTGCCCTGCTGCGCGCTGAGCTGGCCGGGGACGGCGCGCCACCGACCGCGCATCACGCCGAGGTCGGCACCGGAGCGACGCGGGTGCGGCTACGGCGCGGCTGGCCGTTCACCGCCACCGAGATCTCCCGGGCTGCGGCGCTGCTCGAGCTCGCTGGGTCCTCCGACGGGCGGATATTTGCGCCATCACGAGCCAGTGTGCAGCTGACTGACGGGGCCGAGGTGGTATTACGGGCCGCCACGGCCGCAGATGCGCCGCTGGTCGCCGCGCTGCACGCGCGCTGCTCCCCGCACACCCGGGCGCTGCGTTCGCTGCCCACCAGGCCGGTCCTGGCCGCGGCGCTGCTGCGGCAGCTGATCGGTGCCGACGGCTCCATCAGCGTGCTCGCGGTGACCACCGACGGTGGTGCCGCGGTCGGGCTGGCGAACCTGGTCCACACCGGAGCGGGCACGGCCGAGGTCGCGCTCCTGGTGGAGGACATCTGGCAGGGCCGGGGGGTAGGCACGGCGCTGGCCCGCAAACTGGTGGAGCTGGCCCGAACCGATCAGGTCACCGAGATCACTGCGGTGTCGCAGGCGGGCAACGGCGTGCTGACCCGGGTGTTGCGCCGGGCCGGGCTGCGCCCGCGCGGCCGGTTGGAGGGCGGCGCTCTGCGGGTCCGGGCCGCTCTGCTCCCCGAGGGACCCACCCCGAGCCCCCCACCCCAGGTCAGCCTGGCCTGAACCACCCGGTGCTCACGCTCGGCGCCAAGCCGGACATCGACAACTCGGCTCGGTACCCCCGCTCAACAGTGAAGATCGCTTCCTCCGACGCCTACAACACCGCCTTCGGCGACCGCCGCGTCATCGCCGTCGAAGTCGACTCCCACACGGTCTACCAAGGCGCCTACCGCGAACCCATCACCGACGCCGGCACCGCCCACCTCGACCGGCTCACCTGGGTCACCCGCCACCAACTCACCGAGCTCCATCCTGACCGCCACGCCCACGTCACCAGCGTCATCCGAGAGCTGATCGGCAACACCTGACCGGGCTCGGTAGGCGCCGGCTTAAGAGGTTCCGCGGTGGTCCTGCGCGAACCGCACCACCTGCTCCCCGATCGTGCGCAGTGCGCGGTCGACCGCGGGATCGGAGGGGGCGCCGTGGTCGTCGAAGCTCACCTCGGCGGAGTTCAGCGCCGCGCCCAACGGCGTGGGCCAGCCGCGCAGCGCGTGCACGATCGAGCGCAGCGCGGTGAGCGTGGTCACCGCCGCTTGCCAGCCCAGCGCCATGGCCACGCAGCCGACCGCCCGCCCGTCCAGGTAGGGCCGAGGGTCGGCGCGCAGGTCCTCGACGTAGTCCAGCGCGTTCTTGACCAGTCCGGAGACGGTGCCATGATAGCCCGGCGAGACCAGCACCACGCCATCCGCCTCCCGTAAAGCGTGCACCAGCCGGTGCGCCACCGTGCCGCGCTCATCCACGGCGGGGTCGTAGAACGGCAGGACCAGGGCCGTACCGGTGATCGCGACGGTCTCGGCACCGGCGAGGCGGGCACCCTGGAGAACCACGCTCAGCGCCCGCTCGGACTGCGAGTCCGCACGTATCGAACCACCGATGCCGACCACGGTGAGCCCCATGGCTGTCGACCTTACGACGCGGCGACCTCACGACGCGGCGACCTCACGACACCGCGAGCTGACGACGCGGTGTCCACTCGTGGGCCCACCGCCGGGTGCGCGAGGGCCCGGCACCCCCAGCGTGCCGGGCCCTCGTCGGTATCCCCTCTGCTAGTCCCCTACGACGCTGCGGATGAGGCGACGCCCTGCTCGACCCGGTCACCCAGATCCTTGTCCACGTTGCGCCAGTACTCGAAGGCCCGCCGCAGGACCGGCTCGGTCACCCCCTTGAGCAGGTGGCCGACGATGTTGTTCACCAGCCGCTCGCGGGCCGCGTCGTCGAGCACCTCGCGGACCATGGTGCCGGCCTGACCCCAGTCGTCGTCCTGCTCACGCAGCGTGTAGGCGCCGTGCATCATCTCGCCGCTGGTGTGCCATCCAGCCGGCTCACCGTAGCGCGCGGTGTCGGCCTGCGGACCGCCGTAGGAGTTCGGCGCGTACACCGGGTCCGAGACCTTCTGGTACCGCATCGCGCCGTCCTTGCTGTAGCTGTACACCGGCGACTGCGGTGCGTTCACCGGCAGCTGCTGGTAGTTCGTACCGATGCGGGCGCGATGGGCGTCCGCATAGGAGAACAGCCTGGCCAGCAGCATCTTGTCCGGGCTCGGGCCGATGCCCGGCACCAGATTGTTGGGTTGGAAGGCCGCCTGCTCGATCTCCGTGTGGTAGTCGGTCGGATTGCGGTCCAGCGTCATCCGGCCGACCTCGATGAGCTCGTAGTCGCCGTGCGGCCACACCTTGGTCAGGTCGAACGGGTTGAACCGGTAGGTCGGGGCCTCCTCGAACGGCATGATCTGCATCGTGAGGGTCCAGCTCGGGTACTCGCCCCGCTCGATCGCCTCGTACAGGTCCCGGGTGTGGTAGTCGCCGTCCTGCCCAGCCAGGCGGTCGGCCTCCTCCTGAGTGAGGAAGTCGATGCCCTGGTCGGTCTTGAAATGATACTTGACCCAGAACTTCTCGCCCTGCGCATTGACCCACATGTAGGTGTGGCTGGAGTAGCCGTTCATATGCCGCCAGGTCTTCGGGATGCCCCGGTCGCCCATCAGCCAGGTGACCTGGTGAGCCGACTCCGGGGACAGCGTCCAGAAGTCCCACTGCATGTCGTGGTCGCGCAGGTTGGTGTCGGCGCGGCGCTTCTGCGAACGGATGAAGTGCTGGAACTTCATCGGGTCCCGGATGAAGAAGATCGGCGTGTTGTTACCGACCATGTCGTAGTTGCCCTCGGTGGTGTAGAACTTCACCGCGAAGCCGCGGGGATCGCGCCAGGTGTCCGGGCTGCCGCGCTCGCCGGCCACCGTGGAGAACCGGATCAGCAGGTCGGTCGTGGTGTTCGGCTGGAACACCGCGGCCTTGGTGTAGGCGCTGACGTCGTTCGTCACCTCGAACCGGCCGAAGGCGCCGCCGCCCTTCGCGTGCGGCTGGCGCTCCGGAATGCGCTCGCGGTTGAACTGCGCCATCTGCTCGATGAGGTAGTGATCCTGCAGGAGGATCGGTCCGTCGGTGCCGACGGTGAGCGAGTGCTCGTCACTCGCGACCGGGATACCGGCATCCGTCGTCGTCGGCTTGGGCTGCGTGCCGGTCACTGTGGTGCCTCCTGATGGTGATGAACGGTGTTCTGTCGGTAGTCGGGCCTGTCATGGTCTGGGACCCCCGCGACCGGCGTCCTGGCGGCTGGGTTCTGGCAGCTGGGGCAGCTTCCCCAGAACACCAGCTCGGCCTCGTCGAGCAGGTAACCGTGGTCGTCACTGGGAGTCAGGCACGGACGCACGTTAGCGGCGCAGTCGACGTCCTCGGTGCGTCCGCACGGGCGACACCCCACATGGTGGTGGTCGTCACCGGTACGGCGCTCGAGCCGGGCCGGATGCCCGGCCGGCTCGATCCGGCGCACCAGCCCCGCGGCGGTACAGGCGGCCGGCACGTCGTACACGGTCTGGGTGGAGACCGACCCCAGCCGCGGCGCCACCCCGGAGCGGATCTGCTCGACGGTGGCATGAGGGTGCTCCGCCAACCAGTGCAGCACAGCCTGGCGGGGTGCCGTCACCCGCAACCCGGCCTGTCGCAGCTGGTGGCCGATGTCCGAGGAGATCATGACGCAGCCACTATCCCAGGATTATCTGGAACGAGCCAAGAAAGGCACCCGGTCGGTAGCCGGGGCTCACCGAACCGTGATCAGATGCTCGTTGCGCGGTACCAGCTCGCCGATCACGGGCGCGCCGGGCACCTCACCGGCTACCAGCAGACCACCGGAGGTCTGCGCGTCGGCCAGCAGCAGCAGCTCGTCCTCGTCGACCGGTGCCGACGCCGCGACGTGCGGGCGCACCCAGTCCAGGTTGCGCCGGGTGCCCCCACTGACGTAGCCCTCGGCCAGTGCCTGCCGGGCGCCGTCCAGGTAGGGGATCACGGCGGCGTCCAGCACCGCCGAGACTCCGCTGGCGCGGGCCAGCTTCATGAGGTGCCCGAGCAGGCCGAAACCGGTGACATCGGTGGCGCACCGAGCGCCGGCCGCCACGGCGGCTGCGGCCGCCGCCGAGTTGAGCCTCGTCATCGTCTCCACGGCATGCGGGAACATCTCGCCGGTGGCCTTGTGCCTGCTGTTGAGCACCCCGACACCGAGCGGTTTGGTCAACGACAGCGGCGTTCCCGCCACGCCCGCGTCGTTGCGCAGGATCCGTCGCGGGTCGGCGACACCGGTGACGGCCATGCCGTACTTGGGTTCCGGGTCGTCCACGCTGTGTCCGCCGGCCAGGTGGCAACCGGCGAGGGCGCACACGTCGCGGCCGCCCCGCAGCACCTCGGCGGCCAGCTCGAGCGGCAGCACCTCCCGCGGCCAGCCGAGCAGGTTCACCGCGACCACCGGGCGCCCGCCCATGGCATAGACGTCGGACAGCGCGTTGGCGGCCGCGATCCGGCCCCAGTCGTAGGGGTCGTCGACCACCGGGGTGAAGAAATCCGCGGTGGCGATCACGGCCAGACCGTGCTGGATCCGCACCACTGCGGCATCGTCGCCGTCGTCCAGACCAACGATCAGCTCACCGGCCGGGTCGGTCACCGCGGCGCCGACCAGCCCGGCCAGCACCGACTCCAGCTCGCCGGCAGGGATCTTGCAGGCACAGCCACCCCCGTGCGCGTACCGCGTAAGCCGGATCCCGGTGGCTACCATGGCGACCACCGTAACCGGTTGCCAGCCCGCTGGATGCGCCATGATGGGTTGATGCGAGCCTGGCGAGTGCGGCGGCCGGGGCCGATGTCCACCCGCCCGCTGTGTCGGGTACAGGAGCCGTCGTCGCGCCCGGCGGCTGATGAGCTGCTGGTACGGGTGCTGGCCTGCGGGGTGTGCCGCACAGACCTGCACGTCGCTGAGGGTGACCTACCGGTCCACCGGCGCGGTGTCGTTCCCGGCCACGAGGTGGTCGGTGAGGTCGTGGAAGGCCCGTTCGAGACGGGGCGGCGGGTGGGCATCGCCTGGCTGCGCCACACCTGCGGACGGTGCCGGTACTGCACCCGCGGGTCGGAGAACCTGTGCCCGCGCGCGGAGTACACCGGCTGGGACGCCGACGGCGGGTACGCCGACTACGCCACCGTGCCCGCCGACTACGCCTACCCGTTGCCCGAGGGCTACCCCGACACCGAGCTCGCGCCGCTGCTGTGCGCGGGCATCATCGGATGGCGGGCGCTGGCTCGGGCGAACCTGCCCTCGAGCGGGCGCCTCGCCCTCTACGGGTTCGGCGCCAGCGCGCATCTCACCGCGCAGGTCGCGCTGGCCCAAGGCGCGACCGTGCACGTGCTCACCCGCAGCGCACAGGCCCGAGAGCTCGCCCTGGCACTGGGTGCCACCTCGGTGGGCGAAGCCGCCGACGCCCCACCGGAGCCGGTCGACTCCGCGATCCTGTTCGCCCCCGCCGGGGAGCTGGTGCCGTTCGCGCTGGCCGCGCTCGACCGTGGCGGCACCCTGGCGCTGGCCGGTATCCACCTCACCGACATCCCCGTGCTGCACTACCAGCGGCACCTGTTCCAGGAGCGGCAGCTCCGCAGCGTCACGGCCAACACCCGGCGGGACGGTCGGGAGTTCCTGCGCTTCGCCGCCGAGCATCGGCTGCACGTGGTGACCACCCCCTACCCGCTGGCCCGCGCTGACGCCGCACTGACCGATCTTGCGGCCGACCGGGTGCACGGCGCGGCCGTCCTCATCCCCTGACGACGGTGAAGGCTGCGGCGAGCGTGGTGGCGCCGCAGGTCGCGGAGATCCGGTACCGACCGGGAGCGGCATCCGAGCGGACGGTGGCGGTGCCGAACAGGTGCCACGGTTGGTGGCCCTCGGGGTTGCCTCTCAGCGCTCCGATATCGAGCACCGGCGAGCGCACCGCCCCGAGGTTGTCCAGGCACGCCAGATCGAGTGACACCGCAGAGCCCGGAGCGCCTTGCTCGGGGGACACCGTCAAGGCGTTCACCCCGGGCGCCGAGATCCTCAGCTGCGGCGGCTCAGTGGTGCGGCTCGACGCCGAGCTGGGGTCACTCGGCCTGGCGCAGGCCGCGGTGAGCACTCCCAGGCTGACGATGCCGGCGACTACGACCCAAGTCCGGACGCTCATGCCAGCGCAGTATGCCGCGCTCACAGCCGACGTGTACAAGCATCCAGGAGACCCTGCATGGTGCGCTGGAAGGTACACGAGCATCCATGAGATCGGGTACGGGCTCGGTGGGGGGTGGACAAGTATCCATGTGACCTGGTGTCACCGGGCGTGGTGGCAGGTTGGGCAGATCTGGTCGGGGTCGGGTGGCTCGCCGCGCAGGGCCGTCGCGCCGCGTAACAGCGGTCGGGGGCGGAAGCGGATGCCGCAGGTGGCGGTGACGGTGCCGTCGGGGTGCGGCAGCTCAGCACGATGGGTGTCCCGATCGCCGATCGAGCGCAGGTACCAGGGCATCAGACGCCCCGCTCGCGCGCCGGGCGGTGGAGCCGGCCGGTCGGCCGTCCCGCCCCGGGGGGCCGGTGGGGAGGCGGGGGCGGGACGGCCGGGGTCTGCGAGGGATCAGTGGTCGGGTCGCTCAAGCCGGGGCCGACCCGCAGCCGCCGCATCGCGAGCTGGACGTCGGGAGATCCCCTGAGTGTCACAGCTCGACTCCCTTCTCCGCAGACCTGATGTGGGCACCTCGGCGAGGTGCGGCGCCCACAGTGGCAGCGCGACCGATGTCATCGGTATCGCTTCCCCGTCCCGCCTCGGATCACCCGACGCCCCGCTATATCTTCTCTATCTCATTGGTGTGCTAAGCTCAGTCGCGTGGGTACCGAGAAAACCGGCAGCGCAGAGCCGACGCTCCTCAAGGAGCTGCTCCGGGCACGACACTGGCAGAAGCATTCGACGTTTGCGCGAGAATGGGACAGGGTTGCGAAGGCCATCGATCCGCAGCTCAAGGGAAGCTGGCCGCAGCACGCCCAGTTCTATCGGTGGCTACGCGGTGACCTGCGCGGACTGCCATACCCGGACGCCTGCCGGGTCCTCGAGTCGATGTTTCCCGAGTACAACGTCAGGGAGCTGTTCCGGCCGTCCTCGTCGGAAACCGCGCACACCATGATGCGCAACGGCCGTCCGGCGGCTGATGACGCGACAGGCGAGCGAGACCCTCTCGGTGCGGCCGGAGTCTCTCACCTGTGGCCGAGGACAGGCCCGGATGTGCTTCGCGACCTGATGTCGCGCGTCAGCGGTGCACGCGAGGAGGTCTCGATGTTCGGCCTCACTCGCAATTTCTATGCCTCAGACGAGATGCTTCCCCTGGTGGAGGAGAAGGCGCACGAGATACCGGTGACCTTTTACGTCATGGACCCGCATTGCGACTCTCGGCGGGACCGGTACCGGATTGAGCCAGCCGAAGCCGCGATGGAGGACCCCGCCCGCTACAAGCGCGAGATCCTGCGCCCGCTGGTCGGGGCCGCCCGACGGGTGTCCGCCTCGGCGTCGTCAGCCGGCTTGCGGATATTCACCTACAACTTCCCCTGTTCGTTCGCCATAGAGAAGATCGACCGGAGCTGCCGGGTGATGCTCTACGGCCACGGTAAACGGGGCACCGAGAGCCCGATATTCGTCTTCAACGACAACACACCCTACTGGGACTACTTCGCGGGGCAGATACGGTGGCTGGAGCGACTCGCCACGAGCCCGCGGGAGCCGTGGACCAGTAAGGGGCTGGTCGTTCGGCCACTACAGGAGGCGGACCTCGCGTGACGCCGTCACGCCGCTCAGGGGCGCAGCGCCACGAAGGGGCGCAGCGAGTCGGGGTTGCGCAACGCGGCGGGGTGTAGCGCGCGCGCCGGGTACACGCCGGCGAGGATCCTCTTCACCGGCACCTCGCATTTCTTGCCGTTGAGGGTGCGGGGCACCTCCTCGATCACGATGAACCGGTCGGGTACATGTCGTGGCGACAGGCTCTCCCGGAGCGCCACGCGCAGCCGTCGCTCGACGTCGGCCGGCGACACCCCGTCCGCGAGCACCAGGAAACACAGCAGCTCGCCCTCCTGGCCGGCACCGGAGGTGTCGATGACCAGTGAGTCGAGCACCTCGTCCAGGCTCTCGACCACCGCGTAGAACTCGGCGGTGCCCATCCGCACACCACCGCGGTTGAGCGTGGCGTCCGACCGGCCGTAGATCACGCACGAGCCCCGCGGAGTGATCTTGATCCAGTCGCCGTGCCGCCACAGACCCGGGTAGGTGTCGAAGTACGCCTCGCGCAGCCGGGTGCCGTCCGGATCGGCCCAGAAGCAGACCGGCATCGAGGGCATCGGCTTGGTGATCACCAGTTCGCCCGTCTCGTCGAGCAGCGGCGCCCCGGTCTCATCCAGGGCCACCACCGCGGCGCCCAGCGCGCGGCAGGAGATCTCACCCTCCCAGACCGGCACGTCCGGCGCGGCGCAGACGAAGGCCGTGCACACATCAGTCCCGCCGGACACCGAGCAGGTCTGCACGTCCGGGCCGAGCGCCTCGGTGACCCAGCGAAACCCCTCCGGCGGCAGCGGCGACCCGGTCGAGCCGACCGCCCGCAACGCGCTGAGGTCCCCGCCCGGTCGCAGGCTGGCCTTGCGGCAGGACTGGATGAACGCCGCGGACGCGCCGAAGTAGCTGACGCGCTCCTCGGCGGCCAGCCGCCACAGCGCGCCGAGGTCGGGGTGGACCGGGCTGCCGTCGTAGAGCACGATCGTCGCACCCACCAGCAGGCCACTGACCAGGAGGTTCCACATCATCCAGCCGGTGGTGGTGAACCAGAACACCCGCTGCCCCGGCCCGAGATCAGCCTGCAGCAGCCACACCTTGAGATGCTCCACGACGATCCCACCGTGGCCCTGCACGATGCCCTTGGGCAGCCCGGTGGTGCCCGAGGAATAGAGCACCCACAGCGGGTGGTCGAAGTCCACGGCCTCGAACGCCGGCTCAGCGCCGGAGTGCTCTGCGAGGAGGTCACGCCAGCGGAGCACTGGCCCGACCCGTGAGTGGCGATGCGAGTCATGACTCGCATCGCCACTCACGAGCCCGGAGGGCATCAACACTGTCGCGGACAGGCTTGGTAGCCCTGCGCGCAGGGCGGCCACTGTGGACCGCACATCGAAAGACCTGCCGCCGTGGACATACCTGTCCACCGCGATCAGCACGACCGGCGCGAGCTGGGTGAACCGGTCGGCGACCGCCCGTGTCCCGAGCTCCGGTGAGCAGGAGGACCAGATGGCGCCCAGGCCGGCGGTGGCGAGGAAGGCCACCAGGGTATCCGGCGAGCTCGGCACCAGCGCGACCACCCGATCCCCTCGGCGCACCCCGAGGGAGGCCAACGCCGAGCGTGCCGCGGCCACCCGCCGCCGCAGCGACCCGAAGCTCACCTGCTCCCGAGAGCCGTCCTCACGACGGAAGATCACCGCCAGGTCGTCGTCGCCCTTACCGGGCCCGGGAGCCAGGGCGTGCTCGGCGTAGCTCAGCGTCGCGCCCGGAAACCACCGCGCCCCTGGCATCGACTCTTCGGTGAGCACCCGCGCCGCCGCGGTGTGGAAACGGACGCCCGCGAACTCGGCGAACGCCCCCCAGAACCCCTCCAGGTCGGCCACCGACCAGCGCCACAGCCCGTCGTAGTCCGCCACGACGACCCCCCGGGTGGACGCCAGCCAGTCGCGAAAGGCCGCCATCCGGGAGCGGGCGACGGTGGCCGGGTCGGGCCGCCAGAGCATCCGGGGCTCGCTCACGGGCACGTCAGCGCAGATGACTGCCGAACCAGTTGAGCGTGCGAGCCCAGGCCTCCGGCGCGACGGACTGGTCGGTGTCGAAGTGGCAGTGCACCAGGTCGGTGGCCACCTGCGCGGAATAGGCGGCGTCCCGCAGCTTGTGCACCTCCTCCTCGGGCACCTCGCCATCATGCCCGTAGATGCCCAGCCATGGGCAGCGCAGCTCAGGCGCGATGTCGACCAGTGCGGGCAATGTCGCCGCCACCGACGCCACCACGCCGATCCCGCCGATGGTCACCGCGGCCCCGAGGTCACGCTGGGTGGCGACGATGAGCGCCACGGTGCCGCCCAGCTCGAAGCCCACTACGCCGATCCGGTCACCACTCACGCCGTGCCGCGCCAGCCAGTCGAAGGCGGCGTCGGTGTCGGCCTGCAGGGACTGCGCGGTCAACCGCTCGACGTACCTGCCCACGCTCCCATCCTCGGGCAGCTCATCGATGCCGTCCCGGTGGTGCAGATGCGGGATCACGGCCAGCCAGCCTTCACCGGCCAGCCCAGCGGCGAGCCGCCAGACGGCGTCGGTGACACCGCGGGCCTGCGGCCCGACGACGATGCCACCGCAGACCGCGGATTCCGGGGTGGCGACGCTCAGCCGCAACCTAGTACCGTCGGAAAGCGGGATCCGCTCAAGGCTACGCTGCGACATGGACGCACCCATTCTCCCACGGTGAACGCCGGGTGAGCGGCCACCTTACCGGATCAGCGGCGACGACCTCGAAAAATCACCTGTTCGAGCTGCGCGCCGGCACCTGCCGTGGTGCGGGAGGGTCCGCTCGACCTGCCGCCACGAGCGCCGAGGAGGAGCCGCGATGACCGCTCGCACCAGAGCCGATCTCGACTCGTTGGCCGGGTACGTCCCCGGCCGCAGCATCCCGGGAGCGGTGAGACTGGCCAGTAACGAGGTGCCTGCGGGCCCGTTGCCCAGCGTCATCGCGGCGATCTCCGTCGCCGCCGCGGGCGTCAACCGTTACCCGGACGACCAGGCGACCGCGCTGGTGGACCGCCTCGCACTGCGGTGGGACGTGCCGCCCACTCAGCTCGCCGTCGGCTGCGGGTCCTCGATGCTGTGCCAGCAGCTGGTGCAGGCCACCTGTGGACCGGCTGATGAGGTGCTCTTCGCCTGGCGCTCGTTCGAGCTCTACCCGATCATCACCCAGGTTGCCGGGGCCCGGCTGCGCACCGTGCCGCTGCGTGCCGACCACAGCCACGACCTGGCCGCGATGCTCGGCGCGATCACTCCGGCGACCCGGCTGGTCTTCGTCTGCAACCCCAACAACCCCACCGGCACGGTCGTGCGAGGCGAGGAGCTGGTCGCGTTCCTCGACGCGGTACCCGACGGCGTCCTGGTCGTCCTCGACGAGGCCTACCATGAGTTCGTCACCGATCCCGCGGTCGGAGACGGCATGGCCCTGTATCGCCGGCGGGGTCGCGACCGGGACAACCTCGCGGTGCTGCGGACCTTCTCCAAGGCCTATGGGCTGGCCGGCCTGCGCGTCGGGTACTGCGCGGCGCCGGAGCCGGTCGCCGCGGCGCTGGGTAAGGTATCCGTGCCGTTCAGCGTCAACTCGCTGGCCCAGGTCGCCGCCCTGGCCAGCCTCGACGTCGAGGACGAGCTGCTGGCCCGCTGTCGGGGGGTGGTCGCTGAGCGGGCCCGGGTGCGTGCCGAGCTGCTCGCGCTGGGCTACCCCGTGCCGGACTCGCAGGCCAACTTCGTCTGGCTGCCGCTGGGTGAGCAGACCGCCACCTTCACCGAGCACTGCCTCGCGCACAAGATCGTGATCCGCCCGTTCCCCGGTGATGGCGCCCGCGTCACCATCAGCGACCCCAGCGAGAACGACACGTTTCTTGCTGCCGCCCGTGAGTGGCGATGCGAGTGATAGCTCGCATCGCCACTCACGGGTTGTCCACAGGGCGGGTTGTCCACAGGGGTCAGCCCCCGATGTAGCTCATCTCGACCTTGGGGAGGCCTAGGGTCACTGTGGTGCGCTGGGCTGAGTAGCGGTCGGTTCGGCGCCGCCAGATGTCGGTGATCCGCCTTTCGATCTCGTCATCGCCGGCACCCTCGCGCAGCGGGGCGCGCAGGTCATGGCCGCGGCCGGAGAACAGGCAGGTGTACAGCTCGCCCTTGGCGGACAGGCGTGCCCGGGTGCAGGTGCCGCAGAATGGCTGGGTGATCGAGGTGATCACGCCGACCTCACCGGCTCCGTCGAGGTAGCGGTACCGGGCGGCCACCTCGCCGATGTAGGTGGGATCCACCGGCTCCAGCGGCCACGCGGCGTTGATCGCGTCGACGATCTCCGCCGCAGGGACGACCTCGTCCATCCGCCAGCTGTTGGTGTCGCCGACGTCCATGAACTCGATGAAGCGCACGATATAACCGTGCTCCCGCCCGAAGGCGGCGAGATCGAGGATGCCCTGGCCGTCGTTCACCCCGCGCTTGACCACCGTGTTGACTTTCACGGGGGTCAGGCCGGCGTCAGCGGCGGCGGTGATCCCCTCCAGAACCCGGGAGACGGGGATCTTCACATCGCTCATGGCCCGGAACGTCTGCGCATCGAGTGAGTCCAGGCTCACCGTCACTCGGGTGAGCCCGGCGTCCCGCAGCGCGGGCGCCTTCTTGGCCAGCAGCGAGCCGTTGGTCGTCATGGCGACGTCGTCCACGCCGTCGATGCCGACCAGCTGCTCGACAAGCCGTTCAATGCCGTGCCGGAGCAGAGGCTCTCCGCCGGTGAGCCGCAGTTTCCGGACGCCCAGGCCGGCGAACACCCGCGCCAGCCGAGTGATCTCCTCGAACGTGAGCAGCTCCGAGCGGTCCATGAAGGGGAAGTCGGTGCCGAAGACGTCTCGGGGCATGCAGTAGCAGCAGCGGAAGTTGCATCGGTCGGTGACCGAGATCCGCAAGTCCCGCAGGCTGCGGCCAAACTGGTCGCTCACAGTGCTCATAGCGTCCATTCGAGTGGAGTACCCCGTTTACCCTAGGTTGTTCCTTGTTCGGCGACCCGGGTGCACTGGTTCACCGATCAGTCCAACGTATCCGGACCGTGGGTCATTTCTTCACTACTACGGGTGGTTAATTCACCCTTTCGTGTTGTAACGAATCTGCCACGTGAAGCGAAAGTCATGGTGACTGCTACGTGCGGTCACCGTCATGAGTCGGTCGCGGCAGCTGTTCCACACGCTCCCCGGAGGCTTCCGTGCCCGCACCTGCGTCGCCGTACAGGTCTCTCCCGCCGCACCTGAGCCCGCTGCGGCCGATGGGCCACCTCGGCCTCGTGAGTTTCGCGCTCGGCCTGATGGTCACGTTCGGGCTGGTGGTGTACGCCACCTGGTTAGCCTTTGGGGTGGTGTCCGCCGTGGGGAGTGCCGCCCAGCACGGTTGGTTCCTGCACGGTTCTCGCCAGAATGATCGCCGGCACGGTGCGGTCGCCGCCGAGCGTACCGCCACCGCCCCGCCCGTGGCCGCCGTGCCCGTGGCGCCGACTTCGAGCGGCTCCACCCTGGCCTTCGATCAGCTGTGGACCTGCGGCGACGGTGACACGATCGTCGCCGGGGCGCCCACGGTGGGTACCTCGGCGCATACCGGTGAGTCGGTGATCCAGGTCCCGGTGACCCTCACCAACAACACCGAGCGGGACTGGAGCCCGGTGTCCACCACCTTCGCCGGGACGCTCGACCGGGCGCCGGTCGTGGAGTCCGCCGAAGGCGACTGGATGTACGCAGCCCCGATCGTCCCGCACACCTCGGTGACCCTGACCAAGGTCTTCGTCGGCGGCGCGGGCCGGTTCGCCCTGACCGTGAGCACCCCGCACGGCGTCGCGTCGTTCACCGGCCGGGTCTGACGGCGGTGGGCACCCGCAGCGAGATCGTGGTGCCGGTGCCCGGGACGAGGTCGAGGACCAGACGGTAGCCCTCGCCGAAGCTGTCGTGCAGCTGGTCATCGATCCTTCGGAGGGTGGCCAGCAGGTCCGCATCCTCCTTCCCCGGCCCGTCGTCCTTGACGGTGATCAGGCAGTCGGGACCGTCGAGGCGCGCGGAGAGCGTGACGGTGCCACCGAGCTGCCGGCACTCGATGCCACGCCGCACCGCGTTGTCGACGAGCTGCTGGAGCGTCAGGAAGGGCAGCGTGACGGACAGCGCGCCGGGCGTGACGTGCAGCTGCACCTGAAGTCGTTCCCCGAAACGAGCCCGTTGCAGCGTCAGGTAACGCTCGACGTTCTCCAGCTCCTCGTCCAGCGTGGTCTCGGTGGCGCAGCGCAGTGAGTATCGGGCGAACTCGGCGAAAACAATCAGCAGGTCACGAGCTCGGGACGGGTCGGTGCTGACCAGGGCGACGATGGTGCTGATCGTGTTGTGCAGGAAGTGCGGGGAGATCTGGTCCCGGAGCGTCCGCAGCTCGGCGCGGACCTGCGCGACGGCGCGGTCGAGCTCGGCGACCAGCCGCTGGTCCTCGGTCTCCGGGCCGCCATCGCGGGCACAGAGCACGACCGGCGCCCGCACCGCCGCCACATGCTTGGCGGGTCGCAGGCCACGCCAGGTGGGATGCCCGAGCCGGCCATGGGCGGTCCATTCCCGGTAGGACACCTCGCCCAGCAGCCGAGGAGCCACCCAGTGCACCACCCGGCCGGGCTCCGGCGCCACCTCGTCGGCGAAGGGACTGGCGGGCGCGGCCAGCTCGGCCAACCGGTCGCGCAGCTCCTGGCGGCTCGCCTCGCTGAAACCGGTACCGACCTGGCCGACGTATCGCAGGCCCTCCTCAGTGGGCACGCCGACGAGCAGCGCGCCCATCGCGGCGGCGCGGCGGCGTTCGGGAACCCACCCGCCGATGATCACCTCCTGGGTCTGCCGCAGCGTGGTCTGCACCCAGCTGCGAGAACGGCCGGGCTGGTACGGCGAGTCGACGCGTTTGGCGATCACGCCGTGCAGGCCGTGCTGCGCGGCGGTGTCCAGCACCGCCTGGCCGTCGGTGTCCAGGAAGCAGGGAGGCGCCACGACCGGTCCCCCGGCGAGCTCCAGCTCCGCCAGCAGCTCCCGACGACGCTGGTAGGGCAGCTCGACAGTCGGCTGGCCGTCCAGGCTCAGCAGATCGAACACGTAGTAGGTCACCGGCGCCCGGCGCAGCACCAGTGACGTGGGGCGTTGCACGTTCATCCGCCGCTGTAGCCGCGCCAGGCTGGGCCGGCCGCAGGAGTCCAGGGCGACGATCTTGCCGTCCAGCAGCATCCGACGTCGCCCCGTGAACGCCTCGAGCTCGGGGTACGCGGCGGTGATGCTGCGGTGCGTGCCGCTGAACAGGCACATCCGGCCCGGTTGAGCGCTGGCCAGGCAGCGGTTGCCGTCCCAGCTGAACTCGAAGGCCCAGCCCGGCCCGCCCGGCACCGGCCCCGCTACCGGCAACATCGGCCGCACCAGATCTGACATCGTCCTCCCCGCCAATGCGCACTCACCGTCGCCGGTGGGTCCGTTTGTCAGATGTGTCCGGAGGCTTGCGTTGTTTGGGCACGCTCACCCGCTCGCCGCGGGCTGCCTTGGCGGCCTCGACCGAGGCCTGGAGGGCGGTGATCAGGTCCATCGACGGGGTGGGCTCCGAGGGCTCCGGCCGGGCGGTGACGTCCCTGCCGGTGGTCTTGGCCTCGATGACCGACAGCAGCGCCTCGCGGTACCCGTCCTGGTAGGCCTCGGGCGCGAAGTCGCTTGCCATCGCCTCGATGAGGGTGTCGGCCATCCTCAGCTCCGCGTCACTGACGGAGACCTCCCGGTCCAGCACGTCGAACTGGGCCTTTCGGACCTCGTCCGGCCAGACCATCGTCTGCAGCGCGAGGGCACCCCCCCGAGGCCGCAGCACGGCCAGCGACTCCTTGCTCCGCAGCGCGATCTTGGCCAGGCCCACCCGCTGGGTGCGCTCCAGCGCGGCTCGGAGCAGCTCGTAGGGCTTTCGGCTGGCCGGCTCGGGTTCAAGGTAGTACCCGCGGGACAGTGCGAGCGGATCGACCTGGTCCGAGGGTACGAAGGCGGCCAACTCCACGATCTTGGTCGTGGGCAGTGGCAGGTTCGCGAAATCCTCCTCGGTCAGCATCACCGTCTCGCCGGAGGGCAACTCGAAGCCCTTGGCGAGATCGGCGTAGGGGACCTCCTCGCCGCATACCGTACACACCCGCTGGTAGCGCACCCGACCGGCGTCCTCCTCGTGCACCTGGTGAAAGGACACATCGCGGTCCTCGGTAGCCGAGTACAGCCGCACGGGGATGCTGACCATCCCGAAGGCCAGTGCGCCCTTCCATATTGCCCGCATAACACCACACTGCGACACTCCGAGCCACGTGTCCACCCCCAACAGCCAACGGCGTACCGTGAGGTGGTTTGGGCAGGAGGCGCGTTATGACCGTAGTCATTCTCATGGCGCTGATCGCGATCGTGGCCATCGGCGCGTTGTGGCTGTTATCCGGAGTCCGGGTGGTCAGCCAGTTCGAGCGCGGTGTGGTGTTCCGGTTCGGTCGGGTGATCTCCACGCCCCGGCAGCCGGGGCTGACCTGGGTCACACCGGGGGTGGAGCGGCTCCGCAAGGTCAACATGCAGATCGTCACCATGCCGGTACCCGCGCAGGACGGCATCACCCGGGACAACGTGTCGGTGCGGGTGGACGCGGTGGTCTACTTCAGGGTCGTCGACCCGGTCAAGGTCGTGGTCGACGTGCAGGACTACCTGCAGGCCGTCTCGCAGGTCGCGCAGACCTCACTGCGCTCGATCATCGGCAAGAGCGACCTGGACGACCTGCTGTCCAACCGCGAGCGGCTCAACGAGGGGTTGGAGCTCCTGATCGACAGCCCCGCGCTGGGCTGGGGCGTGAACATCGACCGGGTGGAGATCAAGGACGTCGCGCTGCCGGAGTCGATGAAGCGGTCGATGTCGCGCCAGGCGGAGGCCGAACGTGAGCGGCGGGCGCGGGTGATCAGCGCGGAGGGGGAGCTGCAGGCGTCGGAGAAGCTGGCCCAGGCGGCCGCCGCGATGGCGGACACCCCCGCGGCCCTGCAGCTGCGGCTGCTGGAGACCGTCGTCCAGGTCGCCTCGGAGAAGAACTCCACCCTGGTCCTGCCCTTCCCCATCGAGCTGCTCCGCTTCTTCGACGCGGCGACACCCCCTCATGACCCCGACGCGCATTCAGCGGGCTGAGCGGGGTTATCGGGGCGCCGCCCACCCCGCTGAGCCCGCTGAATGCGCCGTCGCCGTCACTGCACGGTGATCGCCACTATGCCGGTGGTGGTGCCTAGGTAGGCGTGGGTGCCCGCTAGGGTGGGGGAGGCGAAGTGGGGGAGGGGGCCTACGCCGATGCGCTGGCGGGGGACGCCGGTCGCCGGGTCGAGCGCGTAGAGCACGCCGTGGTCGGTGTCGGTCACCCAGACCGCGCCGCCGCCGAGGACGGGGGACCCGTCGGCCGGTACCGGTGCCCTCCAGCGCAGCCGCAGGCCGCCGGCTGAGTCGACGTCCACCGCGCGGGTGCTGTCGGTGCACGGCAGGTAGACCGTCGAGCCGGCCACCGCGCCGGCGCCGAAGGCCTGGCATAGTGGGTCGCTGGTGAGCTGGCCGCTGATACCGCCGAGCCGGGTGGCGTCCAGCAGGTAGCCGTCGCCGCGCTTGCCGACGGCGAGCACCCGCTCCCCCAGGACCACCGGGCTCATCGACCCGAGGTCGAGGTCATCGGCGTTGTCGGCCCCCCACTGTGCTGGGCTGAAGCTGTCCGCCAGGGACAGCTGCGGGGTCAGTGCGAGTACCGAGTCGCTGTGGTCGTAGGCCTGGGTCGACGCGCCGTTGCCCACCGTGTACAGCAACCGCCCGTGGTGGACGGCGGCACCGCCGGGTGCCCAGATCCCGCCCTCCCTGGGGGTCGGCACGGCATAGCTGCGCAGCGGACCGGTGCCGGTGGTCGGCGCGGCGAGCACCGAGCCGACGTAGTCGCCGCAGTCACCGAACAGCCCGCCGTAGGCGACGTACACCCAGCCGTCGAGCACCGTCAGCGCGGCGCGCTGCTGGTGGGCGATCTCCTCGCCGCGCGGCGGGGGCAGTGGGCGGCGCAGCACCACCGCACCGCCGGCCAGGTCCACACCGGCCAGGGTGTGCCGACCGCCCCGCGTCTCGGCGACGACGAAGACCAGCCCGCTGTCCTGATCGTAGGCGGGCGTGCCGGTGATCCCCAGCGGGTCGATGTTGCCGCACGGCAGGTCCGAGCCGGGCACCGGCTCACCCAGCGACGCCGACCACAGCACGTGCCCGTCCGCCGCGGCCAGCGCGTAGACCGTGTCGTGCTCCGTCGCAGCGATCACCTTCTCGCCGATCACCAGTGGCTGGCCGTACACCGCGCCGTCCAACCGGGCCTGCCAGGCACGGTGGAGCGTGCCCAGCGGGGCGAGCTGACCGGCGAGGCCGGTGCGGGCGTTGTCGTGGTGGTAGGTCGGCCAGTCGGCGGGACCGACCACGGCCGGCGCGGGTGCCCCCGGGGGGCGGGCACTGCTCATCGGCGGCGCCGGGGGCACGCTGGGGGCCGAGCAACCGGCTGCGGTGGCCAGCACGACGACTGCGATGACAGCTCTCATGACCGACAGTGTGGATGACCTCCACGGTGCGCCGTCCCCCGGTCCCGACCCCCTCGGCGGCGAAGCGCAGTATATTAATCAATGGTGGGTACCTGTTGTGGCTGCGTTGCCTGCGGCTGTCCGATGAGGGGCATCCTGATATGTCATCGAACAACCAGACTACTGAGTTCAACCTGACTACTGAGTTGCGGGAGAAAGTAAGGGCATCGATACATACGGTCGTCTCGTCCGGGCGGACATTTCTCGGCGAAGTGACCGGGTGGGGTGGTGGTGTGAGTGGAGCCCTGCTCACGCTGGCGGTGCTGACCATCCTCATCCTCATCGGCGGGGACCCTACCCCGACCCCCACTCCACTACCCTTCTGAACCGTCGCGCTGAAGAACGTCGGGCCCTGGTGTCCCGCACCGCTGCCAGCGGCAACGCGCGGAGGAGGTGAACCGGGCCCGCCACGGGTTGACGGAGTGTTTACGGCAGACTACTGAGCATGATGCTCGGCCGGTGGCGTCTGTGGCTGTGGCTGGGGTTGTTTCTGGTCATTGCGGTGACGGCCGGGGGCGTGGCCTTTCTCTTCTACTCCTACTCCCATAATCGCGGCTCGGCCGACACGCTGGTGTCCACGCTTGTCACTGTGGTGACCACCGCGACCGGTGCCGCTATGTGGTTGTGGAGACGGCTGCGACCCACCGGGGCAGCGCGGTTACCGGTGGAGCGGGCGGCCGATGAGCTGGCCGAGCAGCTGCGCCGGCAGTGGGAGCGGGCCGCCGCCGAGCGGAGGCTGAGTTCCCCGGCGCCGGTTCCGGTGCGGTGGCGATGGTCGTCCCGGCAGGTGACCGGCCCGAGAGCCGAGGCTGTCGGGGGGCGGTTCGCGCCGCTGCCCGGGATGGCGGCGGTCACCGTGGAGGACCTGCGGTCTGGTGCGGTGACGGATCTCCTGGGCGTGTACGGGGGGCTGGGTTCCGGGCGGCTGGTCGTCCTGGGTGAGCCGGGCGCGGGCAAGAGCGGCGCGGGGATTCGGCTGGTGCTTGATGCGCTGTCCCATCGGGCCGCGGTGACGGCCGAGGACCGGGCGCGGGTGCCGGTGCCGGTGCTGGTCCCGCCCCAGGGCTGGGACCCGAGCGTTGAACCGTTCGCCGAGTGGCTGGCCGGCTGTCTGGCGCGGGACTACGCCCTGTTGCGGGCTCCGGAGTACGGCCGCGACGCCGCGATGCGCCTCATCGAGGACGGTCACCTGGCGGTGATCCTGGATGGGTTGGATGAG
>JAFAUB010000042.1 GCA_019243635.1 Pseudonocardiales bacterium
CATCCGCCGCGACCACTACGAACTCGGGACCGAGGAACCCACGACGTTGCGGGTGATGGTTGCCTTCACCGAGCTGACCGTGGCCATCTGATTAGACCACGGTAACGGATCCAGCCTGCCCACCCCTTCACACAACGCAACAGCACCGCTTGACCGGCCCCGCTCCTTCAGGGATGACCTGCGAGGTTCTGCAAGTGATCGACTTTGTCTGCCCAGGTCGACTGCTACGCGATTGGTCCCTGCTCGATACCCGCGAGCAGGGACCAATCAGGTCTCGGTCGAACAGTCGAACAGGCCAGCCTGGACGCTGGCGGTGGACGCGGACCAGGCCGGTGAAGATCAGCGGGCCTTGCAGAATTTAGGGAACCAACGCGCGTGATCAGAAGATCGTCGTACCCGAGGACGGCCCGGTACGGGGCGCAGTTACCGGAAAACGGAACGCAGATATTCAGCGACCGACTCGAACAGGTGAGGGAGCATCCTCTGGGCCGTTTCCCACGGGTACCAGCCAACCTCGCAAAGTTCATCTGGGTCACCGACACGAACAGCCGTTCCATCCGTTGGGTGAGCGGCGATGTACACTATATGGCGTCCCGTCTTAGGGTGTATGCGTTCCCCGATTTGTTCGTGCGGGATAACGGCGAGACCCGTCTCCTCTAGAGTTTCGCGTATAGCCGTCTCCGTATAGGTCTCGGCCCCCTCTTGAGAACCCGAAGGGAATGTCCACTCGGGGTTGCCGTCACAACGACGCCCGAGTAGGACACCCTCCGGGCCAGCCACGACTACGGCCACAATGGTGGACTCGTCAGTCACCAGAACTCCTAGCGCTTCGAGGATCGGAGGGTAGATCTTTGAGGTCGTCACGAAGTGGGTGAGTCGCCGAACAGGCGCCCAGGTTACGGCGGAGTTTTCCACGGGATCCCGGTTCTCAGGTTCTCCGCTGAGGTGATCGCAGAGGAAGTAGGAGCATAACGCACCGGTCGCGGGATGGATGCGAGTGCCGAGCGCGGTGCGGACGACGCAGTGAACGCCCGTCTCAGCGAGAGTCTCGGACACCGCCACCTGCGCCGGATCGCGGCCTGCTTTGACCACTCCAGTCGGCCATCCCCAGAACGTGCCCTCGGTGTTGTCTCGGCGATGCACGAGCAGCACGTCCTGCGCACGGACTACGACGGCGAGGGACACCGACAGCAGCTGCACGTGGCGCGCTCCGTCGTGCGCAGCCGGGTCGAGGTAGGTGTAGTCGTGGCCGTCGAGTAGCACCCCAGCGGAGCAGCGGTACAAGAACGCTAGCTTGTTTAAGGAGTCCCGGGACGGCTGGCGACTGCCGGTTTCCCAGTAGCTGATGGTCTTGGCGCTCATCGGGTGCTCAGGGTCGGGCCATAGTTCGTTCCACCGGTCGGCGACGTGGCGCTGGGTGAGGCCGTGGGCAAGACGCGCAGCGGTGAGCGCACTGATGTGGTCATGCTTGGTCCACGTAGCGACGATCTGACCGTAGGTGGCGCCCTCGGCGTGCAGGCGCGCAGCCTCGTCGGCGTAGTTGCGGCCACTGCGCAAACTGGTCACCCCCCCCGGCTGATGTCCAGGACGGTACCGGACACCCCGTCTCACGGGGTGTCCGGTACCGGAGATCCAGTACGCCGCAGGGGGTCCACCTTGACCCGTGGAAAACCTAGCGTCCTCGGCATGACCACTCTCGGACGCACAGCACCTTGTGCCCCGACCGCCGCGGTTCCCCGGTGCGTGGTGAATGACGCCGGCCGGAAGCTCATCGAACTGCTGTCCGTGACGGTGGCACTGGGTGCGTATCGGTCGGTGCTGGCTGAGGTCCTGGTCCTGGCCGCGGAGGCGCCCGGGCTGAGCGACGAGCGATTGCGGGTTCGGCTGGTGGGGTTGGATGATCGGGTCGCGCGCCAGCTGGGTGGTAAGACCCGGTGAGCTGCTCGGTGCGGTGGGCGTGCTCCCCGCTGGATTGTCAGGTGCGCCTGCTGGTGCCGGTGGGTGATCACTCGTGGGGGGTGCTCACAGCCCGGTGCGGGCATCTGCTCCCCGCCGGAGCACATCAGCAGGAGCAGCCCCCCTGGAGTCGGCGCCGTACCTGCCCCCTGTGCGCGGTGATCGCCCGCAGGCCCGCCTCGGTTCCGAGGGACCTGTGGGCGATGCCCCCCTGGGGCACGCTTGGTTCCCACTCGGTGTCGCTGCCTCCCGGGTGGAGGACCACGGCGCAGGTGGTGTGGGCGTGGTGCCCGGTTGATGAGCTGCTGCACCTGCTGAGTACCCGAGCTGTGCTTGCGGTCGCGGCGGGGAGTTCCGCGGTGGCGTGGTGCGGCGCCCTGCTCATCACCCAGGTGCAGGTTCAGGACGGATCGGGGACACCGTGCCCGGAGTGCCTGGCCGCGGGGAGTGCTTGATGCGCCCCGGTCGCGCCGTGAACCAACCCTGCGCAGGCCACCGCCGGGTGAGCGCAACCCCCCGGGAGGCTCCCGAGGGCCGCCCTCCGGAAACCCAGTGCCCCCTGACGTGGGGGTCGGTGGGGATGGGGAGCCCCGGACGGTGAGCGAGTTGAGTGTGATGGGAAAGCATCACAAGCCACCATGGTGGCGGCTCAGCGCCCTGTGGCGGCGGCTGTGCGGTCGAGACCATCAGGTGGTGACACCGCGGGAGCACCCGAACCCAATCGTGGACGGGCACACCGGGTGGGTGCACCTCATCACCGACGCGGCCTTTGAGCAGGGCCTCCAGGAACACACCGGGCGCTACTCGGTGCTGTGTGGGCTCCAGATCAACGTGGCCAGCATGGTGACTCCACCCGGGCGTTCCTGCGAATCCTGCCAGGTGTTGGGGGGTCTGTTATGAGCACGCCCGAGCCCTCACAGCGGAACGGGGTGACCGGTCAAGCCGTGATTGCCGCAGTCTGCGCCACGCATGAGGCCGACGCGATTGATCTGATGGTCCGCGAGCTGCCGGAGGGCCTGATCACGTTCGGGCCGCACGGTGAGGGCGGGTGCGTGCTCACAGTGGACGCCGCCGCATTATTTGATCTTCTTGGGGAGTGGTTGGGGTGAGTCGTGCCGGGATGACGGTGGGCTGGATGGACCTGCGCAGCGCCGCACTCAGCGCCACCCGCCGAGGCTGGCCGATCACACCGGGCACGTTCCTGGGCACTGACCGGCGCCAGGTCCCCCGGCACCGTGCCCCCTGTCTGTGGTGCCGGTGGGAGGACGGGGACGAGGTGATCGTCACGGTCGCACAGTTGCTGGGCCAGAACGAGGACCTGCTGCTCGGCTACCAACGGTGCCAGTACCGGCGCGAGCACTCCGGGCGGGCTAGACAGATCGTGGTGGTGCCCCGCACCACCGAGGACCCCACGCCGCAGGCTGCCCCGCTGGGATCAGCTCAGCTCCCTGCGGCGGGGTGAGCGGACCAAGCCACCTCCTCCCACCGAGGTGCGGTCCGCGTCGGAAAACCAGGAGGCCCCATCCGCCCCTCCCCCGGCGGTGGGGCCTCCTGGGTGTCTCGGTGAGGGCTGAGCTAGTGACCTGGCGAGCGCTGCGCTGTCCGACTACCAGGGCGTCGCACGCTACGCACTCACTGCCTAGCCTCGGTCATTCATCGAGATCGAAAAAAGTCTGGGTGGTCTCAAGGAGTCATCGCGACACCGGCTTGACCTGGGACCCTCGCGAGTGCTCACATCGAGCTACTAGCGGGCAGGCCAGGGGCTGCCCGATGCGCGGGCCAGCTTACGAGCCCTCGCCCCAGGTCAAGCCGGTGTCGCGATGACCGTCTGAATCCACCGGTTCCGGTCCCTCGGGATGCAACGCCGACGGCCGAGGCCATCGCTTCAGCCAACGCCGCCGAGCTCACCTCATCCAGCATCACCCTCAGCTCCGAGTTGAGATAACTATCGAAGGAGCGGATCACGTCGTGGTAGCTACGGATCGTCGACTTCGCCCGGCCCAGCACGCAAACCAGGTCAGCGGACCACTCGTCCAGGTGCGCCGCGGTCCAGTGCCAGGGGTACTCGTTGCTGAACTCCAAGAACCGCCGCACGATCCCCTGCCGGCGCTTAACCGTCTTCTCCGCCAACCCCCGCCCACCCAACTGCTGCTTGGCCCAGCCGGTCAGCATCGCCTCCACCAACGCGTCCTCCTCGCGCAGCAGGGCCACCCCGCTGACCAACTCCAACCGAGCCGACCCTTCGGGCTCGTAGACCTCCGCCGCCACCACACCCCCAGTCCGCACGACGCGCGAATCTTGCACTAAGCGACCGACAAGTTCCAAACTGGCTGGTCAGGACTGCATAGGCCGTTGAGGCTGGCGCGGTAGGGTCTGCGCTGCTGAGCAGGTCACGAGCCTGCTAGATCATGCATCTACTGCAATTCCGCGCGGACCGCCGAGCACCTGCTCGACTGATTCCATATCACCATGCGGATCACGGTGATGACCACCATGGCCAAGTCCCTGCGCCGCCAGTGCCGAATCCGGACCCTGGGCTGACCGCCGAGGTGGCCACCACGCTGATCAGCCAGGTCCGCGCCGACCTCAAACGGCTGAAATGGTTTCTCTGGCACGGCAACGTCTTCCGCGCCCTCACCACCGTCGAGGGCATCACCATCGACCTGGAGACGCTGCACCCCAACGACGAGCCCAGCGGCTCTCAGAACAAGCTGCTCAAGGCGGTGCGCGAACTCGACGGCTACCTACGCGCCAACGCCGCCCGGATCCCCAACTACGGCGAGCGCCGCCGCTGCGGTGAGACCATCTCCACCGCCTTCACCGAGTCCACGGTCAACCAGGTGATCAGCAAACCTATTGACCGAACTACGTGGCGACACGCCGATCCGGTGCCGGTGACTGCTGGCCAGTGAGCGGTAGACCTGCTCCACCGTGATCATGAAGGGTGGAGCGGAGCGTTGTTTGACGATGTGGAGCGGGACATCGGCTCGATCCGGCTGCCCCGCTGGGGCCGGGTCGTGTCGGCCGAGGGGGTTGTGCCGTGGCTGGTGGTCGATGACGGCGGTGTGCCGGTCGAGCCGATTCGCCGGTACCTGAGCGACGTCGTCGCAGGCGACACGAGTACCGGGTCGGTGCGCGGTTATGCCTATGCGCTGATGCGCTGGTGGAGGTGGCTACGAGCGGTCGACGTCGCGTGGGACAAGGCCACGCCGGCCGAGGTCCGTGATCTGGTGCTGTGGTTGGGGCAGGCCCGTGAGCACAACCAGCGGCGGCCCCGTTCGACCTCGGTCGCGACGGCCGGTACGGTCGATCCGGTCACCCGCAAGCGGTACCTCGGTGAGCGGTACGAACCCCGGACGATCCGGCGTTCCAACGCCGTGGTCGGGGCGTTTTAGGAGTACTGGGTTGAGGATGTCGGCGCCGGCCCGCTGATCAATCCGGTTCAACTCGCTGGACGCGGCCGCCGGCCGAACGCGCACCACAACCCGCTGGAGCCATTGAGGCCCGAGGGCAAGATCCGCTACAACCCGAAGGTCCCCCAACGCCAGGTCCGCGAGATTCCGGATAATCGGTGGACAGAGTTGTTCGCGGGTCTGCGGTCGAACCGGGATCGGGCGATCCTCGCCCTGACGGTCAGCAATGGTGTTCGCGCCGCTGAGGTCCTCGGTGTTCGGGGTGTGGACCTGGGCTGGGGTGACCAGCTCGTGCGGGTCATCCGCAAGGGCAGCGGCGCCGAGCAGTGGCTGCCGGCCAGCCCGGAGGCCTTCGTCTGGATTCGTCTCTACCTGGCTGAGCTGGCCACCCCGCTCGACCCGAACGAACCGCTGTGGTGGACGCTGCGCCGCCGGGACCGGGGTGGGGGCCCGCGGCGGCAGCCGTTGAGCTACGATGCGCTGCGCGCGGTGTTCCGCCGGGTCAACGAACTGCTGGGCGCCAACTACTCGATGCACGACCTGCGCCACACGGCATCGCTGCGCATGGCCCGCGAGGAGACCCTGTCACTGAAGGACGTACAGGTCATCCTCGGTCACGCGCACCTGTCCACCACCGCCGACGTCTACATGGTCGAAGACGAAGTCCAGGTCATCCGCCGGGTGCGGCAGCACCTTATCGACCGCGAGCACCGAGCCCAGCAGCCGCCCGCGCCTGTCGCCGCCGGTTATGACTCCGCCGACCTGGAAATCCTGCTGGGAGACGCCCGATCATGACAGCCACGCCCCCAGCACAGCAGCAGCGGTTTCGGCCCAGCTCTCGCCGGCAGAGCGTGTCCAAACAGCATGATCATCTGGTAGGGGCCCAGGCTGCTGTCACGGCACGGGAGACGCTGTCGACCAGTTCGGTTCTTGAGCTGTTTCCCACGCTGGGGAACTGGCCACAAAGCGCGCTCTTCGGACATCGAGCGGGCCACGTCCACGGCGCTCGCACGATCTTGGAGTGGCTGGAGGGCCATCCGGGCCACGGCTGGCAGGATCGCTGGCTCGTCTCCGGCGCCGATCGCAACCTCGACTGGATCGACTCCTTCATCGTCGAGGACTGTTCGCGCAGTCGGACTACCCAGCGGGCAGAGCTGACCGCCGGGCTCACCAGCCTGTTGCTGTGCCGGATCTTCCTGCCCAGTTATGACTTCCTGGCCTCCTACAAGGCTTACAAGCTCTACGCCTACACCCGGCAAGTCCTCCGACCGGAGCTGTTCGCCCGGATCGAGGCGAGTGCCCAGCAGCTTGAAGGACAGCCACGTAGCGTCCGTGACGCGCTCGCGGTGATCAGCAAGCTGGTGCTGCACACCGGTCGTGATGCTGACGCAATCACCGCCGACGACCTGTTGGCTTACCGCACTTGGCACCTGCGAGGGCCCAAGGCCGTCGAGGGCGGCACCCCCGGACTGTCACTGGCATGGGCCGCGCTGCGCGGTGTCGCTGACCTCGGGGAACACTCCACTATCAAGGAAGCGGTCCGGTTTGGCCAGCGGCCCACCACCGAACTGGTCGACGCCTACAACATCGGGTGCAAGCCCATCCGGGATCTGCTGGTCCGCTACCTGGACGAGCGCCGCCCCTGCCTGGACTACAGCAGCTTCACCGGGTTGGTCGGCGCCCTGGCCGGAACCTTCTGGGCAGACATCGAACACCACCACCCCGGCATCGACAGCCTGCACCTTCCCGAACAGGTCGCCGAAGGCTGGAAGTCGCGTCCGCGGACCGTGGTTGGACGGGACGGCACGACTCGGCCACGCGGGGACTACATCCAGCTGTTGATGCCGATCCGCGGGTTCTATCGCGATATTCAGGAGTGGGCGCACGATGACCCCTACTGGGTCCAATGGAGCGCCCCAAGCCCGGTCCGCAAGCGCGACACCGCCGGCGCCCAGAAGGCCAAACGGAAGACCACTGCCGCTATGCACCAGCGTGTCCGTGAGCGACTACCGCACTTGCCGGTCCTAGTCGATGCGGCTGAACGGCACAAGGCCGAACAGGCCGCGTTCTTAGCGGCAGCCGAGCAGGCCGCGGTCGGGCAGACATTCAGCCACGCAGGCCAGGACTACTGTCCTACCAGGCCGCAGGCATACCAGACCAGCTACTACCGCGACTGCGTTCCCCCAGTCCAGGTCGAGGATCTGACTACCGGCGAGATCATCGACGTCGGCAGGAGGGAACACGAAGCTTTTTGGGCCTGGGCGAGCATCGAGGTCTTGCGACACACCGGAATCCGGATCGAGGAGTTGCTGGAGATCACCCACCTCGGGTTGGTGTCCTACAAGCTGCCCGACACCGGTGAAATCGTGCCGATGTCGCGGATCGTTCCCTCGAAGGGCAACGAGGAACGCCTGCTTCTCGTCGGCCCGGAACTCGCCAGCGTCTTAGCCACCGTCATCACCCGCCTGCGGAACGAGAACGGCGGAACGGTGCCCCTCACCACCCGCTACGACCCACACGAACGCGTGACCGGGCCGGCGCTGCCGCACCTGTTCCAGCACCGTCGTGGGTGGCGCTGGGAAGTCCCCAGCCAAGCCACCATCCAGAAGTGGGTCACGCAGACCTTGAGCCGCGTGGATCTCACCGACGCGGCCGGTCAGCCGCTGCGCTACACCGCCCACGACTTCCGGAGAATCTTCGCCTCGGACGCCGTCGCCAGTGGCCTGCCAGTCCACATCGTTGCCCGGCTATTGGGACACAAGAACCTCAACACCAGCCAGGCGTACATCGCTGTCTTCGCCGAGGATCTGGTTCGGGCCTACCGGACGTTCCTCGACAACCGGCGGTCCCTGCGCCCGGAAGCCGAGTACCGCGAGCCCACCGAACAGGAGTGGCGCGAGTTCCAGGCGCACTTCCAGGCGCGCAAGCTGGAACTGGGTGAATGCGGGCGTCCCTATGGCTCGACCTGCAAACATGAACATTCGTGCTTACGATGCCCAAGTCTTCGGCTGATGCCCACCGCTCGCCCGCGGCTCGTGGAGATCATCGCTAATCTCAGAGACCGGATCAGCGAAGCCAAGCTCAACGGCTGGTCGGGTGAGGTCGAGGGCTTGAAGGTCAGTCTGGAGGCCGCTTCCCGGAAACTGGTCAGCCTGGACCGCGCGCACGACCGACACCCCAGCAGTCCGGTCAACCTAGGTATGCCCGTGATCACTGACCCTCCACCGTGACGAGCCCCGCACCGCTGACCGGCTCGACACAGAGATCACGTGCGGCCCGGGCGCGACCACCAGCCTCGCTAGTTCGGAAAAAACGCATGGTCAAAAAACAGCAGATGCG